>CAZJBN010000142.1:0-10784 GCA_964543955.1 uncultured Bifidobacteriaceae bacterium
GACGGTCCCGGCTTACACTCTGACGCACGTGGCCATGGACCCCGTGCACGCGTGACCGACGCTTCGCCGCTCGACGACTTCGTGCCCGACCCCGACGCCCGCGAGCGATTCCAGGTGCACGTGGACGCGCCGCCGGACGTGGTGATGCGCGTCGCGCGAGGCTTCGACATGCAGTCGCACCCTGTCGTCCGCGGCATCTTCTCGCTGCGCGGACGGCTGACGGGCAGCACGCCCGTGCCGCGCGCGGCCACGGGCTTCATCGAGGAGATGCGTGCGCTCGGCTGGGGCATCCTGCGAGAGGAGGCCGACCGGTTGCTGGTGGCCGGTGCGGCCTGTCAGCCATGGCTGGCCGACGTCCGGTTCCGTGCGATTCCAGCCAGCGCCTTTCGGGCCTACGAAGAACCCGGACAGGTGAAGATTGCCTGGACGCTCGAGACGACTCCGGCGGACGGTGGAACGACCCTGGCGACTGAAACGCGCGTGGTGGCCACCGATGCCGAGGCCCGGCGCAAGTTCCTCCGGTACTGGCGGTGGGCGCGTTTCGGAATCATCCCGATCCGGTGGTTGCTCCTGCCCGGCATCGCGCGGCGCGCGGAGGAGGAGCGGGCGTGAACGCCGCGTTCCGCAAGGTGCTTCGTGGCGCGCTGTTCGGCACTGCCGCTGCCGTCGTCGCGCTCCTCCTTGGCCTCAGCAGCTTCGTGCGCACGGCGGAGCTCAAGCTGTTCGACTGGCGCGTCCGCCAGACCGCGACCGGTGAAACGCGCGGTCCGGCGCCGACACCATCCGGCGAGCCCGCAATCGTGCTCGTCCAGATTGACGATGACAGCATCAAGCGGATGGAGCCGCTCGTGGGCCGATGGCCCTGGCCGCGGCTCGTGCACGCGACGCTCATCGACTACCTGGCGGCCGGCGGGGCGAAGTCGATTGTCTACGACGTTCTCTTTGCCGAAGCCGATCGACGAACCTTCCTGGTCGGCGACACGGAATGGACCGGCGCCGAATCCGACCAGGCGCTGGTGGACGCCACGGCTCGTGCCGGCAACGTGATCTACGCTGCGGAAGTCGCAAGCGCCGAGCTCCTGGACCCTTCGCGCGCCATTGCCGCCGACCTGGATGACATCCCGGCCTTGAACCAGCCTTTCGCCGTCGATGACTGCGTCGAACGCCGCCCGCAGGTGACGCCGCCGTTCCCTGCGCTCGCGCGGGCCGCGCGCGCGATTGGCCACTCGTTCGTCGTCTTCGATGCCGACGGCCCCCTCAGGAGAGTCGTGCCGTTCGTCAGGGTGTCGGGAACCGGGAACCGGGAACCGGGAACCATCATCCCGTCGCTGCCGCTTGCGTCGTTGATGCTGGTTCGCGGACTGAGCCCAGGCAGAGTCGGCGTCGACGACGGCGTCCTCGCCATCGGCGACACGCGCGTCCCGCTCGTGACCGACATGGTGCCGGACTACTACGGCCCGCCGACACCAGCCTGTCGCGCGATGCTGTCGTGGCGTGGCCCGACCCGGCGTGCGGACGGGACACCCACGTTCGAGTCCTTCAGCTTCTACGATCTCTTCTACGCGCAGCAGCAGGTGCTCGAGGGCGTCCGGCCCGATGTGCCGCCGGATCGATTCCGCGACCGCATTGTCGCCGTCGGCGTGGCGGGAGAAGGGCTGCGCGACGTGTTCGTCACGCCGTTTGCCGAAGGCCGGATGCCCGGCGCCGAGGTGCACGCCAACACCATCGACGCCTGGAGCGCCGGTCGCACGCTGACACCTGTCCCCGCGTCTATGGGCGCGGCACTGGCGCTCGGCCTGGCCGTTGTTGTCGGCGTCGCCGGCGGACTCGGGACCGTCTGGACGACCGGTCTCGTGGCGCTCGCCCTCCTGGCAGGCCACATCGTCACGAACGTCCGGTTGTTTGGCGCGGGAGCCTGGTGGCCCCTTGCGGTGCCCGCCCTCGCCGTCCTCCTCGCGTTCGTGGGCGATCTCTCCTGGCAGTACTTCGTGGAGGGCCGCGAGAAGCGGAAGGTCAAGCAGCTCTTCTCGCGATTCGTCGCCCGCGACGTCTACGACCAGCTGCTGGCGGACCCTTCGCGGGCGGCGCTCGGCGGCACGCGGCGCGACATGACGGTCCTCTTCTCCGACATGCGCGGCTTCACCGCGCTCACTGAGAAAGGCGTGCCCGAAGACATCGTGGCGATGCTGAACGAGTACTTCACCCGCATGGTCCAGGTGCTCTTCGATCATCGCGGCACGCTCGACAAGTTCGTCGGCGACATGGTCATGGCCCTCTTCGGCGCTCCCCTGGACGACGAGGACCATGCCGATCATGCCGTGCAGGCAGCCGTCGCCATGGTGCGGGCGCTCGATGGACTCAACAAGGAATGGGCTGCCTTCGGGATGCCGACCCTCGACATCGGCGTCGGCATCAACACCGGAGGCATGGTGGCTGGCAACATCGGTTCGAAGACGATCATGAGCTACACGGTCATCGGCGACGCGGTCAACCTGGGCGCCCGGCTGGAATCGTTGAACAAGGAATACGGGACGCGGATCATCATCAGCGAGCACACCCGCTCGCGGCTCAAAGGGCGGTATGATATGCGTCCGCTGGGCAGCGTCACCGTGAAGGGCAAGAGTCACCCGGTGGCGATTTACGAGGTCAGACCAACATGAGGATCAGGACGGCGCTCCTTTGCGTGGGACTGACGGCGCTCACAGGTGTGCCGTCTGCGGCCGCCAGCGGCGACAGGCAGCTGGGTGGCCTGGGCAAGATCGGATCCGTCGTCAAGAAGGCCAACGAGGTGCGGGAGCTGCAGGTCACCGATGCCGAGGAGCAGGCGCTCGGCGCGGCGGTCAGCGAGCGCATTCGCCAGCGGTACGGCGTCGTGCAGGACGCGGCCGTGCACCGCTATGTCTCGCTCGTCGGTTCGGTGCTCGCCCAGGTCAGCAGCCGGCCCTCCCTGCCGTGGACCTTCATCGTCCTGGACACCGACGGCGTCAACGCGTTCGCAGCGCCCGGCGGCTATGTGCACGTCACGCGCGGAGCCCTCGCGCTCATCCAGAACGAAGCGGAGCTGGCCGGCGTCCTCGGTCACGAGCTGGTTCACATCACCGAGAAGCACACGATCCGCTCGATCCAGAAGAGCAAGACCGTGCAGATGGGCGCGTCCGAGACGCTCTCCGGCAGCTCCGCGCTCCTCGAGCGGGCCGTCACTGCCACCTACGACAACATCGTCGAGAAGGGCTTCGGCCGATCGGAGGAGAACGAATCGGACGAGAAGGGCATCGCGCTGGCCAATGCTGTCGGCTACGACCCGGGCGGCCTGGGCGCCTTCCTCACGCGGCTGAAGGATCGCAACAAGGACTCGAAGGAGAAGCGTGGACTGTTCGCGTCGCACCCCGAGATGCAGTCGCGGCTGGACAACCTGAAGACGGAAGTCGCGTCGAAGAAGATGGCCTCGACGGCAGCGCTCGCCGATCGCTACGCGAAGACCATCAACTACACCCCGAGGGCAATCACCGAGATTGCGACCGTGACAGCCGGTTCGGCAGGCCTGACGGGCGGTGAGGAAAAGGCGGAAGCCAAGCCGGCCGAGGAGCCAAAGAAGAAGGGCGGCTTCGGCCTCAGCAAGATGCTGCCGACCGGCGGCGGCGAGAAGCAGCAGGCCCAGGTGAGCGGGTCGGGGTCGGCTCGAGGCGTGGATCCGGAAAAGGACGCCCGCGGCGGCGGCAACCCGAAGCCGGTGCCGATCAAGCTGGCTGCTGCCGACGTCACAGCGTTCAAGAAGGAAGGCGGGCTCAAGTAGAAAAAGGGGTCAGGCGTCATTTTCGGAGTGGCCAGCCGAAGAGAAAATGACGCCTGACCCCTTTTTCACTCGACCCAGATCAGGGCGCGCTCGCCGCTGCTCATCTCGACGTCTACCACGATTCCTGGCCCGTATCGCTCGATGTCCGCAGCCTTGAGCGTGAAGCCCGCCTCGCCGAACCGGATGTTGGCGCCGCCGATGTCGATCGGCATGCCCCTCAAGCGGATAATCCAGAACGGCAGCTCGATACGCGCCATCTTGCCTTCGCCGGCATCCCAGGCCAGCACGTGCAGCGTCGAGAGACCTGTCGGCGCCGCGTCGGCCGGCGGGTCGTTCCGGCGGACGTTCCCGTCGCGTACTTCGATGAGAGGCGGCCTGCCGGCGTAGCGCTTGCGAACTTCGTCGAGACTCGTGTCCGCCGTCGAGATCGTCGCGCCCTCGATCACGACGTGCTCGCGCACCCAGGCGATGCTGAAGAGCGCCGCGCCGATGCCCAGGACGACGATCGTGACGCCGACGCCGAACAGGATTGGCGCCCATCGCCGCCAGTTCGCCATCGATCCGGCTCCTTCCGGTTCAGGTCTTCAGCAGGCTTCGACGCTCAGATCAGCAGTTCGGTTCCGACGCCACGCTCTCGGGCGCGCGTCAGCGCCAACCCGGCTGCCGCGACGTCCTCGACCGCCATCCCGAGCGACTTGAAGATCGTGATGCTGCGGCTCGACGTCCGGCCCTCGGCCCGCCCCAACACCACCTCGCCGAGCTCCGCAGCAATGTGGGCCTCGGTGAACCGGCCCTCGGCCACGTTCATGACCACGTCTCCCGATTCCACGACGGCCGCCGCGCGCGAGTCCACGAACAAACGCGCCCGCGCGACGAGCGCGGGATCCATTTCGCGCTGGTCAGGGCGGCACGCGCCAACGGCCATGACGTGCGCGCCGTCGGCGATCCAGTCGCTCTCGATGACCGGCACTGGCGACGAGGTGGCCAGCACGACGAGGTCGGCGGCGCGCACGGCATCCTCGGCGCGGTCCACCGCGTGCAGCCGTCCGGGCAGGTGATCGGCCATGTCGTGCACGAACCGTTCGCGGCTGGCCGGCCGCGGCGACCATACGCGGGCGTCATCGAGCGGGCGCACCTCGGCGATGGCCTCGAGATGACTCCGGGCCTGGACGCCGGTTCCGATGATGGCGAGCCGCCTGGCGTCGGTTCGCGACAGATGGCGAGCCGAGACGGCCGAGACGGCCGCCGTGCGCGCCTCGGTCACATACCGGCCATCCATCACGCCGACGAGCGCGCCGGTCTCCGGATCGAGGAGCAGGACCGTGGCGAGGTGAGAGGGCAGCCCCCGCTGTTCGTTCGTGCCGAACACCGTGACGAGCTTGACGCCAAGCTGCTCGGGCTCCTCCATGTAGGCCGGCATCACGCCGAAGTACGCCTTCGTGGGACCGACCATCAGGACCGTGCGGACGGGCTGCAGTGCCTGGCCGGCGGAGAAGCGCGCGATGGCCTCTTCCATCACCTGGATGAGATCGGCCATCGGCAGCACGGACTTGACCTGCGCTTCGCTCAGGAGCCTGAAGGTCTGGAACATGTCACCTCTTGCGGCACCGCCCGATGGATCGCCGCGGCTGCCTCGATTGTATTCGCGTGGATCCTGACGATGGCCTCGACGTCGTCTGCGTAGCCACCGCTCATGGAGATGGCGACGGGCACGCGGCCCGCGCGGCAGCGTCCGAGGACGATCTCGTCGCGACGGCGAAGGCCGTCGATGGTCAGGCCAAGACGTCCGAGACGGTCGCCGTGATAGGGATCGGCGCCGGCGAGGTAGAACACGAAGTCCGGCGCGTGGCGTGAGAGGACCCAGTCCAGGTGCCGCTCGAGTGCGGGCAGGTAGTCGGCGTCGGTCGCCCCGTCCTCGAAGGCCACGTCGAGATCGCTCGTCTCCTTGCGGAACGGGAAGTTGTGCGCGCCGTGCATCGAAAACGTGAAGACGGCCGGATCGTTCCGGAAGATCGCGGCCGTCCCATTCCCCTGGTGCACGTCGCAGTCCACGACGGCGACGCGCGCGGCGATGGCGTCGTGCTGCAGTACGCGCGCGGCAACGGCCACATCGTTGAAGACGCAGAAGCCCTCACCGCGATCGGCGAATGCGTGGTGCGTGCCTCCGGCGAGGTTGGCCGCGATGCCTTCCACGGCCGCGTTGCGGGCCGCAGCGATCGTCGCGCCCACCGATCGCCGCGAGCGCTCGGCCATGCCCGGTGACCAGGGAAAGCCGATTCGCCGTTGTGCCTCGGGCGCGAGCGTGCCGGTCGCGACCGAGTCGACGTACTCGGCCGTGTGGACGCGCCGCAGGTCGTCCCACGTGGCCGCCGGCGCTTCGTGCAGGCTCGACGCCGGCAGGATGCCAGCCTCGAGGATGCGCTCGCGCAGACGCGAATACTTGGCCATCGGAAACGTGTGTCCTTCGGGCAACGGCAGCACGAAGTGGTCGGAGTAGTACGCGCGCACTGGTGTCAGAGAGTACTTCACTGGCTGCAGATCTCACACAGGACGCATCTGCGCATCCGTCCCGAATCCGCGTAATCTGTGGGCAGGCTCTCTACGTCATCTCAAACCAGTCTGTGCAAAAGCAATGATCCATACCGTCCACACCATCGACGCCCACGCCGCCGGCGAGCCGCTCCGCCTCATCACCGGGGGCCTGCCCTCGCCCGAAGGCACCACGATGCTCGAGAAGCGCGCGTGGGCCATCAAGCGCCTCGATCACTATCGGCGGACGCTGATGCTCGAGCCGCGGGGCCACGCCGACATGTACGGGGCCATCCTCACCGAGCCGGTGTCGGCCGGCGCGCGGGCCGGCGTCCTGTTCATGCACAACGAGGGCTGGAGCACGATGTGCGGCCACGGCATCATTGCCGTCACGACGATAGCGATCGAGCGCGGGTTGATGGCACCGGCCGCGCCGGACGTGGGCTTCGACACGCCGGCGGGATTCGTCAGCGCGCGTGCCACCATCGCGCGTGAAGCCGAGCGGCTGCGCGTGGAGTCGGTGAGCTTCGCCAACGTGCCGTCATTCGTCGCCCGCGCCGGCATCCCGGTCACGGTCGGCGGACGCACCGTGCCCGTCGACGTGGCCTTTGGCGGCGCCTTCTACGCGATCGTCGATGCGGAGGCGGTGGGCCTGCCAATCCAGCCCGATCGGCTTCCGGAGCTGCGTGCGCTCGGCATGTCCATCGCGAGGGAAGTGGAACGGCTCCACCGCATCGTCCACCCGCTGGACGAAGGGTTGACGGGCGTCTACGGCACCATCTTCACCGGCCCGGCGCAAGGCGAGGCGCACCTGCGCAACGTCACCGTGTTCGCCGATGCGGAAGTCGACAGATCGCCGTGCGGCACCGGCACGGCTGCCGTCATGGCGGTGCTGGCCGAAATGGGACTCTTGTCAGACGAGGCGCCGTTCGTCCACGAGTCCATCGTGGGCACGACGTTTACCGGGCGGATTCTGTCGAGGACGAAAGTGGGCGAGATGGATGCAGTCGTGCCGGAGATCCAGGGGAGTGCCTGGATCACCGGCGAGCACGCATTCCTCATCGACGGAGATGATCCCCTGAGGGCAGGCTTCAGGCTCTGACGCGAAGTGTGAACACCTTTTGCATCACCGCGGCCTCCAGAGTTCGAACAACCAGAATCGAGCCATGATACGCCACGTCAACGAGAAGAACCGTGCATCGGAACGATACGCGGGCTCACGTTTTTGTCAGGCGAGGCCTTGCGCATGACAGGGAGTGCGCGACTGCATGATGGTCCACGCACATCGTGGCGTCGCCGCCTGTGCACGTGGCTGCCCGCAATCGTTCTCGCCGCCGGCGTATCGATGCCGCTCGTCGGCCAGTGGGCGCCGGCCCTGGCGGAGCGGAACGGCCCGCTGCCGTCGCCGCTTCCGCTCTTCCCGGCGGACAACTGGTGGAACCAGGACATCTCGCAGGCGCCGGTCGATTCGCGGTCGGGCGAGATCATCGCGTTCATCGGCGCCACGCGGGGCATGCACCCGGACTTCGGCGGCTTCGAGTCGCCCGGCAGCCACAACATCTACGGCATGCCCTACGTGGTCGTGGACGGCACACAGCCGAAGCGCGCGGTGGTCTTCGACTACGCCGGCGAGAGCGACGGCGTCAATCACCAGACCGGTGTCAGCGTCCCGTTCTATCCGATCCCGGACGAGGCGATCACGCAGCCGTACTGGATTGAGGGCGGACCACCGGGCAACGCGGGCGTCGGCGGCGATCGGCACATGCTGATCGTGGATCGCGAGAACCGGCACCTGTACGAACTCTTCGCGCTCCGGTGGACGGGCTCGCGGTGGGAAGCAGGCTCCGGCGCGTTCTTCGATCTCGAGACCAACGGCCGCCGGCCCGAGGGATGGACCTCGGCGGACGCGGCGGGTCTTGCGATTCTTCCGGGGCTCGTGCGCTACGACGAGGTGTTTGGTCCGGACGAGATCCGCCATGCGTTGCGCGTGACGGTTCGCGGCGTGAACGGCTACGTGTGGCCGGCGTCGCATCGGGCCAACACCAACGCATCCGGTCCACCGCTTGGCGCGCGGCTTCGTCTCAAGGCCGGCAAGGACATCAGCGGCCATCCGCCATACATCCAGAAGATCTTCCGCGCCATGAAGACGTACGGCCTCATCATCGCCGACACCGGGTCGAGCATGTACGTGAGTGGCATGTTCCATCCGAACTGGAACAACGGCCAGCTCAATCCCGCGTTCTCGTCGATCAAGGCCGGCGACTTCGACGTGGTGCAACTCGGATGGCGGGGGACGACTGGTCCCTGCACGGCGCCGGGAGCACCGCAGGACTTTGCGGCAAGCGCGTCGGGCCTGCGCGCGTCGATGTCGTGGGCGCCGCCTGCATCCGGATCCGTGACCGACTATCTCATCGAGGCCGGCAGCGCTCCGGGGGCGAGCGACCTCGCCACCTTGCCCGTCGGCCCGACGACGACCAGTTACAGTGTGGTCGGTCCGGCAGGCACCTACTACGTCCGCGTGCGCGCGAGAAATGGCTGCGGCACCGCCGCATCAGACGATGTGCCGATCTCGCTGATGTCGACGTGCACGGCGCCGAGTGCACCGGGTGCGCCGATCGCAACCGTCGCCGGGAGCCACGTGTCACTGACGTGGCCACCTGCCAGCGGTGCGACGAGCCATGTGTTCGAGGCGGGATCAGGGTCGGGCCTGGCCAACCTGGTCAACAGCAGCGTGTCAGGCGCGGCCCTCACCGCCTCGGCGCCGCCTGGTGTCTATTACGTTCGCGCGCGCGGTCGGAATACCTGCGGTGTCGGACCGGCTTCCGCTGAGACCGTGGTGCAGGTCGGCGGCTGCGCTCCGCCAGGCACCCCGTCTCCGCTGACGGCATCGATAGACGACCGGCGGGTCACGCTGAACTGGTCGCCTGTCCCCGGCGCTGCCGCATACGTCCTCGAAGCCGGCAACGCTCCCGGCGCCTCGAACGTCGTCGTGACAACGATTATCGGCACGAGCGTCACGACGACCGCGCCGCCGGGAACGTACTACGTGCGCGTCAAGGCCAGGGCTGGCTGCGGAACGGGGGCGGCGTCCAACGACATAGCGGTGAGCGTGCAATGAAGATTGGGAGATCGGGCTCAGTCATCGATTCCGTCACCAGCCAATGGCCAGCCCGTCCTTCCTGGGGTCCGAGCCTCCCATGAGGACGCGGGACTTCGGATCGATCAGGATCGCCTGGTAGCCGCCCATGGCGCCGCGCCCGTCGCTGATCGTGTGGCCCTTCGCTTCGAGAGCCCTGCGTACTTCGGACGCGATTCCGCTCTCGACCGCCAGGCTGCGCGTCATGTGCCGGACGCGGGCGGCATCACCCGCCTGCTGGATGTCCATGCCGAAGTCCACCAGGTTGACCACGATCTGCGCGTGCGCCTGCGCCTGGTTGTCACCGCCCATCACGCCGAACGACACCCAGGGCACGCCGTCCTTGACGATCATTGCCGGCACCAGCGTGTGCAGGGGCCGCTTGTGTGGGCCGATCCGGTTGGGATGACCCGGCGTGAGGGTGAAACCCGATCCGCGATTGTGCAGCACGATGCCGGTCTCACCCGCGACGATGCCCGCGCCGAACGAGCCGAACAGCGATTGGATGAACGACACCACGTTGCCCTGGTCGTCGGCGGCCGTCATATAGATGGTGTCGCCGAGATCGCGGCCCGAGAAATCGACCGGCGAGTTCGTGTCCCCCGGGGCGCCGGCCCGATAGGTGCCGGTGCGGTTCATGTCGATCTCCTTGCGCCTGAGCGCCGCGTACTCCTTGGAGAGGAGCATCGACATCACATCCCTGGGCATGGCATCCCGATCGCCGAGGTAGGCGGCTCGATCCGCGAACGCGATCTTCTTGGCCTCCACGAGCAGGTGCAGGTACTCCGCCGAGTTGTGCCCCATGGCCTTGATGTCGAAGGCCTCCATCAGGTTGAGCATTTCGAGCGTGACGAAGCCCTGGGTGCTCGGCGGCATCTCGAGCACGTCGTAGCCCCGGTAGCTCGTCCGGATCGGATCGACCCAGTCCGCGGTGTGCGCGGCCAGGTCCTTCTCGGTGAGCAAGCCGTTGCGTGCCCTCATGTCTTCCGCAAGGGCTCTCGCAATGGCACCCGTGTAAAACGCGTCGCGGCCCTCCCTGGCGATGAGCTCCAGGCTGTTCGCGAGGTTCGGGTTCCGGAAGATCTCACCGGCGCCAGGGGCCCGGCCGTCGGGGATGAACGTGCGCGCCGCCGCCGCGTCCTGCGACAGCTTCTTCACCGACTGTGCCCACTCGGCGGCCATCAGCGGCTGCACCGGAAAACCGTCGCGCGCGTAGGCGATGGCCGGCGCAAGCGCCTTGGCGAGCGGGATCGTGCCGAACCTGGACAGCAGCTGGTGCCAGCCCTCGACGACGCCCGGCACGTCGACCGAGAGCGGTCCCGACCC
>CAZJBN010000143.1:0-10737 GCA_964543955.1 uncultured Bifidobacteriaceae bacterium
ATCCGCGGTGTGCCGGGCAACCACTACGTCGTCATCGGCAGCAGCGTCAACGCGGGCTTCAGCCACGCCGGCATCCCGCTCGGCGCCGGCACCGACGTCGTCATCCTCGCGCAGGGAGTGCTTCCCGCGACCGGTGAGGTGTCCGTCGGCGTCGTGCCCCCGTTCAATGGGAGCGCACTGGATCGCTATTACCTGCAGGCCGTCACGTCCGCCACACCGCGGTTCGCCCCACCCTCGCCGTCGGCGTCGCGAGCCGTGCGGAACGGAGACCTCGTGCTCGACCTCCCAGGTACAGCCGGTCCCGAAGGGCCGCCCGGGCCCGCGGGTCCACCTGGGGTGTCCGGACCGCCGGGACCGATGGGGCCCGCCGGCCCGACGGGCCCCGCTGGACCATCCGGCCTCGTGAACGTGCGCACCCGCAGTCAGGCCGGAGTGGCGCAGGCCAGCATTGGAGGATCCGCCGTCGCCTCGTGCGCCATCGGCGAGGTGGCCACGGGCGGCGGGGGACACGCCGGCGGCGCCACGGGCGTGCGTCTCACGCAGAGCACGCCGAGCCCGCTGCCCGAGGAAGGGGAAGCCGCGACTGGTTGGTTCGTGAGCTTCGAGAACTCCACGGCCCAGAATCGGAACATCTACGCCTACGTCATCTGCGTCGCGCCGTAACCGTCGCAGGGGGCAGACGGAATCGACATCGCGGCGTCGGTCCCGCCCGGGCTGCTCCATCCACTCGACACCGACTCTCGAGCTCGTCGTCCCCGGTATCGCGCTCGGGCTGCTGCTGGCGGTCGCATGGGTTCGTCTCGCGGATCCCGCGTGGTGTCATGGTGCTCTCGGCGATCGGCGACGCGCGCTTCCTTCGATTCGGCATGCCTCGTGGACGTCCGCGCCTTGCGCGCCATCTCTGGCGAATGTGCTTCGCGCTCTTCATCGCGGCCGGATCGTTCTTCTCGATCCGTGAGCGCGTGGCCACGATCGTTCCCGAGCCATTCACGACCGGGCCGATGCGCGCGCTGCCCCGCCGCGGTCACACCTCGGAACGTCCCGGCCACGACTCGATCCGCATCCGGTTTTCGATCCGCCTGCAGCAGGACCATCCGGAAGTCCACCGCGGGCACGCCTGGGTCGCCATGCCCCTGCGAACGGAACTGGCCGCCTGGCAGCCGGCATTGCATGCGGAACAGGTCAGCCTGGCGGACGTGCTGAAGGAGGAATGATGCGCGTGTGGTTTCTGGCTGTGCTGGTGGCGGGGATGACGCTTGACGGGCAGCAGCCCGGCGGCCTCACCGCATCGTATGCGCAGGCCCGAAGCCTCGTTGATGCTGCGATCGCCGCGCACGGCGGCATGGATGCGCTGGGTGCCGCGCGGACGATGCGCGTGCGGATGACGGGATATGACGTGTGGCGGCATCAAAGCCGGCGACCAACTCCCCCGTACGATCGTGAGCCCACGACGGCGGAGATGCTGGTGAACCTGGATCGCGGCCGGCTCGTGTGGGAGGAGAGCGGCAGTACCCGGGCGGCATCCGCCGCACGACGAGGTTTGTCACCGGCGATGCTCGCGCGCTGTTCGTCGATGCGCGGCGGCGCACCCACCAGGCCGAAGAGTACCCGCCGGCGGCGGCGCAGACCGCCAACCTGTTCCACTTGCCGCAGTTTCCACTGCTCGCGGCGCTGGATCATGCAGCCGGCCTCCGTTTCCTGGGTCCACTGCGCCTCGCCAGCGGGGCCTCGGTTGTCGCTGTCGTCACCTCCACTCCGGATGGCTCACTCACCTTGGGCTTCGACCCGCAGACCCGGCTGTTGCGGGCCGTGCTGGGCATGCGTGCGGATGCGGTGGCCGGTGACGCGGAGACGGAACTCGAGTACGTGGACTACCAGTCACCGGACGGCCTCCTGATGCCGGCCCGCCTCATCCGGCGTGTCGCCGGCGAAGTGGTGCGGGAGCTGTCGTTCGCGTCGGTGGAACGCGGCTATGCGATTCCAGATGTCATGCTCGAGCCGCCGGCCGGGTCCCGCGAACTGGCTCCGGCGGCGGAGGTTCCGGTCCGCACGCTCGCACCTGATGTGTGGGCGATCACCGCATCCGGAATGACGACGCTGGCCGTGGCGTTCACCGACCACGTCGTCGTGGTGGACGCCTCGGCGGGAGCCGCCGAGGTGATCCGGCAGGTCGCCGTACTCGCGCCGGGCAAGCCGATTCGGTACGTCGTGCCGACTCACCATCACGACGATCACGCGGGCGGCATTCGCTCCTACCTCGCCGCCGGCGCCAGCGTGGTCACCACCGCGGGCAACCGGGAGTACTTCGCGCGGCTCAGCCGTGCCCGGGGTACCCTTGGCGTTTCGCTCGCTGGTGCAGCAGCACCGATCCGGATGGAAGTCATCGCCGACCAGCGCCGGGTGTTCTCGGACGGCCGTCGGACGCTCGAGATCCACGATGCCGGGCCGAGCCCGCATGCGGACGAGATGCTGGTTGCCTGGCTGCCTGACCACGGCCTGGTGTTCGAGGGCGACCTGCTGGACGTGCCGCCAGGCGCGACCGTGGCGCCAGGCGACAACAACGCCACCACGGAGCATTTCGGCGAGTGGCTGGTGCGGAAGGCGTGGCAAGTGCACACATTCGTCGGCGCCCACGGCGCGGTCCTGGACCGTGCGACGTTCGACGCGCTGCTCGGACTGCCGCCGGGGCCGTGATGGTCACACGTCGGCCGGCCGCCGAAACGATGGGCTGAGCCGAACGATTCGCGCACATCCGTCGTAACTGACCGCGTGATCGTGCCTCAGTGCGTGGCGCTCTGCTTCGCCACGAGCCTCGTGCTGGGGTTGCTCGCGGCGATCCGCTTCAGCCGCACGTCGATGACCGACGCGCTGAAGAGCGATTCGAGCGGCAGCGGACGGCGTGTCGGCCGGCTGCAGCGCTGCACGGCCGCGGCGCAGGCGGGACTTGCGGTTCCGTTCCTCGTCATCTGCGGCGTGCACTTCGACCAGGCCCGCGTGGCATTGATTGCCGACGTCGGCTTCACGCCACAGGGGCTCTATGCGGCGGAACTGAATCTCTCCGCCATCACGACGAGCGAGGAGGAACGCCGGCTCTTCCTCCGGACGGTGCAGGACAATCTGCGGCGGGCACAACGTCTACGATGGCATCGACATCCTTCGTTGGCCGAATGCCGCCAGCCGCCGGATCCGTGACGAACAGGCCCGTCGCGCAGCCGCCGACGGACACCGGACGGGTGTCAACGTCGACGGCCAGACGCTGCACCTGACCACGACTCAGGAGGTCGACCAGGCCTGTCGGGTATTTTCATACAATGGGCTGGATGATCCGGATCAGCGGACGCTTGATTGCTGCGGCTCGGGCCTTGGCCGGCGTCAGTCAGGCGGATTTCGCCGCGGCCTGCGGCCTTGCTGTCGAAACCCTGTCCCGCCTGGAGGCGGGTGGCAGCGCCTGGGTCAGCTCCGAAGAGGACGTCGAGGCCGTCACGCGGGGTCTGAGCCACTTCGGCGTGATGATTGTCGAGGAGACGGACGGCATGGGCGCTGGCGTCAGATTGAAGTTCACCCGCGCAGATGTCCGCCAGATTGCCCGCCTTGAAGGCGAAGGTGGGATGATCGGGTCCGACGATGCGCCGTGAATCCCGGCGTCACCCACACGGGTGACGCTGGCCCGACGGACCTGCACGTGCGTGGGCCGTTCATCGATCGCGGACTGCAACGACTTCAGCGGCTTGACGGACCGTTGAAACCCTGAAGAACTCTGATATTGAGGAACGCCACGAACGTGCAATCCGATCGTGCAGGGGCTATCGGAGGCCGGCGAGCAGTTCCGCCGGATCCGAGATGACGCCGCCCTTCATGACACGATGGAGCCGTGTGACGTTTCGGATGTCTACCAACGGGTCGGCATCGAGGACGACGAGGTCGGCCAGGTTCCCGGGCTCCACCGTGCCTTGCTCCGTCTCACGTCCCAGCATTCGCGCAGCATTGATCGTCGCTGCGCGCAGCGCCTCGGCCGGTGTCAAACCGGCCTCCACCAGCAGCACCAGTGTTGGCGCGCCTCTTCCGGTGTCCCGGGGAGGAAAGAGGCGAGCGGTGGCTGCGACGCGTGGCCGCCCTCAACGGTGATGCCGCGGCCGACGCCGAAGCAGCGTGCCACGGGCGACTCGCCGCCCTGTGCCACACGCCTCAAATTGGCAAAGTCCTCGAGGTCCGCGTGGGTGTGGGCGGGGGAGAAGATGGTCGCAAAGCCCCACCCGAGCATATGGGTCAGGTAGCGGCGAAAGTCTTCGGGGCCGGCGCGTCGCGACCCTCGCGCACCCGGCATCGAGAAGCCGGTGTCGAGGTGGTGATGCTCCGACCTCGCCACGATTGCCGGTGCGATTGTCATCCTGGCTGCTCCGGGAACGCTTGCCGGGCGGACTTCAGCGCGGGGCGTCACGGCTGTCTCGCCGAACCAGGGCATCCGTCGACTCGGCGAGCCTGGCGTCCGGCACCGTCTCCACGCGCACGTCGTGCGCGCCATACATCACTACAGTTGCTCGCATCTCATTCCGTCTCTCGCCGTCCCGGTGCCGGCTGTCTGCCGTACTGCTCGTCGGTGACGTGTTCCATCCACTCGACGACGCTGCCGTCGAGCATCTCGGCAATCGCAACGTGCGTCATCGCCGTGGTCGGCGCCGCGCCGTGCCAGTGTCGTTCGCCGGGTGGAAACCAGACGATGTCGCCGGCGCGGATCTCCTCGACCGGTCCACCGTCGCGCTGCACGCGCCCGCAGCCGGCCGTGACGATCAGCGTCTGGCCCAGCGGATGAGTGTGCCACGCCGTGCGCGCACCAGATTCGAAGGTCACCGTCGCGCCACCGATGCGCGCCGGTGCCTGGCGCTGAAACGGGGAATCGATCCGCACCGATCCCGTGAACCAGTCCGTGGGCCCCTTCGCCGATGGTTGTGAGCCACACTTCGCAATGTCCATGCTGTCCTCCCCCCATCGCTCCTTCCGCACCGCGGTCCGGGTGCGCCGGCATCACCTTCTCACAGAACTCGATGGCACGGTCCAGCCATCCTTCGGCACTCGTGCCGACACCTGGTCCGAAGCCATGGCCGACACCCCGGTAGCGGTGGAACTCCACATCCGTGCCCGCGTTCAGTAGCGCCGCGACCCGTCGTTCCATGGCGGAGGGCGGGGCCATTCCGTCTCGCTCGCCGACCACGACAAAGGTGAGTGCTCCGCGGGATCCTTCAGTCTCGGCGCGGCGGTCTCCTCGGTGCTGACCTGAGCATCGCGCCGCCGGTTCCCCCTCGCGGCGGATGCGGCGACTACCATGCATAGCCAAGCTTCAGATAGACGCCGCGGTTGTCTTCGATGCCCTGCGCGTACTCGAGATTCACGTTCATCCGCTCCCTGGGTTTGATCACGAACTGCAGGCCCGCCCCGAACGTCGGATAGATGCTGCGTTCGAGTGGAACCGGCGCCTCGCCGTACGATCCCGCCGCCCCGCCGAACAGCGTGGCGCCCCATCGCGCGTTGAACGACAGGCGTTCTTCGACTTCGAGTGAGGACATGTAGGGCGAGAGATACTGGCCTTGTTTGTAGCCGCGGAGGATGACCGTCGCTTGTGCCGCCGCCGGGGCAGCGCTGGTCAGCCAGTTGTACTGGCGCACCGCCAGCACGTGGCCGCTGCCGTGCTTCCAGAACGTCTTCAGGTCAACGCGATACGCATCGAACGACTCGGCTCCGCCGAGTGCCTCACGATAGGCGAGATTGTTGACATTCAAGAACCAGCCTGAAGTGGGCATGTCTTCGTTGTCACGCGAATCGTGCATCAGCGTCACGCCCACCCCCGCCGACTCGAAGCCGCGTACGCCCAATGACTCGAGCACGAGATCGTCTTCGGCGGTCGCTCCGAGCACCTGGTAATTGGCGGCACTTCCCTGGGCGCCGATGAACCAGTCTCCTCTGGCACGAAACAGGTACCGCCCCACGACGGCCTTCAGGTCATCGTCGGTCTTCAGCGGCTGGCCGGTCCCGAGATAGTCGTCGTAGTCGTTCTTGATGAGCCCGAATGCCGCGATCAGAACGATGCGATGGTGATCGGCGCCAGAAGACGTGCGGGCGAACGCGCTGAAGATCTGTGAGTGTGTCGATGTGTATCGGTACATCGCGCCGAAGAGCGACACGCGGCTCTCCGGATCGAAGACGTGCATGTAGGCGCCCAGGCCGCCAAGCGCCGTACCGAGCTTCGGACTCGACGAGAACATTGGCACCAGCAGCCATGGTGACCGCGCCTCCTCCTCCTTGGGCGGCTGCGCTGACGGATCCGGCGAAGGTTGTCGTGCGAGTACCGGCCCAGACAGCCCGACGACGATCAGGAGCCCCAACAGTCCCGTGGCGGGATGCCTCATGGTTGCAGCGCCCTGTTCAGCAACGCGGGACGCCCCTCTCGGCAGCAACGGTCGAAGGACTCATGGAACGCCGGCCGGTTGCCTGCACCGCTTCGCCGCGCGCCCGATGATCTCCGAGGCCCTCGGACATCGGAAGTGGTCGTGCAGGGGCGCCTTGTTGCGCCTGCCCGATCGGCAATCTCCTGCACGCGCGCGCCGTCGATACCGCGCCGGAAGAAGACTTCGTCGGCGGCGTCGAGGATCCGGGTCCCGGTGTCGATTATCGTTTGTCCAGACGGTTCAATCACCTGGTCAGCAAACGCAATCTCAGTGCCCTCTCGAGCTCTCGGTCTTTGCGGAGATTCGTTCGAGAATTGACGACTCGCTTCTCCGCCGCGCCACGGCCAGCTGTCGGGGCCACGGTATTTCGGAGGACGAGCCCGGACGACCCACGGATGGAAGAGACCAGAACCGAAGTGGTTCGCCGCGGCGTCGTTGCTGCTTGCCGGCGCCGGCATCTACGGCACACTGGCGAACCTGACCTCGCAGCGTACGCAGGATCTCGGCGTGCGCATGGCGCTCGGCGCAACCACGGTGGCGGTGATACCGCTGGTCGCGAGGGAAGACGTCGTGCTCGCCGGCCTCGGGGCGCGATCGGGCTGGCGGCGGCGGTAGCACGGTCGGCGGCCTGCGCGGCCTGCTCTATGGCGTTACGCCGATCGATACGGTGACCATCGCCACCGTGTCGCTGGTAATGGCGCTGGTCACGCTCGTCGCGACCGGCGTTTCAGCCTGGCGCGCGTCTCGGGCGGATCCGACAACGGCGTTACGAGCAGAATAGCGCTGCAGCAGCCGGCAGCCGGCGAAACAGACAATGCAGAGTGTGTCCGCTGCCGCCGGTATTGCCGAACCGCCCAGGGAGGCGTGCTGATGGGCTCGGTTCCGCGACAGAGGCAGGGAACACCGCGAGTGCGGTTCGTCAGCCAACCACTGTTGGTGGCTACATCGCGCCAATCGTTACCGGACTGCTGATTGCGGCGGTGTGTCTCGTCCCGTGGACTCTCCTTGCTCAGTTGAACGCGCGCGTGCGGCCCGACATTCCCTGGGCCGCGGTCGCGAGTCTGGCGTACCTCGTGCCCTTCATGGACTGGCTCAACGGATACGGGCCACCGGGTAGGACGGCAGGTCGAAGGCGTCCGCTCCTCCGGCTGTGGCCGCCAGGCACACCCGATGCAAAGGAGACCGGCGGCCTGACAGTTGGAGCGATCGTGGTTCTGCTCGGGCTGGTCTACGTGCTTTGGATCATGATCAGCCGGTTGTCGCCGCTCCCCGACCTGAGTGCGTTCCCGACCACGTCCTACCGGTGGTCCATGTTCGTCATGGGCGGGGTGACGGCCGGCGTCGTGGAGGAGGCGGCGTTTCGCGGCTACATGCAGACCGGTATCGAGCGACGTGACCGCGAGAACGCCGTCTGGATCACCAGCCTCGTGTTTGTCGCGATGCACATCACTCAAGGCGTAGGCGCAGTCCTCCTCCTGGGACCGGGGCTCTTCGTGGCTTCCATGCTCAATGGGATACTCGCGCGACGAACCGGGACGATCCTTCCAGGCATCGCGATTCACACGGTGGGTGACCTCGCGCATGTGTGCTTCGGTGTGCTTGGAGGAGATGGCAGTCTGCTCTTCGTGAACTGACGACACATGGCTGCACCGGGATTGCCCGATGTTCGACATGACGAGCCGATGAAGCTGACGGTCGCCTCCGGCGCGCCGGACCTCGGTCGTGGGAGAGGCGCCAGATACCGCCGCCGCGGATGCGCCGCGCCAGGTCCGGCGGACAAGAGGTCACATGGGGATACTCAAGGATCAGGATGCGATGCTCGATCGCATCGCGAACGGTCGCACGGGTTTTGTGTTCGCCTTCCTGGCGTCGGGCCAACCAGCGACGTTTCGCGACGCTGGCGGCGCGAGCTTGATCTCGCGTGCGCCTATTTCGGTGACGTCAGCGCGATCCGTCTTCTCCTGGCGCAGGGAGAACAACTCGAGTCGCTTGGGCTGAATCTCGGGCTCGGGTCGGCAGCGTTCCATGGGCACTGGCAACTCTGCGAGTTGCTGCTTGAACATGGCGCCGACGCCAACAGCGCCGACGCGAGCACCGGGGAGACCGCCTTACACGCTGCGCTCTGCACGGCCAATCGGCCCGGACGGCGAGTTTCATGTGCGTGACGGTCGCAAGTCGATGGAGGCGTACCTCCTGGGCGAGCCCGGCAGGTCGTGAGGCATCGCCGAGACTCAGCGCCTCGGACGCCGGCGCTTCACGGCCGTGGCGTAGTTGACGCTCACCGCGACGCTGGACACGTCGTGCTGGCGGGCCCACCGTTCGCATTCGGACAACACTCCGGGCGCGGCCCGGTCGAGGTCGACGGCAATCCTCCTCAACCCCGAACCCAACACGATCGCGCTCCAATCCGCGGCGAGGAACGGAACGTGGTGAGTCTCCTGCGTGACGTGGACGTCCTCGACGCCGCCGTCACGAAGCGTCCCCGCCAGCACGCCGGGGTCCTCGGTCCGGCGCCAGGGGAGGACGAACTCGATTCCGGGTCGCTCGCGGGCGGCAACCTCGACGAAGCGCTCGAGCATCGGCGTCCACACCGCCTCACCGGACGTGGTCAACGCTCAGCGTGCCGCCGGGCCGCACGCATCCCCACAGCACCCGGGCGGCCGCGGTCATGTCGTCGGCGAAGAACAGACCGAGCACGCACAACACCGCATCGAACTCCTCGCGTTGCGGAAGCGCCATCATGTCGCCTTGCACTAGACAATATGGAATGACCGGCCCGCTATCGTAACGTCGTAGTGCTGTCGCACTCGACAAGGTGGTCTGTGGCCACCGATCTCGCGGGTTGGCGCCTTGCGGCGCCAGAGCCGCACCGATAGGAGCCGGTCATGAAACAGGTTACTACGTTCGTCGGAATCGATGCGCACAAGAAGGATCTGTTCGTCGCGATGCTGATCGGCTCGGCGCCGACACCGGTGACGTGGCAGCTGGCCAACGAGCCGGGGGCGGTGCGGCGCATGGTACGAAAGCTCGAGCGCGATGCGCCAAGGCCCGTGCACGTCTTCTACGAAGCCGCCTCGTGCGGGTACGCGCTGCAGCGCCAAGTCGCGACCGACCGGATCGCGTGCGACGCATTGCCTTGATGCCGCGCAAGCCGGGCGAGCGCGTCAAGGCGAATCGGCGCGACGCCCACAGGCTGGCCGAGCTCGGGCGCGCGGGGTTGCTGACTGTCGTGCAGCCGCCCACGCCCGCCGACGAAGCCGTGCGCGACCTGGCCCGGGCGCGCGACGACGCGCGCGAGGACCTGCAGCGGTGTCGCCATCGGCTCGGCAAGCTGCTGTTGCGGCGTGGGCTGCACTACCCGGGGAAGAATTGGACACAGGCGCATCGTCGCTGGGTCGACAGCCTGACGTGGACGCACGCCGCCGAGCGCGCGGTGGTGGACGACTATCAGCTGGCCATCGATCACACGGAGGCGCGTCTCCGGGAACTGGACGCGCGGCTCGCGGACCTCGCCGAGGAGGCACCGTATCGCGAGCCCGTCGGGTGGCTCCGGTGCTTCCGTGGCATCGACACGTTGACCGCCATGCTGATCCTGGCGGAGTTGCACGACTTCCGCCGCTTCGGCTCGGCCCGAGCGTTGATGGCCTTTCTGGGCTTGGTGCCCGGCGAGGACTCCAGCGGTGAGAAGCATCGGCGCGGGCGCATCACCAAAATGGGCAATGCATTGGTCCTCCGGATCCTGGTGGAAACGAGCTGGCACTACCAGCATCGCCCGGGCGTCGGGCAGGGCCTCAAGGTGCGCCGCGCGGCCAACCGGCGCGGGTGATCGCGATCGCCGATAAGGCACAGCAGCGTTTGTGTCGACGGTTTCGACGGATGCTGGCGGACCACAAGCCGGCGCCGAAGGTGGCGGTCGCGGTGGCGCGGGAGCTGGCCGGCTTCATCTGGGCCGCGCTGCAGCCGCCAGTGGTCGCGTAGACGGTCGGGGAACGTCGGGGAGCGCTCGCGTCGCGAAGGTGTCGGATTGTACAGCGGCACGAATCAGGGGATCGGCGGGCTAGTTATGCGATATGGACCTTGGTCCCAACTCGCACCTCTAGATTGCACGTCCTCTCGACGAAGCACTGGCATGCGTGCACTGCCCTGGGCGACCGGGGTAACCACCGGATATCAGCGTGACTCATCGTCGGAGCGTCCGCTGTCACCTTGGTGGCACGAGCGCTCCACCGCCTGTAGAATCTGCCGCCGCTGTGGGCGTTGAAGAACGCGCCCACAGCGGCTTGGAAAACGAGAGAAC
>CAZJBN010000144.1:0-10519 GCA_964543955.1 uncultured Bifidobacteriaceae bacterium
AGGCAGTCGACGAACTCGACGTACAGGGCATCCTGGCGTTCGCAGAACGCATCCTGCCGCGCGCATCAGACCTGTGGGTCCAGGCGCCCCTCGACTACAAGCAGCGCCTTCAAGCGCTGTTCTTCCCGGAGGGAATCGCGTACGACGGAAATCGATTCAATCGAACCGCCGTAACGGCACCACTTTTCAAGTACTTGGCGCCGTCCGAGAGTGCTGATGAAAGAGTGGTGAGCCCGGTAGGAATCGAACCTACAACCAACAGATTAAGAGTCTGCTGCTCTGCCAGTTGAGCTACGGGCCCACTCGTGGAGTGGAATGCGACCCCGACTGAGCGCCGGAGCAGCAACACGGTCGCGCATGGCGGACGCCACGACGCGACTGGCGATCACAAACTATACCACAGCCCTCCCGAGCAGCGTCCAGCCGACGTTCGCAAAGTCACCGTCGTCGAGCCCCGCGTGGTGCCCGCCCGTCCACGCCCGCAGTCTGCCCGCGCGTCAACCGGCACCACGCACGCGCCACGCCGCCGGCGAGCACCCATCAGCCTCTTGAACGCACGGCTGAATGCCGCCGTGGACTCGCAGCCGCCTTCATGGCCGACCGCCGCCACCACCTTCGCGCCGCCGTCGCGCAGCATCACCGCCGCGCGCTCGACGCACCGGCACGCGATCGGCTCATCCACGATCTCGACGCCGCACTATCCGACCGCACGGACGACGACGGGGTGGCGTGCGGTGTCGAGGT
Source organism: uncultured Bifidobacteriaceae bacterium (assembly GCA_964543955.1). Lineage (GTDB taxonomy): Bacteria > Acidobacteriota > Vicinamibacteria > Vicinamibacterales > UBA2999 > VFZN01. The sequence goes on from CAZJBN010000144.1 coordinate 745, forward strand.
GTATGTGGCCGGATGCTGAGCGCGCGGCGCGCCGCGGACGCTTGTGGCAACGGTCACGATCTCGTCACCGAATTGCCACCATCTCATGGCGAAGTCGCCGGCTAGACTGCTTGTCAGGGAACGCCAGCTCCCAGCCTGCAGTTTGCGAGCCAAAAAGAGATGTCCGACCCGTTGCCCCGACGCCTGACCCGACGACAAGCCCTGGAAGCGCTCGGCGCCGCCGGCGCCGCACTGAGCGCCGCCTGCAGCGGCGAGATGCCGGTGAGTCCGAGCCCCGTCACCGAAGTGCCAACCACGACGACGAGCACGGGAAGTGGTGGAACGTCGAGCACTGCTCAGTGCGCGGTGACGCCGTCCGAGACCATTGGCCCATACCCCTCGCTGGGCGACTACGTGCGCCGCAACATCACCGAAGGCAAGCCAGGGCTGCCCCTCACGCTCACCATCACCGTCGTCAATGCCGCCTCCGCGTGTGCGCCGGTCGCCGGCGCGAGCGTGGAGATCTGGCAATGCGACCACACCGGTGAGTACAGCGAGTACGGCAGCGGACGCGGCCAGACCTACCTGCGCGGGCTGCAGGTGAGTGACGCGCAAGGGCAGGTGGTGTTCGAGACGATCTACCCCGGGTGGTATGCCGGTCGCGCGACGCACATCCACGTGGGCGTCTCGGTCGGTGGGCGATCGGTGAAGGTGACGCAAATCGCGTTTCCCGAGGATGTGACGGCGGCGGTCTACCGGACTGGCGTCTACGCGCCGAAAGGGCAGAACGCGACGACCAATGCGCGCGACAACGTGTTTGCCGACGGTGTGTCGCAGGAGATGATCACGCTGTCGGGAGACGCGAGCAGCGGTTTCATTGGAACGTTTCAGGTCGGCGTGTCTGTCTGAACCCGACTTCGGCTGGTCCGCGACACGCGAGAGCCAGATGCTTGACGGCCCTACTACCGCTGCCAGATCCCGCGGCGGGCCGCACGAGCCTCGCGCTCGGCCGCCTGGAACGCGGGCTTGCGCCAGTACTCGAATCGCCGGTAGGTCTCGGCCCAGCCGGCGCGGATGATCTCCTCGTTCACGCAGGTCCCGTCTTCGAGCAAGACGTAGGCGAGCGTGCGGTTGTACTGGTCCTTCCGATCGCCGTCGTACTCGAGCGTCACGAGCTTGCCTTCGATGAGTCCCTTCAGATAGCGCGTGGCCGCATCGCCGTACGGCTCGGACTCGCGGTAGCCGCCGGTCTTCTCCGGTGCGTCCACGCCGATCAGCCGCACGGTGCCGATGCCGGAAACCGTGATGGTGTCGCCGTCGATCACCTGCCGCACGCGATGCGTCTCCGCAGAGGTGGCGACCTGGGCGCCCGCGCTCGACGGCGCGGCGGCCGGCGCAGGTGTTTCGCGGGCATTGGCCCGGTCGGCGGCAGCCTGTGGCGCGCAGCCAGTCACGCTGGCCCACAGCAGGCCGAACAGCAGCAGCGGTCGCGCCATCATCCCTGACATTGTCCGCCGAACGACGGCGCTGAGGCGAAACCGGTCAGCGGACGATGCCTCGGGCTTTGCCTTTCCCGCCGCGAAGTGCTTAACTGCTGAGTGGTACCTCCCATTCCAGCCGGGCCGTAGCCGTGAGCGACCAACCGCCGGATCTGCCGCCGCCGGGCGATAACAACACCCCCGGGGAACCTGACGCGCCCGTCGTCTGGCGTCCCCCGTGGCTCCGCGAGACTTCTGCTCCCGATGATCTCGCCGTTCGGCGGCCGTCGAAAGCGCGTGCGGAGGCTCTCCGTGCGCTTCTCGACTCACCCGACGAGCGATCTCGATCGCGAACGCTTCTCGCAGCTGCCGCGCCCTTCCTCGTGATGGTGCTCCTTGGCGCCGTCGTCACGGCTGGCATCGGCATCACGTCGCGGATGTCGATGCCCGCCAGCCGGCTCGGAGAGTTGCCGGCGGCACCGGCAGCGGATGTTCCGGATCCGCCCGACCTCTCACTGGCGTCCGCTGTGGATGCCCCTCGTGCCGCGCCTGCGGTCGTCGACCTGCCACAGTTCGATCGCCGGCGTGGCGGGATCGCCGAAGGCGAGGGCGAGACCGCATTTCGACCGCCGGCCAGGTCACGCGCGGCGATTGACGTCCGGCCCGTACCCTCGTCCCCTGTGCCGGTGCCCGCGAGTGGGGCAGTGGAGATCCGGACCAGCGCACCGGGAGTATGGGTCGAGATCGAGGGCGTTGCGCAAGGACGGGCGCCGCTGCGTGTGGCGAACCTGTCGCCAGGGCCGTACGTCCTCAGCGTGACGCGCCCGGAAGGTACGGTTGCGCAGACCATCTACGTCGTCGGCGGCGAGGTCACGCGCATTCATGTTCCCGGCGTGGCGACCGGCGCGGCCTCGTCGGTCGGCGCAGTGCTCGCGGCGACGTCGGACGACCTGCCGGACATGTCGCCGATCGGCGCCATGGAGTCGAGTCGGGTCGAACTGCCGGTCTTCGTGCTCGACGATCCGCCGGTCGTTCCGGTTGGTGAGCCTGAGGTTGTACCTGGCCCGAGCGTCCCGGGCGGTTCGAGCGGCGGCGAGGGTGCGGAAAGCCCGCCGGAGCCCATCGACGAGCGCCTGCCGCCGATTCCCGCACCGTTCCCGAGGCCGGACGGCGCGCGCATCGTGCTGGATCTGACCATCGACGCATCTGGTCGCGTGCAGACGGTCAACGTGCGGCGCTCCGACGATCGCTCCGTCAACGCGACCGTGGTGTCGGCCGCGCGAAGGTGGCGCTACCGGCCAGCCAGGCGGGGTGGCGTCGCCGTGCCGTCTGTTCGAACCGTCGACATTCCCTTGTCGGTGAAGCATTAGCGTGCCGTCTTCGCACCGCCGTGCGGGAGTGGCGCAGCCAGTCGCCTCGTGACTCGAGCCGCGAACCATCACGACCTCGCCCTCATGCTGAGCGGCGGAGGCGCACGCGCAGCCTACCAGGTTGGCTTTCTTCGCGTGCTCGCGCGCGAGTGCCCGGGCGTCGTGCCGGGCATCCTGACCGGCGTGTCGGCCGGCGGGATCAACGCCGCCTACCTGGCGGCGCGCGAGGAGCCCTTTGCCGAGCGTGTGGATGGCCTCGCGGAGGTCTGGGCCGATATCCGCATCGACAACGTGTTCCGCGTCGACCTGCGCGACCTCGCCTCGCGGAGCGTCCGGTGGGGGACGCGGCTGCTGGCCGGCGGGTCGAGCCCGTTGCCTCCCGCGCGAAGCCTCGTCGATACCGCGCCTCTGCGCGAGCTCATCAGCGGCCTGCTCGAAACGAGCGACCACGGCATCACCGGCATCGCGCGCAACCTCGACGCCGGCTGGCTTCGCGCGATCGCGCTCACGGCCTCGAGCTACACGACCGGCAACTCGATGACGTGGGTCCAGTCGCGAGAGGATGCCGGCATCACGGACTGGGAGCGGCCGCAGAGACAGAGCGTGCGCTGCCGGATTCGCGTCGACCACGTGATGGCATCGGCGGCGCTGCCGTTCTTCTTTCCCGCCGTCGAGGTCGACGGCGCGTGGTACGGGGATGGCGGCATCCGGCTCACCTCACCGCTGTCGCCGGCGGTGCACCTCGGCGCTCGACGCATCATTGCCGTCTCGACGCGCTATGCCCGCCCCGCCACCGATCCTGTGCCGCCAGCCGGCGGGCACTACCCGCCTCCGGCTCAGGTGGCCGGCGTGCTGTACAACGCGATCTTCCTTGATCAGCTCGACAGCGATGCGCTGGCGCTCAGGCAGATCAACCAGTTGATCGCGGGCCTGCCCGAGTCGCGTCGCGACGGCCTGCGGCACGTGGACCTGCTGCTGCTCAGGCCGTCCGTGGATCTCGGGCGGCTGGCCAACGCGTACGAGCCCGACCTGCCGCGGGCGTTCCGCTTCCTGACGCGAGGGCTCGGCACGAAGGAAACGCGGTCCAACGACATGTTGAGCCTGGTCATGTTTCAGGCCGACTACGTGCGGCGCCTCATCGATCTCGGCGAGCAGGACGCGGCGGCGCGGCTCGACGAGATCGAGGCGTTCGTAGCGGGCTGATCCGGCCCGGACGTCAGGACGCTCGCCGGCCGGCTCGGGCGGCGGCTGCCAGCACACGCGCGTGCCACACGAAGATCGCGATGCCGGCAAATGCCAGCAGCACGCTGAGGTCGATCGGCGTCAGCGTTCGCGGGATGGACCAGCCCCACCCGCGGCTGATGCCGTAGAACAGGTTGATGTTGACGGCGACGAGCGCGCTCACCACGTAGAAGACGCGGCGGAACCGGACGTCGAGAGCCGCTGCCACCGCGAGCAGCGGCACGGCCATCATCAGGTGATGCTCGTGGACGCTCACGCTGAGCGTGAAGAACGCCTGCACGAGAAACGCGCCGAGCGCGAAGTGTACGGCCGGCGCAGCGGACCGCATGCACGTCCACGAAGCCCAGAGCGCCGCGGCAATGGTCATCACCTGTGCCGGCAGGCGCGGGTTGGGCAGCCCCATCTCCATCCACGACGAGATCGCGAGGATGCGAAACACGGGCTCGAAGTACGCGCCGGGAAACCCGAAGAGCGGAATCATGTTGTAGCCACGCGCGCCCCACGTCGCGATCCACCACACGTTGGCGGCATTGGCGGAGAGGATGTCGCGGCGCCCCTGCCAGCCGCCAAAGGCGAGCAGCATGTTGGGGCCGGCGTCGGAGAGCACGTATGGCAGCACACCGGCCAGCAGCCCCGCCAGTCCCGCCGCGCCGGCCGTGACGACCGTCCGCAGGCCGCCGGCGTGCCAGCACGCGATGAGGATGGCGGGACCAATCAGCATGGCCTGCGGCTTGGTCAGGAGTGCGAGCGCGTAGAGCAGTCCCGCCCAGACCGGCGCGCCGACCGAGATGGCGAGGAGCGCCGACACGGCCGGTGCCATCACCAGGGGATCGAGGTAGCCGAGCACTTCGGCATTCAGGATCGTCGCGGGATTGCACCAGTAGGCGACCGCCGCCCACCGCCCGGATCCCGCATCACCAGTGAGGCGCCTGACGCCGACGAACATCACCGCCGTCAGCGCGAGACCCGCGAAGAATCCCGGCAGCTTGACCGCGACGTTGAGGCGCCCGTCGTTGGGATAGTCGGGGAGAACCGCGCGGTAGACCACCCCGACGAGGGCCATTTCGCCCAGCGCGGCGGGCGGGTAGTCGACGGTCGTGTAGGCGTTTCCGTAGTGGAGCATCCGCCGTTCCGGCGGATCGCCCCCGACTCCATAGACGCCGAGCAGGTCCTGCGAGGCGGCAAAGCTCCACACCTTCCAGACACCCATGTCCTCCGTTCCTGGCAGCGGCAGCGCGACGAGACGGACGATCGTCGCGACGCCGAGGGCCAGGACACAGGTTCGAGGGCTCATCGGTCAGACATTGTAGGACCTGCACGCGCATGCGGTGGAGCTTTGTCACCCATGCAGCTTTTGCACTATCGTGACGACGGAGGTTTTGATGCGAGCTGCTGACCGTGTAGCCATGACAGGTGTCTTGACGGCCATCGTCCCGATTGCGCTGGCGGCGCAGGGCGCGCCTGGCGGCAGCGCCGGACAGGCGGCTCCGGGTACGCCGCCGCCCCGGCCGGCGATGACGCTGACGACGACCGCCTTTCCCGACGGGGGACAGATACCGGTCAAGTTCACGCAGGCCGGAGAGCAGGTGTCGCCTGCCCTGACGTGGACGAACGTGCCGCCAGGCACGGCGAGCTTCGTCCTGCACATGCGCGATCCCGATGTCGCACGCAACAAGACAACGGAGGATCAGGTGCACTGGCTGGTGTGGAACATCCCGGGTACGGCGACCGGGCTCCCGGAGGGCGTGCCCAAGGGCGCCGAGCTCGCGGACGGCAGCCGCCAGATCAGCGCCAGCGGTCCCGTGTACCGAGGCCCTGGCGCGCCGGCGAGCGGGCCCATGCACCACTACACGTTCGAGGTGTTCGCGCTCGACACCAGGCTCGACGTGGAACCGGGCAAGGACGCGTGGGAGACGCGGGACAAGGTCTGGGCGGCGATGCAGGGACACATCCTCGGCAAGGCCGTGTACGTGGGGTTGTTCCGCCGGCCGCAGTAACGGCTCGGCAAGATGGCCGCCGTCCGTTCTGCTATCGGACGACGAACCGCTCTTCGTGGAGGAGCGCGCCGTCGGCCGATCGCGCCTCGACCCTCCACCGGCTCCCATCGTCGTCGACGGACTGGCGGCTGTACGTCCGGTAGCCGGCCACCGCGTTGGCGCCGATCGTCAGCGTCACGGTCTGCACGAGCCTGTCGTCCTGATACCAGCGATGGATGACGGTGGTGTTGCGAGGCGAGCGGACGCGCGTGTAGAACGCGAGCCGTCCCGGCGGGACCTCGTCGCCGATCGGATCGCACTTCCAGACGCCCGATCCCGTGGAGAGGGTTCGGCACACCTCGGCGATGGCCAGCGTTGGCGTAGACGACGATCCGCTCGGGGTGTCCGGCGCCGGCGGCGCCTCGGTGGGAGCGGGCTCCGCGACCTGAGGAGAGGGCGGTGCTGACGGGGGCGGCTCAGGCACTGGCACCGCGGCCTGAGGCGTCGCCGATGCCGGCGGTTCGGTGCGTGCCTCCGGCTCGGTCGCGGGAGGAGTCGGCGTCGGCGTTGGCGTGTCGGGTGACGAATCGGCGCGCGACCAGAGGCGCATCATGAGAATGGCCGCGAGCAAGACGACGACGCCAATCACGGCCATGGCCGTTCGCCGCGACGACTGGGGGGTTCGCGGAGGTGTGGCCGGGAGACGGACCTTCGCCGACGGCACAGGATTCGCCTTGGCGGGAGCCGCCGCGGTTTGCCGCGTGACGCGGTCGGCCTTGGGTGTTGCTCGACTCGCCGGTGCTGGAGGCGCTGCGCGAGGGGCGTCGACCGGCCGTTTCTCGTCCGGCCCGGGCATCGCCGAGGATACAGGCTGGGCTTGCGGGGCCGCCGCGTCAGGGAAGGCGTCGATGCCCAGGTCGAAAGCCTTTTCCAGTTCCTCCGGCGAGATCTCACTGCGCGGTGCTCGGCGCGCGCTGGTGAAGTCCATGAGGTTGCGCCGGCTCGTCGCGACAAACGGGTGATCCGCAGGGAGCGTCGCGGCCGCCATCTCCGACGCTCGCCGGTAGAACGCTTCCGCATCGTCCAGCTTGCCGGTGTTCTCGCAGACGATGCCCAGGTTGTTGAGGGTGTTGGCGAGATCGGGATGGCTGGGACCGAGGTGTTCTTCCTGCAGCTCGGCGGCTTCTCTCAGCAGGCGTTCGGCGGACGTGAAGTCGGCTGCCGCCGCTGCGCGTTCCGCGGCATCGATCGCTGTCCTGGCATCCCGCGGTTCCATGCTTCGTCGCTCCACGCCGCTCGACTGGGGACGTCAGCGACACACGCGTCATTGTAGACCACACGAGATGGCGGAACTGAAGTTCCGTCCTGCGTCGCAGGGCCGTGCCGCTACCCGGGCAGGTGTCGGATCTTCTGCCAGATGCGGAGCAGCAGGTAGAGGACCCCGATGTACCAGGCCACCTGCACGGCGGCCAGCAGCGCGACGACGATGGGGAGGGCGTAAGAGATGGCGTCCATGACGTGGATGATAGCCGGCTGGCAGCGAGCGTGAAGGGCGGCATCGGCCTGCCGGAGGATCGCGTTGTGAACCGGATATGATTCCCGTCGCGCACGCCACAGAAGGGGGACTCCGATGTCGCGACATTCACCACAAAAGGTCAGACCGGCTCCGCTGGCTGCACTCCTCGTCCTGGCACTGGGCTCGAACCACGCGGCAACGATCGCGCAGCCGTCCGCCGACCTGGCTGATGCTGTCGCGAGAATGGCGAGAGTCGGCCGCGCCAGTTCCCCAACCTTCTCGCCGGATGGGCGGCAGGTCGCGTTCATCTCCGACCTGACCGGCGTGCCGCAGGTATGGATCGCGCCCGTCGAGGGTGGCTGGCCGACACTGGTCACGGCCGACAACGACCCCGTCGGCAGCGTGACATGGTCGCCGGCTGGCGACTGGCTTGCCTACACGCTGGCTCCAGGCGGCGGCATGAACACCCAGGTCCATGTCGTGAGGCCCGACGGATCGGGACAGAAGCGGTTGACGGCAGGAGGCAAGGAGACGAATCGGCTCTTCGGCTGGACTCACGACGGCCTGCGGCTGGCGATCGGCGCGAACACTCGTAATCCAGCGGCGATCGATGCCTACCTCGCGGACCCGCTGACTGGACGCCAGGACCTCGTGGTGCAGAACGATGCCATGGCCACGCTCGAGGACGTCTCCCGCGATCGTACGGTCGGCCTGGTCAGCCGGCTCGTCGGACGAGGCGACAACAACCTGTACCTCGTCGACTTCGCGACCGGCCAGGAGACGCTGCTCACGCCGCATACCGGGCCCGGCACGTTTTCCGGTGCGCTGGCGCCAGACGCGCGAGCGGTCTATCTGATTTCGAACAAGGACCGCGACCTGACGGCGTTTGCGCGCATCCGGGTGCGCGAGGGGTGGACGGCTGGGCCGATCGAGTTGATCGCCGAGCGCGCCGACGCGGAGCTCGACGGGTTCAGCGTGAACGACCAGGGCACGCTCGCCGCCCTGATCTGGAACGTGGCAGGCAAGAGCGAGCTGTCCTTCGTCGACCTGGCGTCCGGCGCCGTCACGAAGGGCCCGGAACTGCCTGCCGAGCTCGGCGGCGGTCTCCGCTTCTCGCGCGACGGCACACGCCTGGCCCTGACAATCTCTGGCGCGGCCGCACCACTCGACGTCTGGGTCATGGACACGCGGACGAAGGCGCTCCGCCAGGTGACTCGCGTGCCGCACGTCGGCGTGGACCTGTCCCAGCTCGTGCGCCCCGAGTTGGCCACCTTCAAGGCACACGACGGCCTCGAACTGAGCGGCTGGCTGTATCGGCCGAAGGGACACCCGGGTCCCGCGCCCTACGTGATCAGCTTCCACGGCGGGCCGGAGGGTCAGGAGCGGCCGGCGTTCCGCGGCGACTACCAGGCGCTCCTGCTGGCCGGGATCGGGGTGTTCGCGCCAAACGTCCGCGGGTCGTCGGGCTTCGGGAAGACGTTCGTCAATCTCGACAACGGCGAGCTGCGGTTCAATGGCTTGAAGGACATCAAGTCGTGCGTGGATTACCTGGTGAGCACGGCGATCGCGGACCCGAAGCGGATTGGCATCAGTGGCGGATCGTACGGCGGTTACATGACGCTGGCAGGTCTCACGGAGTACCCGGAGCTGTTTGCCGCCGGCGTCGACCTGTACGGCATGGTGAACTTCTTCACGTTCTTCGAGCACACCGAACCGTGGATGGCCGCGATCTCGACCACCGAATACGGCGATCCGAAGACCCAGGCCGGGATGCTGCGTGCGCTCTCGCCACTGGCGAAGCTCGATCGAATCCGCGTGCCTCTGATGGTGCAGCATGGCGCCAACGACACGAACGTCCCAGTGGTCGAGGCCGAACAGGTGGTGAACACTCTGAAGAAGCGCGGTGTGCCCGTGGAGTACGTGCTCTTTCCGGACGAAGGGCACGGCTGGCGGAAGATCCCGAATCGCGTCACGTCTGTCACGAAGATGGTGGAGTTCTTCGCAGAGCACCTGAAGGCTGGCAGCAGCTCTGAGTGAACTCGGGCAGGATTCGAGCCCGCTCGCGGCGGGCCGCAGGCCCGGCGCGGCGTGAACTGGAAACGGCCGGGAGCAGCCATCTCGCATTTCTTGCGAGATGGCGCGCCCGGCAGGATTCGAACCTGCGACCTTTGGCTCCGGAGGCCAACGCTCTATCCAGCTGAGCTACGGGCGCGT
>CAZJBN010000145.1:0-10461 GCA_964543955.1 uncultured Bifidobacteriaceae bacterium
CACGCTTTCGAGCGGATTCGGCGTCGAGGTCGACTTCACCGAGGCGGGTGCCGGCAAGATGCACTCGGCGACGGCAGAGAATGTCGGGCGGCTGCTGGCGATCGTTGTCGACGGCGAACTGCTGGCGGCCCCCACGATCAGGTCGCCCATCGACCGGATCGGCGTCATCAGCGGCGATTTCACCCGCGAAGAGGCCCAACGGCTGGCCGCGGGGATCCGCAGGCCGTGACCAGCGTCACTCCTGTCGCTTCCGTGCCCGCCCGCCCGGCTCGCGCGAGTGAAGCGCCGCATACGACGCGAAGTGGCGCGCCTTCAGGTCCCGCGCGGCCATGTGCCGCGTGAACGCGACCTCTTCCTTCAGCAGCAGCTCGGCGACGGCCTGCACGGCCTCGTCCTCGATGCCAAGCCGCTCGATTCGTGTGGCCGCGTCGCGCAGCGCCAGGCCGGCATCCGCAAACCCGCCGCGCCGGTTGGCCGCCATCGCCTGCATGCGCGCGCCTTCGGCGAGCATCCGCGCCACCTCGAGGAGGACGTCGCGGTTGACGGGCTGCTGCCGATCCCGATCGGCTGTCACCGCCGTCCAGTCCACCTGCATTGGTGCGCTCACCAGCACCCCCTCGCGATCGGTCACGCGGCAGCGGAGCGAGGCGATCTCTCCTGCCGCCAGCGGGCCCGTCTCGACGGCCAGGAGCAGCGTCACTTCCTGTTCGGCGACGAAGTCTCCGAGCCGCACGCGCATCAGGCCCTGATCCGGTTCCGACGGGAGCGGATTGAGCAGCGCGACACGCACGCCGGGGCCGGCTGCCACCTCGAACATGACGTCCCGGGCCACCACGTCGAGCACCTCTCCAAGCTCGCTCGCGAAGAAGTCCGGAATCTGCGCGGCCTGCTCGATGAAATAGAAATGGCCACCACCGTCGGCCGCCAGGCCGGCGAGCAACTCCTCGTCGAAGTCGCTCCCGAGCCCGAACGTCGATGTCCCGATGCCCTCCGCCCTGAACCGCGCCGCAGCCTCGCGCAGGGCGACGGGATCGGTCACGCCCTGGTTGGCAAGGCCGTCGGTGAGCAGCAGAACGCGCCGGACTCGGTTGTCCTGGACGGGGCCGTCAAGCGCCCGCGCGCCGGTGAACCACCCCTCGGCCAGGTTCGTGGACCCACGCGCGTCGATCGAGCCAAGCGCCGTCAACGCCTGACTCCTCGCTGCCCCAGTGGCGGCCGTCCGTTCCAGCACGGTGTCGACCTCATGGTCGTAGACGACGACGTTCAGCTGATCGTCGGGGCGAAGCAATCGTATGGCGTGGGTGACCGCCTGGCGGGCGAGGGCGAACTTTCGGCCGGCCATCGAGCCGGAGCGGTCCAGGACGAGCGAGACGTCGACGCCCGGGCGTGCCGGCAGAGCGCCCTCCGGCCTGGTCGAGGGAGGGGCCGCAATGGTGATCAACAGGTAGCGGGTGGCAACGGCATCCGCCGGCACGAACGCGCGATCGCTCTGGATGTGCATGGACCCATCGTCTCGTCTGACTGTGACATGGCAGGACACAGGCCCGGGGCCGTCGTTCCCGCTCGCATCCGTGCGCAACCGTGCGCACCCGGCCAGTCATGGAGAGCACACGTCCGCACGTGCCCTCCCGACCTGCATTACCCTGTCGGCTATGCCGCGTAACGCCGAGGTCATCCGTCAATGGCAACTGCTTCTCGCGATCGAGCGTCATCGCCTGGGCGTGACGGTCGACGACATGGCCAGGCTCACCGGCGTCGGCAAGCGCACCATCTGGCGCGACATGCAGGCGCTGCAGGAAGCCGGTTTCCCGCTGGCGAGCGACAAGGGCGACGACAACCGCACGCGCTGGACCATCGTGCAGGTCCCGTTGAAGGCGCTGAACAACCCGGGGCTGTCACTCACCGAGGTGTGTTCGCTCTACATGAGCCGTGCGCTCCTGGCGGCCATGCCGGGCGCGGCCTTTGCGGACGGCCTGGCGGACCTGATGAACAAGGTCGAGAAGTCGCTCTCCCCGCGCGTCCGCCAGTTCCTCGACCAGTTGCCGGGCGTCATCAAGGTCAAGCCTGGCGCGCGCAAGAAGCACCAGAAGGACTACGGCGAGATCGTCGCTCGCCTCATCGAGTCATCGTCCGGCCACCGCGAGGCGCGGATGCGCTACTTCTCGGCATCGAGCAATCGCGAGAAGGACTACCTCGTCCACCCGTACAACGTGACCTACTTCGACGGCGGGCTCTATCTCGTCGCCTACGTGCCGGAGTACCGCCAGCTGCGCAACTTCGCGGTCGAGCGGATCAAGGGCGTCATCGCAACCGGCAACACCTTCACGCCGGCCATCGACGGCGCCGCCAGTCCGTTTGCGGCGTCGCTCGGCGTCAACGACGGGCGTCCCGAGCGGGTCGAGATCGAGTTCGCGCCGCGCGTGGCGCGCTACGTCCGCGAGCGCGAGTGGCACGCCTCGCAGCGGCTGGAGGACCGTGCCGACGGCAGCGTCAGGTTGACGATGAAGGTGTGCCGCGACTGGGCGCTGAGGAGCTGGGTGCTCAGCTTCGGCCCTCACGCGCGCGTCGTCGCGCCATCGGCGCTGGCGGAGGAGATCTTCGAGCAGCTCGAAGAGGCGCGGGACGGCTACGCCCCGCGGCTGGCCTTCGAGATGCCGCGGATGTATGCGCCGCCGCAGCCGCGTCTGCCGACGGGTTAGCAGGCCGCGGTGAGAGGCGTCTGGCGTAGCGCTGGAGAAAACCATGGCCAAGAGTCGCCGGCTCCGGCCGGTGCATCCCGGTGAGATCCTGAAAGAGGATCTGATGGCGCCCCTCGAGTTGAGCATCAATCGGCTCGCGCGCGAGCTGCGCGTGCCCGTGACGAGGATGAGCGAAATCGCGAACGGCCGCCGCAGCATCACGGCTGATACGGCGCTGCGTCTGGCTCGATACTTCGGCACGACGCCCGAGTTCTGGATGAATCTGCAAGGCGCATACGACCTCGACGTCGCCACGCGCGTCTCCGCCGCCAAGATCAAGCGGGACGTACGTCCAAGAGAGGCTGCGTAGGTTCTGGCGATCGTCCGGGCGCTTCAACGGCCCGGAACGTCCTTCTCGACTCGGCGCCGGATCTCGTCCCAGGGTTCGAGTTCTACCGTGCCGGCCTCGATCGCCGCCACGGGCACCTACCCGCCCGCGCACGGGTCGACCATGCGCACCCCGGCCTTTGCGAAGTCGGTCCGGTTTCGGGTGGCGACGGCGAGACCATGGTGGAGCGCGGTGGCGGCGGTGAGGCTGTCCTTCACCGGCATCGCGGTGCCGGCCGCCCGGAGTCGGGCCAGCAACTCGGCCCAGCGGAGGCCCGTCTCCGCCTCCCAGGGCACGCAGTGCAGTCGCGTGACGCCCGAGTCGAACCAGCGCTCGAGCGCGGTGCGCTTCCGGCCTCGGGGCAGCAGGAGGACGCCGAATCGCAGTTCCCCCAGGACGATCGGATCGACGACGATGTCCGGCTCGTGCGCGCGGAGCCAGGCGATGACCCGTACGTCGGGACTCGGCCGGGTCGGTTCGCTGAGGACGTTGGCGTCGACCAGATATTTCACAGCGAGTCGGTTGATTCCGATTCGATGGGAACGAAGTAGCCCCTGACCGGGCACTCGAGCAGCCAGTCGACGGCCCCGCGGGTCGGGCCGCTGCCGCGGCGCACGAGGCGATACTCGCCGCGATCCAGGCGTTCGATGTCGAACTCCTGACCGGGCTCGATGGCGTCCTGCTGGCGGATCTCGGCAGGGAGGACGACCTGCCCCTTCGAGGATACGGTGGTCTTCACCTTGGTAAGATATCGTCTTACTACACGCCAATCAAGCACTGCCCTTTCCTCACCAGATCTTTCCTTGCTCATGGACGACGATGCCATCGTCATGGGACCGCGCGCAAGAGGCAGGAATCGCAGATGGACGGTGCAGACACTGCCAGGTTGCGCGCGGTGCTTGACCTGACCGCCGCCGATCACCTGACTGGCTTTCTTTGAACGCCGATGAACGACGACCGATCTAATTAACTAACCAGCACCGATTCGGATCAGGCCCATGGCCGGTCCAGTCGAGGATGTGCTTGCGGCTGCCTCTCCGTTCGTTCGCGATCATGTCTTCACTTTGCCGAACGGCGAACCCGCTGTGTGCGACCAGAGTGGCACCGCGCACGAAGTCGTGCACCTCACGCACAGCATCAGGAAGCTCCCGGGTGTTCATTCAACATTCCAACGCTGGGCACGGCCCACCCGTCCAACCCGGCACGTCCACCCGATTGGAGCGCTCATGACGACTGCCCTTCTCCTCACGGCCGCACTGGCGGCCCGGCAACCCGACCTTCGCGATGCCGCGTCCGTCACCGCGCTCCTCGCCTCGCTTCGCACGGCGGACGCGGCCGTGTGCGAGCTTGCGGGTCGTTCGCTCACGGGCTTCGGCGGCTGGTGGGATGGCGACCTGCCGCGTCCGATGCCCATGCCCATGCCGACGCCAATGCCGATGCCGCGTGCGCGCGGCGGCGTCGATGTCCCGATGCCGAGGCTGGGCCACCGGGCGGGCGCGGAGATGGACCCCCAGGTCCTGCAGGCATATCGCGGCGCACTCAGGGACTCGAGCCGCTGCGTCCGCCACATTGCGGCGCGGATGGTGGCGCGGGCGAGGCCCGCATGGGCCGCCGCCGAGTTCGGCGGACTGGCAAAGGACACCGATGCCGGCCTCCGCGAAACAGGTCTGCTCGGACTTGGCGCGGTCGAAGCCCCACAGACGATGGGCGTCATGACCACCGCCTTGCGCGACCGCGAACAGGCGGTTCGCAGCATGGCCGCCTGGGCGCTGGGTGAACTCGAGGACCCCGGCGCGATTCCCGCGCTCGGTCGAGCCCTGAACGACGACAATGCGCCTGCCGTTCGGCGGAGGGCGGCCTGGGCACTGGGCCAGATCGAAGACGAGGCGGCCCTGGCGCCGCTCGAACGCGGGCTCCGCGACAGCTCGCCCGAGGTGCGACAGATGGCCGTCTGGGCTGTCGGAGAGATCGAGTCGCCCAAGGGTGTCGCCCTGCTGCGGAGCACGACAGGCGACCCCGACGCGACGCTGCGGCAGATGGCCGCATGGGCGCTCGGCCAGATCGAGGACCGTAGCGGCGTGGACGTGCTGGCGCCGCTCGTGAACGATCGGGATGCCCGCGTGCGCCGGATGGCGGCATGGGCCCTGGGCCAGATCGAGAGCGGGTCGGGCGTCGCGGTGCTCGCGCCGCTCGTGAACGACCCGGTGCTGGACGTGCGGCTCACAGCGCTCTGGGCACTCGGCGAAATCGAGGATCACGACTCCGTCGATGAAGTCGCACCGGCGCTGAAGGATCGCGATCCCGCCGTCCGGCGCATGGCGGCATGGGCGCTCGGATCGATCGAGTCCTCCGCGGCCGTTGCGAGCTTGACGCCGCTTCTTCGTGATCCCGAAGACGATGTTCGGGCGATCGCGGCGTGGGCGCTTGGCCAGATCGAGAGCGCCTCTGCCCTGCCCGCCCTCGAAGCCGCCCGCGGCGACCGGTCGCCAGCGGTGCGGCGCGCTGTCCTGTGGGCGATTGGCGCGATTGACGACGGACGGTGAGTCGGGAGGCGGGTCACCCGCCCAGGCGGATCTGAAGGCCCGCCCTACAACCCGCCCTGCAATCAGGGAGCCGGGTCTGAACTAGAATCGGCGTCGGTCATGCACATCGAACATCATCACTGGTACTCCGGACGCCTGAACCGCGAGCTGGGCGTCGTCGTGATCGGCCATTGGGGGCTTCCCATCCTCACGTTTCCGACGAGCGGCGGGAACGAATGGGAGTACCACGACCGGCAGGTCATCGACAGCGTCGCCGACCTCGTCGACCAGGGCCGGATCAAGGTCTTCTGCCTCAACTCCAACGCGAGCGACTCGTTCTACGACAAGGGCGCGCATCCGCTCCACCGGAGCTGGATGCAGCGCATGTACGACGACTACCTCACCCAGGAGATCGTGCCCTTCGTCCACCAGCACTGCCGGGGGTGGCAGCCGATTGCCACGATCGGCGCGTCGCTCGGCGCCTACTATGCCGTCAACACGCTGCTCAAGCACCCCGACGTCTTCAAGCGCTGCTTCGGATTGTCCGGCGTCTACGACATGAAGTCGTTCATGGACGGCCTGTACGACGACAACTTCTACTTCAACAACCCCGCCGATTACGTGCCGAACCTCTCGGACCCCTGGTTCTACGAACAGCTCCGCAGCTGCGACATCCATCTGGCCACCGGCCACGGCCCCTGGGAGAACCGGGGGCCCTCCGATCAGCTGTCGGGGATCCTCCGCGCGAAGGGCATCGCGCATTCGCTGGACGACTGGGGACCGCTCGGCGGCCACGACTGGCCGTACTGGACACATCAGGTGCGCGAGTACCTGCACGCGCTCTATTGAGGAAGGCGGGTCTGAAGACCCGCCCTGCGATTGGTTCCCGCCCTTTGGCCGATCCGCTCTTGACACCGTGGGGCCTGTCGCCTACTCTCACCTAGACATCTATGGTATTACGCCGATCGGCCCGCAAGCCGGACGCGTTGCAGGGCACGCTCGATCTCCTCGTGCTCAAGACCTTGAGCCGCGGCCCGCAGCACGGCTACGGCATCGCCACGCACATCCAGACCATCTCCGGCGACGTCCTTCGCGTCGAGGAGGGATCCCTCTACCCGGCCCTGCACCGCATGGAGCACGCGGGATGGGTCTCCGCCGAGTGGCAGCTGACCGAGAACAACCGGCGCGCACGCGTGTACCGCCTGACGCGCGGCGGGCAGCGCCAACTGACCGACGCGCACGAGAAGTGGCACAGCCTCACGGAAGCCGTCGGCAAGGTCTTGGACTTCGCCTGAGGAGCGCTCGACCATGGGCTGGCTTCGACGTCTGCGCACTACCGTCTTCGGCTCGGAGCACGATGATGGGTTCGATGCCGAAGCTCGCTTCCACCTGGACCAGCGCACGGCGGAGTACATCCGCGACGGGATGAGCCGCGAGCACGCCGAGCGCGAGGCCCGGCGCCGCTTTGGCAGCATCGCGCTCGCACAGGAACGGACACGCGACGTCGACACCTTGCCGTGGTTGAGGGACTTCGGCATCGATGCCCGTTACGCCGTCCGGATCCTGCGCAAGTCTCCGTGGTTCACCGCCGCGGCCGTGGCCACACTGGCCCTCGCCGTCGGGACCAACACCGCGATCTTCGCTGTCGCCTACGGCGTGCTCCTGCGCCCGCTCCCCTATCCCGAGCCGCATCGCCTGGTACGGCTGTCGGAGGCGCACTTCGGCGCCGTCTCACCCCTTCGCGACGCGGTCATCAGCGACCTGACATTCGACGCCTGGCAGACGCGCACACAGGCTCTGAGCGGAATGGCCGCATACGGAGACCGTGCGTACTCGGTGACCGGACTGAGCGACGCCGAACGCGTTCGCGCGACAGAGGTGTCGCCAGGGCTCTTCGACATCCTGAACATCGTACCGGCCGCAGGGCGATTCTTCTCCCCGCACGAGTCGGACAACGACGGCAGCGTGGTCCTCGCGTTCGCATACTGGCAGCGTGCGTTCGGTGGGCGCCCGGACGCCATCGGGCAGACAGTCACGCTCGACGGCCGGCCACGCGTCATCATCGGAATCGCGCCTCGAGGCTTCTCGTTTCCCGACACGGATCGCCAGCTCTATACACCGCTCGTTCGGCCCCGGCCGGCTGCGAACGCGGCCGATCGACCCGTGCACGTGTTTCCGGCAATCGGCCGGCTGGCGCCCGGCGTCACACCGACTCAGGCGGCATCGGAAGGCACGTCCGTGGCACGCGGCCTCGGGCCACGGCCCACGGCGGCCGACATGCTGTTCGGTCAGGGCGGCCCCGTGATCGTGCACGTACGCGGCCTCGTGGATCAGCAGACCACAGGCATCAGACCGGTGCTTCTGGTCCTGAGCGTCGGCGTGGTGCTGCTGCTCGTCCTCGGCTGCGCGAACGTGGCCAACCTCTGCTGGTCGCGCGGCGTGACGCGCGAGCGCGAAATGGCGTTGCGCGGCGCTCTCGGCGCCGGCCGCGGCCGGCTGGCCCGGCAGGTGCTGGCGGAAAGCCTCGTGCTGTCGCTCGCGGCAGCGGGCGCCGGCATCGCGGTGACATGGGGCCTTCTCCGCGCATGGCCGCTCGTGGCGCCGCGTGCATTCCCTCGCGTCGGCGATGTCGGACTCACGTCTGGCGCCGCCCTGTATCTCGTCGCGGCCTCGCTCGTGATGGGCGTCCTCGTCGGCGCGACACCAGCGCTCCAGGCGATCCGCATACGTCCGCTCACCGGCGAACGCGAGAACGCCGGTCACCCGCCAGGGCATCGACGCGCGCGAACGCGCCAGGGTCTGCTGGTCCTCCAGACAGCGCTCGCCGTCGTGCTGCTCGTGGGAGCGGCGCTGATGGTGCGCGGCTTCGATCGGCTCGTCACGCGAGATACCGGATACGATGCAGCGCTGGTGACGACGGCGCGCGTGTCGCTTCATGGTGGACCGGACATGCCGCAGCGCTGGCAACGGGTGGCGACAGAGATTGTGGAGCGCGTCGCCGCGCTGCCGTCGGTCGATGCCGCCGCGACGGCGTCGATGGCGCCTCTTGGAGACTCGACGCACCTGGCCGGATTTCGCCTGCCGCGCGATCGCGACGAGCCGGTGATCGCGCGTGCGCTCGGCTATATCGTGACGCCGGGTTACGCCGATGCCCTGCGGCTCCGCGTCCATACCGGCCGCTTCCTTCAGCCGTCCGATACAGGCACCGCGACGATTCCAATGGTCGTCAACGACGAGTTCGTCCGCACCTACCTCACGGACGGCCAGCCCGTCGTCGGGCGCCGATATCCCGATCTGCTGGCACGGGACCGCGTCACGGAAATCGTGGGCGTCGTGGGGAACGTCCTGCGTGGCGGGTTCACCGACGTGCCCCATGCGGAGCTCTACACCGTGCTCGGCAACCATGGCGCCCTGACAATGGGCCGCGTGATCTACCTCGTCGTTCGCTCCAACACCGACCCGGGAGCGCTGGCATCGCAGCTCCGTCCGATCGTTCATGACGCCGATCCGAATGCCCCGGTTCACAACGTGCGGTCTCTCGCCGCCGAGCTTGCCGCCTCGGCCGGCGAGTCGCGCTTCGCGGTGACGGTACTCGGGACATTCGCCGTGCTAGCTCTGGCACTGGCTGCCCTCGGCCTGCACGCGGGCCTCATGTACGCCGTCTCGATGCGGACCCACGAGCTCGGCATCCGCAGCGCACTTGGCGCCAGTCGCAAGGGTCTCGTCACGCTCGTGATCCGCGAGGCGATGATGCTGAGCGCGATGGGCGTCGTGCTGGGGCTCGCAGTTGCCGGCGCCGGCACACGGCTGCTCCACGGACTGCTCTTTGGCGTCGAGCCGCTGGACGCCGTCTCGTTCGCGGCCGCGTCGGTGCTGCTCGCGATCGTGGCGCTTGCAACCTGCCTGATCCCGGCGTGGCGCGTGGCCACACTCAGTCCGACGGACGTGCTCCGGCACGACTGAGCGGGAGGATAGCTACATCCCCATGTGCTGACCGGCTTCCGAGTGCGGTGGGCGTGGGGTCTATCGATCTCGGCACGAGATCGGACGGAACCAGAACAGGTCGAACAGTCGGACGTTGCCGAGCTCGCTACTCCTGCCCCCACGGAGGCGGCGGCGCCTCGACCGGCGTCGTCAAGTCGAACTCGACACGGAAGAGGCGGCCGCCCGGCCGCGACAGTTCGTAGCGGAACCACTGGCCGGGTTCGATCTCCATGGCCCACGTGTTCGTCTGCGACGCCGCGTTGTTCTGGCGTTCGAACATCTCGATGGACTCGGCGTCGACGGGGAACTCCTGACGCACGTCCGTGCCGGGGGCCCGCGTCTCTCCGCCGTACATCGTCACCTCGTCCGGGCTCCCGTCCTCATGCCGGTGGTCGTGCTTCAACAGCAAGCCTGCCGGCGTGCGGGTCAGCACCCACGTCCGGCTGCGGTTGGCTCCCACGTGGAACGGGATCTTCAATTCGCCGTCGCCGCACTCGCGCACGTGCATCACGAGCCGCTGTCCCTCGAAGTCGTCGCTGGCAGGCGGCGGCTCATTCGCCACCACCCGACCGGCAAACGCCTGACCGCAGTGCCGGGCGATACGCGCCAGGAATGGGTCGGCGGCCGTTGTCGTCGATCCCGTCGTGGCATCCTGGCGATCGGAAGCGCAGGAAGCGGCCAGGCCGGCACTCAGAAGGCAGAAGCAGAGACAGAGCGTTCGCATGGGCATGGGTGCTGACGACGTATGGTAACCCTGCCGGCCTGCGCGATGGTCGGTAACTTTGCCGGGACCTCAACAGGGACGGATCCTTCATGCACCTGGTTCAGAGGGTCCGGCCTGCCGACCAGACCCGCCACACCGCCATCGCACACAGGATCCCCAGTCCTC
>CAZJBN010000146.1:0-10345 GCA_964543955.1 uncultured Bifidobacteriaceae bacterium
CGGTCGAGCGCGTCGCGGTGGAATGGCGCCGTCAGGCGCGCCCAGGCTTCGCGGATGGTGATCATCGGGGCCTACTCGTGTCTCAGCGCAACGACGGGATCGACGCGCATGGCGCGGCAGGCGGGAATGAAGCAGCCGAGGAACGCTGCGATGAGCAGCACGAGCGACGCGGTCACCAACGTGACGGCGTCCGCAGACGATGACGGGGCGAGCGCAGACGCCAGGGGGCGTCCGAGCAGGAGCGTGGCGCCAAGACCGATGGCCCATCCCATGGCGACGGGCCGTGCGCTCTGGCCGACGACGAGCGTGAGAATGTCGAGCGATGTGGCACCAACCGCCGTCCGGACGCCAATCTCCTGCGTGCGCCTGCTCACGTAGTGCGCGGTGACCGCAGCAAGGCCGATCGAGGCCATCAGAAGGCCTGTCGCGGCGAAGATCACGAACAGTCCGGTGATATTGCGTTCGGGGGCTCGGGCCTGTGCAAACCGGTCGCTGAGTGGCATCAGTGCCGGAACGGGCAGGGCGGGATCGAGCGCGTGCACCTCGCGTCGGAACGCAGTCGCGAGGCCTTCTGGCGGGACGAGCGTGCGCGCCAGGACAAACATGTTGCTCCGCGGTCGCTGGAGGAGAGGCACGTAGACCAGCGGTGAAGGCAGTCGCCCAGTTGGATCGTTCTGGACGATGTCGGGCACGATGCCGACGATGGTCCGCCATGCGTCCGGGGCGCTCGTGTCGAATCGGAGGCGGAGCCGCTTGCCCAGAGCGTCGCCGCCGGACCAGTGCCGGCTGGCGAAGCGCTGGTTCACGATGACGACGGGCTCGCTCGTTGATTCGTCGTGCGCGTCGAACGATCGTCCGGCGATGACACCCGCGCCGAGTGCCGGGAAGTAGTCGCCGTGGACCGTGAGGGTCGCGACGACCGAATGCTCGCGCGCTGCGGCGACTGTATCGTCCGGCAGTTCGTAGCTCACGAGCGGGACGTTCTCGGTCGGGGTCGTCACCCCCATGCCGACCACCGAGACGCCCGGAAGGGCCTGCAGGCGCGCGTCGAGATCCCGATAGAACGTGATCTGCGCGTGTGACGTCGGATAACGCTCGGGCGGGAGGTACATGGACATCGTCAACACGTTCTGCTCGTGGACGCCCACGTCGGCAGTACTGAGACCGATGAAATTGCGAATCATCACGCCGGCACCGGCGAGCAACACGATGGCCAGGCAAATCTCGCCGCCGATGAGAAGGCGCGACACACGCTGCCCCCGGTGCTCGCCGGTCAAGCCGCGCCCGGCACTCTTCAGCGTCGTACTCATCTCCGGTCCGATACTGCGGACAGCGGCGGCGAGGCCGATCAGCAGCGTCGTCATGGCGGTGATTGCGATGAGGTACAGCAGGACGCGCTGGTCCATCGCGTAGCCGAGGATTCGCGTGGCGTTGCCTGTGACGAGCATCGACACATACAGGCGCACGGCCATCGTGGCGAGCCACCAGCCGAGGACGCATCCGAGGATGGACAATAGTGCGCTTTCGAGCAGCACGTACCGGACAATGCGCCAGTGGCTCGCGCCGAGGGCGAGCCTGAGCGACATCTCGCGTGACCGCCCCATGCCACGTGCCAGCAGGAGATTCGCCACGTTCGCCGCGGCGATCAGGAGCACGAACCCCACGGCGCCCCACATGCTTCGGTACAGCAAGGCGGCGCGGGGGCCGATGAACCACTCGGTGAATGTCTTGACCTCAGGGGCGACTTCCTGGTTCGTGCGCGGGTAGGCGGCGGCCAGTTGGCGGCCGATGGCGTCCATCTCTGCGAGGGCGCTCTGAGGGGTCGCGTCGCGGGCCATCCGGCCAACCGCGTACACCGCATAGTAGGTGTCTCGCCGACGCGCGGCGTCTGTCGGTATGAGCGGCGTCCAGAGTCGCTGGTCCGCCGGGAACGAGAACCCTTCCGGCATGACGCCGACGACGGTCGTCGGGACGCCGTCCATCTGCACGCTCCGCCCGACGATGGCGGTGTCCCTCCCGAATCGGCTTTCCCAAAGGTCGTAGCGAAGTATCGCCACCGGCAGTGCGTTCGGTTGGGCGTCGGCAGCGGTGAAGTCCCTGCCGAGGAACGGTGCCACACCGAGGACGCGGAAGGTCTCGGCGGTGACTTCGGTTCCGTAGAGGGTGTCGATTGCGCCGTCCTCGGTCGCCAGCGTCTTGAACACGCCCCGGACGAGACCCATCTCCGTGAACGACCGGGCGTGCGCGCGCCACTGCTCGAAATCCGGGTAGTAGAGAGCGCCCTTGTTTGTGGTCACGTAGAGAAGGCGGTCGTTGTCCTGCACGAGGGGAAAGCCCTTGAACAGTGCACTGTCGGTGATGCTGAAGACGGCGGTGTTACTGCCGATGCCGACGGCGAGCGTGATCACAGCGGTGAGGGTGAACCCCGGGCTGCGGCGAAGCGATCGGACGGCGTGGCGTGCGTCCTGGAGGAGGCCCTCGAGTGCAGGGAGTCCCCGCGCCTCGCGGTGTCGCTGCTTCGACGCCTCGATGGTCCCGAGCCGTGCGAGCGCCCGGCGGCGCGCCTCGACAGGGGAGAGGCCCTGCCGGATGTGTTCCTCGATCGCCATCTCGAGATGGGCGGCCAGCTCTTCGTCGAAGTCACGATCCAGCGCATCGTGGCGCACGAACGCGACGAGCCACGCCCACGCCTCACGCGGCGTCGTCACTGCGACCCTCCCTCGGGCGATGCCGCCAGCACGCGGCCCATGACGGCGGCCAGACGCTCCCACTCCTGCCGCTCGGCTTTGACCCGGCGCTTGCCCGCCTTCGTGATGGTGTAGTACTTCGCCCGCCGGTTGTTGTCGGACACGCCCCATGCTGCGGCAATCCAGCCGCGCTGCTGCAGGCGCACGAGGGAGGCGTAGATCGTGCCCTGGTTCAGCAGGACCTGGTCCTGGCTCACCTGCTCGATGCGCCGCGCGATGCCGTAGCCGTGCATCGCGCCCATGACATCGAGCGTCTGGAGCACCATGAGGTCGAGCGTGCCCTGCAGCAGGTCCAGCTTGGATTCGGCCATCCGCCACTCCTGTCGTGATGCCACAGGAGTCTCGCACGAAACGTGTGGCATGTCCACAGGAGGGAGGGACCCTTCGGGTGGGACCCGTTGGGTGGGACCCGTCGGGTAGGACCCCTTCGGGTAGGACCCCTTCGGGGGGCACCTGTCGGGTGGGAACCCTTCTGGTGGGACCCGTCGGGTGGGGAACACGCTCGCGCGGATGGGAAGGGGGTCGTGCCGGGTTCCCACCATAATCATCCGATGCTCATCCTCGCTTCCGCCTCGCCGCGGCGTGCGCAGCTGCTCGGGGCCGCAGGCATCGCGTTCGACGTGGTCGCAACCGATGTCGATGAGGCGCCGGGCGGCGGAGAGACGCCGGCGGCCTATGTGGAGCGCCTCGCACTCGAGAAAGCGCGCGTCGTGTCCCGATCGCAGTCCGGGCGTATCGTGCTCGGCGCCGACACGACCGTGGTGCTCGACGGGCACATCCTCGGCAAGCCGGCTGACAGGGCGGACGCAGTGGCGATGCTCGCGCGGCTCGGCGGGCATGTCCACGAGGTGCGGACCGGTGTCGCGCTGGTGGGCCCGCACGGCGAGGTGGTCACCTCGGCCGTGACGCGCGTGTGGGTGGCGGACATGACATCCGAAGACATCGCACGATACGTGGAGACGGGCGAGGGGCTCGACAAGGCCGGCGCCTATGCGATTCAGGGCCGTTTTTCGCGCTTTGTCGAGCGGATCGAGGGCTCCTACACCAACGTCGTGGGCCTGCCCATCGCGCTGGTTTACGGACTGTTGATGCGCTATCCTGATGTCGGCGGACAGTGAGCGGCGGAACTGAAGCTCCGCTCCACGGGCCGCAGCGGCGGAACTGAAGTTCCGCCCTACGAGACGCAGCGAGGGGAACGAAGTTCCGCCCTGCGCAGTGGTCGACACCATGAAGCACAAAGCCGTCAAGGTCGGTCTCACGAGCCTCGTGCTCGCGCTTGCATTTGGTGGGTTGCTGTACAGCACGATGGGCGAGGCCACCGAGTACTACAAGCACGTGGACGAAGTGATGACCGCGCCCGAGGAGTGGTACGGCAAGAAGCTCCAGCTGCATGGCTACGTCGTGCAGGACTCCGTCTTCAAGGCGCGGAGCAGCCTCGACTACAAGTTCCAGGTCCAGAGCAACGGCCACGTCGTGAACGCCACCTACACCGGCGTCGTGCCGGACACGTTCAAGGGCGAAGCCGAAGTCGTTCTCAAGGGCACGCTCTCGCCGGAGGGCTTCACGGTGGCGCCGAATGGCGTGATGGCGAAGTGCCCGTCGAAGTACGAAGCGAAGCCGGGCGGACCGTCGACGACGCCCTAGAAAGTTCAAAGTTCAAGAGTTCACAGTTCAAAGAGGAGACGTGAGCACCTTGCACTTTGAACTGTGAACTCTGAACTCTGCAAGGGTCCCGCTTCCCGCCGCTCCCGAAAGTAGCAAATGGCCTCACTCGGATCGTTCCTTCTCCTCATCAGCTTCGTGATTGCCGCCTACGCAGCAGCCGCCTCCATGGTCGGCGCCCGGCGGCGCCAGCCGCGGCTGGTCGAGAGCGGCATCGGCGCGTTCTATACCGTCGCCGCGCTCCTCACGGTGGCCTCCGGCGTCATCATCTACGCCTTCGTCGCGGGCGATTACTCCATCCGCTACGTCCAGCGGTACTCCGACAGCGTGCAGCCGCTCTTCTACAAGATCACGTCCTATTGGGGCGGGCTCGACGGCTCGGTGATGTTCTGGGTGTTCCTGCTGTCGCTCTTCGGATCGGTGGCCGTCAAGGTCAACCGCGATCGGCACCGCGAGCTCATTCCCTACGTGGTCGTGGTCATCAGCGTCGTGGAGATGTTCTTCCTGTTCCTGATGATCATCCACAACAACCCGTTCGAGACCTATCTCACGCAGTCGCCGACCGACGGCCGCGGGCTGAACCCGCTGCTCCAGAACTTCTACATGGCGATTCACCCGCCGACGATGTACCTGGGCTTCGTCGGGCTCACCATCCCGTTTGCATTCGGCATGGCCGCGCTCATGACCGGCCTGCTGGACGACTCGTGGCTCCGCGCCGTCCGCCGCTGGACGATGTTCTCGTGGTTCTTCCTGTCGCTCGGCCTGACGCTCGGCATGATCTGGGCGTACGAGGAGCTCGGCTGGGGAGGCTTCTGGGGCTGGGACCCGGTCGAGAACGCCGGCATGCTCCCGTGGTTCACCGCCACCGCCTTCCTGCACAGCGTCATGGTGCAGGAACGCCGCGGCATGCTGCGCGTCTGGAATGTCACGCTCGTCATCATCACGTTCCTGCTGACCATCTTCGGCACCTTCATGACGCGGTCGGGCGTCGTGCAGTCCGTGCACGCCTTTGGCGAGGATCCGGCGCTCGCGCGCCTCTTCCTCGGTTTCATGGCGGCCGTCACCGTCTTTTCCTTCGGCTGGGTCATCTACCGCCTGCCGCTTCTGAGCGCGCGCCACGAGCTGGACTCGTGGGTCTCGCGCGAGGCGGCGTTCATGGCCAACAACTGGATCCTGCTCTTCTCGGCGTTCTTCGTCCTCTTCGCGACGATGTTCCCGACGATTTCGGAGCTCGTCTCCGGCGAGCGCCTCACCGTGGGTCCGCCGTTCTTCAATCGATGGATGACGCCCATCGGCCTGACATTGCTGCTCCTCACGGGCGTCGGTCCGCTGCTCGCGTGGCGCAAGTCCACGGTCGCGAACCTGCGCGATCAGTTCCTCTTCCCGGTCTCGCTGGGCCTCATCACCGGGGTCATCGTCGTCGCGCTCGGCGTGCGCGTGTGGAGCTCCGGCATCTGCTTTGCGCTCTCGGGCATGGTCATCGGCACCATCCTGCAGGAGTTCTACCGGGGCGCGAACGTGCGGCGGGGGATGACCGGCACCGATATCTTCACCGCGCTCGTGGGCCTCGTCGGCCGCAACAAACGCCGCTACGGCGGATACATCGTCCACCTGGGCATCGTGCTCATCTTCCTCGGCTTCGCGGGCGAGGGATTCAGTCGCGACGAGCAGCTCCTGCTCAAGCCGGGTGAGGAGGCCACCGTCGGCGACTATCGCCTCCGGCTCGACGCCATCCGCGTCACCGACGATGGGCAGAAGCAGATGGTGACGGCGCACGTCAACGTGCAGGACGCAAGCGGTGCGGAGCTCGGCAAGCTGTATCCGGCCAAGTGGTACTTCAGGAAGCACGAGCAGGAGCCGACCACCGAAGTCGGCATCCGCCGCACCTTCGCGGAGGATCTCTACATCGTGATGCCGGCCTTCGAGCTGGAGGACCAGACCGCCAGCGTCGAGGTGCACATCAACCCGCTCGTCAACTGGATCTGGTTCGGGTTCGGCATCCTCGCGCTCGGCACGGGCATCGCACTCCTGCCGGAGCGCGCGATCAGCTTTGCCACGGGCCGAGTGCCCGCGGGCGCGGCGGCCACCGCCACGCTCCTCATCCTCACGCTCGTTCTGCCCACCGTCGCTCGCGCACAGCACGTGGAGGATCCCAGGGACGCGCGCCTCCAGGTGTTCTCGAGCGAGGTCCGAGAGGTCACCAGGAAGCTGGCGTGCTGGTGCGGCGGGTGCTCCAAGCTGCCAGTGGGCGAGTGCTCGTGCGGCCACTGCGCGATCGTCAAGACCGATGTCGGCGTCATGCTGAGCGAAGGCAAGACCGAGGCTCAAGTCCTGGACTTCTACGTGCAGCAGCAGGGCGGGAGCCACATCCTGAGCGAACCGCCCAACGCCGGCATGGGACGCCTGGCGTGGCTGCTGCCGTACCTCCTCGGGCTTGCCGGGCTCGGCGCCGCCATCGCCATGGCGTTCCGCTGGTCGCATCGTCCCGCGTTGGCCGGTCCGGCTGGTGCGCTCAACGAAGACGCATCGCTCACCGCGCGGCTGGATGATGAGCTCCGAGACCTTGACTGATTCCGGGCTGGGCGACGCTCGAGACCGGGCGAACGGAGTCGAAGGGCTGCCGCCCTGGCAGTTCTTCCTGCTGTGCGGCATGCTCGCGGCCACCGCCGTCGTCATCGTGGCCACCGGCCAGACTTTGCCCAACATCGTCATCCTGAGCGTCACCGTGGTCCTGGCCAGCTTCGTGGGGCTCGCGGCGTACCGCATGCTGCTGCCGCTCGTCTCCAACAGCGTCGTGGATGCGCCGGGCGTGGTTGTCGGGCGGACCCGCGCGGCGCTCGAGCGTGAAAAGGCACTGGTGCTCCGATCGATCAAGGAGCTCGAGTTCGATTTCGCCATGGGGAAGGTCGCGCAGGCGGACTTCGAGGAGATGAGCGGCCGCCTCCGCCGCCGCGCGTTGGGGCTCATGCAGCAGCTCGACGCCAAGGCGGGGTACCGGCAGCAGATCGAAGAGGAGATCTCGCGGCAGCTTGCGGCCGGGCGCCCGGAGGCCTCCGCGCGTCCCGCGACTCCAGTATCGACGGCGTGTCCGTCGTGCGAGACGGTCAACGACCCCGACGCGAGATTCTGCAAGCAATGTGGAACCTCATTGGCTTAAGGTGGGCGACCCTGAAGGGTCGCCCCCACAGGAGTGTAGAGGCGGGTCCCTCCACCAGAGTTCATGTCGAGGCAACCCTTCAGGGTTGCCTTGCGATTCTGCTGGTCCTGGCACTGGGAGGAGCTGAAGCTCCACCCTACTGGGGAACGCTCTCGGCCCAGGTCGCCATGCCCGACGCGGCGCAGATGGCGGGCATCCCGCTGCCGGCGCCCGAGCTTCCGGCCGGTACCGTGTCGGTGCGCGTCGTCCGCGAACGCATGGGCAACAACGTGGCCGGGCAGGCGGTCACCCTCACTGGACCCGGCGCCCCGCGGACGGCCACGACCGATGCCCAGGGCCGCGCGGAATTCACGGGCGTCCCTCCCGGCAGCACGGTCGTTGCTTCGACGACGGTGGACGGCGAAGTGCTGACATCGCAGGACGTGCCCGTGCCGTCGGCCGGCGGCGTGCGCGTGGCGCTGATCGCGGGCGTGGCCCAAGCAGCAGCTCGCGCACGCGCGGAGGCCGAGGCGGCGGCGAAGGAACCGGCCCGGCAGGGCATCGTGGTGTTTGGCGGCGAGTCGCGGATCATCATGGAGTTCCAGGACGACACACCGACGGTGTTCTACATCCTCGACATCGTCAACGGCGCGCGTACGCCGATCGACCCAGGCGAGCCGCTCGACATCCCACTGCCGGATGGCGCGCAGAACGCGACGCTCCTCGAAGGCTCCTCGCGCCAGGCGACGCTTCGTGGCGACGTGGTCCGCGTCACGGGACCCTTTGCGCCAGGGACGACCAGCATCCAGATCGGCTTCTCGTTGCCGGACATCGGGCGGACTTACACGCTTCGGCAGACATGGCCGGCTGCCTTCGAGCAGGTGTTCATGGCCGTGGAGAATCCGGGCGGCGTGCAGGTGAGCTCGGCCCATCTGCCGTCGGTCGAGTCGGTGACCGCCGAAGGCGGCAAGGCCTTCGTGCTGGCGAGCGGCGGACGCATTGCGGCGGGCGACGAGATGGCGGTGACCGTCACCGGCATTCCCGCGCACAGCAGGACCTGGAACTACATCGCCGTGGGCCTGGCGTTCGCGATCCTCGGTATCGGCCTGGTCTGGGCCCTCAAGCCGGTCCCGGCCACGTCCGCCGCGGAACTCCTGAAGGCCCGCGACCGGTTGATGGGGGAGCTCGTGGCCATCGAAGAGCGACGTGCGGCAGGGCGGCCGAAGCCGAGGGATGGCAACCGCCGCCCGGCGCTCGTGGCGGAGCTCGAGCGCGTCCTCGCCGCTCTCGAACAATCAGCGGAGGGCGGCCAGGGGGCCGCCGCGTGATCGAGGACTTCCACCGGCTGGCGGTCACCGACCTGTCGCGTTTCTACGGCCGCCGCAAGGCGCTCGCCCGCGTGTCGTTCGACGTCGAGTCGGGCGACCTCGTCGGACTGCTCGGACCGAACGGCGCCGGCAAGTCCACGCTGCTTGCCATTCTGGCGACGCTGCTCGCACCGTCCGAAGGCGACGTTCGATACGGGTCGGTGAGCGCCGGCACGGGCGGCGCAGGGCTTCGCTCGCGCATCGGGATGCTCGGGCACGACCTGTTCCTCTATCCGGAGCTCACGGCTCACGAGAATCTCACCTTCTTCGGACGGTTGTACGGACTGGCCGATGCGCGGTCGCTCGCCGCCCGGGCGCTCGATCACGCGGGGCTCGGCGATCGCGCCCACGACGCGGTCTCGAGCTTCTCGCGCGGCATGCGGCAGCGCGTCGCGCTCGAGAGGGCGCTCCTGCACCAGCCGAGGCTCCTGCTCCTCGACGAGCCGTTCACCGGGTTGGACCAGACGTCGGCGGCGGCCCTGGTCCAGCGCCTGCGAGACGAGCAGGCGCGCGGCGTGCTCACCGTACTGGCCACGCACGACCTGGACGTCGTCGACGGACTGCTGACCCACGAGCGCTACCTGCGCGGAGGGCGCCTGGTCGAGGCGCCGGTCAGCGGCGGGTCGCTGCGGGACCGCTATCGCTCCGCCATTGCCTCGGCATGACGGGCTTCTTCCGCGTCGCGTGGCTCGTCGTGCGCAAGGACCTGATGGTCGAGGCCCGCAGCCTCGAGATCGTGTCCACGACGATCTTCTTCGCCGTGACGATCGTGCTGATCTTCGCCTTCGGCCTCGTCCGCGAGGGCCGCGCCGTGGACGACGTGGCGGCGGCGATTCTGTGGATCGCCCTGGCGTTCTCGGGCACGCTCGCACTCGGGCGGACATTCGAGCGCGAGCGGCAGGCCGACACACTGCGGGCGCTGATGCTGGCGCCGGCCGACCGCCCGGCCATCTATGCCGGCAAGCTGGCCGGGATGCTGCTTCTCATGCTCCTGGTCGAGGCCATCCTCGTCCCGCTCGTCGGGCTGCTGTTCCAGGCGCCGATCTTCGATCACGCGGGGCTGCTCGTGGCGCTTCTCGTCGCCGGCACGCTGGGGTTTGCGGCCGTCGGGACGCTCTTTGCGGCCATGCTCGTGCGCGCACGCAGTCGCGACGTGCTGCTGCCCATTCTGTTGTATCCGATCACGGTTCCGGTCATGATCGCGGGCGTGCGAGGCACGGCCGCCATCTTCCAGGCGACGCCGGACGAAGGTCTGGCCGCGTTCTGGGTGGCGCTGCTGGTGTTCTTCGACGTGGTGTTCGTGACACTGGCGCTGTGGACGTTCGAGCCGGTGATGACCGATTAAAGGGTGCCCGGGTGCTCAGGTGCCCGGGGTGCTCAGGTGCTCAGGTGCCCTGGTGCCAGGTGCTCAGGTGCCCTGGTGCCAGGTGCTC
>CAZJBN010000147.1:0-10209 GCA_964543955.1 uncultured Bifidobacteriaceae bacterium
CGGGGTGCCCAGGGTGCTCAAGGTGCCCAAGGTGCCCGGGGTGCCCAGGGTGCCCAAGGTGCCCAAGGTGCGCAGGGTGCCCAAGGTGCCCGGGGTGCCCAGGGTGCCCAAGGTGCCCAGGGTGCCCAGGGTGCGCAGGGTGCGCAGGGTGCCCAGGGTGCCCAAGGTGCCCAAGGTGCCCAAGGTGCCCAAGGTGCGCAGGGTGCGGATGGAGCGTAACGCGGCGGGTCTCGCTCGCCCTGGAAGCGTTCCGATGACACGACGAAAGGTCCGTGCGATGAGACGCGTGCGTACTGTCCTCCTGCTGACCCTGGTCGCGTCGGTTGCGCCGTCGGCCTTCGCGCAGGCCACTCTCGAGGATCGCATGCTCGTGGCCGAAGACCGCCGCGGGACCAGCGAGGCCGACCTCGCACCGCTCATGGAGGGGCTCGGCAGCAAGCAGAACGGGCCGCGGCGCCAGGCCGTGCGTGCGCTGGGACGGTTCGAGCGGCCGGAGTTCATCCCGATCCTGGCGCCGATGCTGAACGACGGCGTCGGCATCCGTGCCGAGGCGGCCGGCGCGCTCGCACAGCTGGCGCGAACGCCTGGCGCGGCTGCCGAGGTGCAGTCGCTGCTCATCGCCCGGGCGGCGATCGACGCCGAGGCCGAGTTGTGGGAGGTGTGGGGCGAGATGGCGGCGGCGCTCGGACGGCTTCCCTACGAGACGGCCGAACAGGTGGCGCGCGCCGAGAGCGTACTGGTCGAACAGTTGCCGTCGCCCGACTCTCTGATCGAGCTCGAGACCGCCGCGATTGCAGGCGCGATCCGCGGTCTGGAGTCGCTGGTGCGGATCAGCCGCAAGGCAGGCCCCCTGCAGCCGCGAACCTGGGATCGCATCCGCTGGGCGGCCACCGCGCAGCGTCCGCCGGCGGATCCGCGATCGGCCTGGATTCGGCGGCTGGCCATGGCGGCGCTCGTCACGGGCGGCGAGGCGACCGCGTCCGTCATCGAGCGTGCGCTGGCCGACAGGGACGCGGAGGTGCGGAGGCTCGGCGCCGTGGCGGCCGGAGGCGATCGCGCGCTCGACGATCGCGACCGGATCCTGAAGATCGGTCTCGCCGACACGTCGGCGCCGGTCCGGCTCGAGGCGCTGCGCGCGTGGGGCCGCCATCTCCAGGCGACGTCGTGCGGGCCGGTGCGCACGGCTCTCACCGATGCGGACCCGCATGTGAAGCTCCAGGCCATCGATCTTCTCGGTCAGCCGTGTCCTGCCGCCGAGGTCCCCTCGACCGGCGTCGCCGCGCTCGTCGAAACGTTGACGACGCGACCGCGCGAGTGGCACGCCCCTGCCCACGCCCTCGTTTCGCTCGCACGCCTCGCGCCCGGCGAGGCCCTTGCGGCGCTGCCCAGGTTCCAGCAGCACACGACGTGGCAGGTGCGCATGTATGCCGCCCGCGCCGCGGGAATCGTGTCCGCCACCGACGTGTTGACGGCCCTTGGCGGAGACTCCCATCCAAACGTCAGGGAAGCGGCGCTTGCGGCGCTCGTGGAACTCGGGCGCCCCGAAGCCGTTGCCGTCGCCCTGGCGGCGCTTCAATCCAACGACCACCAGCTCGTTCTGACCGCGACCCGGGCCTTCGAGGACCCGGCATCGGCCCCGAACGCCGTTCCGGCCCTGCTCTCGGCGCTCGAGCGGCTGACGGCGGAGCGCAAGGACACGTCTCGCGACCCCCGAATGGCCATCCTCTCGCGCCTCGAAGCGCTCGGCGGCAAGGCGCAGGCGCGAGCCGTGGAGGCGTACCTGAAGGACTTCGATCCTCGCGTGGCCGAGAAGGCGGCCCAGATGGTGAGGACCTGGACGGGCACGACAGTCGAGGCCCGCCCTGAGCCGCTCGATCGACCGGCCGTAACGAAGGCCGATGTCGAGCACGTACGAGGTACACGCCTCCGCATCTCGATGGCCGGCCTGGGCCGCTTCGACATCGCGCTCGACGCCGACCTCGCGCCGCTGACCGCCGTGCGGATCGCACGCAACGCGGCCGAGGGCTACTACGACGGCCTCACCTTCCACCGGGTCGCGCCGAACTTCGTCATCCAGGGCGGCAGCCCCGGGGCGAATGAATATGCGGGCGATACGCTCTACATGCGTGACGAGGTCGGTCTTCACCGGCGCGCCGCGGCAGGCATCTCGACCCGAGGACGCGACACCGGAGACGCTCAGATCTTCGTGAACCTGGTCGACTCTCCACGCCTCGATCACCAGTACACCGTCTTCGGCACCGTCGTCGAGGGCATGAATGTCGTCGACGCCATCCTCGAGGGCGACGTGATCGAGGGCGTCGAGATCGTCCGGGAATGAGCGTGCGGCGGTCGTGGTCTGGCAGGCTGCCGGCGGACCTCACGCCCAACCCCGTGGCGCGCGCGGTCGCGGCCCGTCGGGCCTCGGGCCGCCCGCTGCTCGACCTGACCGCGTCGAACCCGACTCGCGCGGGATTCAGGTATCCCGAGGATTTGTTGCAGCCGCTGGCCGATCCGGCCGGGCTCGTCTACGATCCGCAACCGCTCGGCCTGGCCGGCGCCCGTGAAGCCGTTGCCGAGGACCACCGGCGTCGCGGGCTCGACATCGCCGCGCATCAGGTTGCGCTCACCTCGAGCACGAGCGATGCCTACGCGCTCCTCTTCAAGCTGCTCTGCGATCCGGGCGACTCGGTGCTCGTACCGCGGCCCAGCTATCCGCTGTTCGAACACCTGACGCGTCTCGAGTCCATCCGCGCGATTCCGTACGACCTGGAGTACCACGGCGCCTGGCGCGCGAACACCGATGCGATTGCCCACGCGGTGGATCGGCACACGAAGGCGCTGCTCGTCGTCTCGCCGAACAACCCGACCGGGTCCATCCTCCACCGCGAGGACCTGGCGGCGATCACTCCGATCTGCGAGAGGCATGACCTCGTGCTCATCGGCGACGAGGTGTTCTGCGACTACCGGCTCGACGCCGGCGAAGCGGCCGTGTCCGTCTCGAGCCAGCACGACGTCCTGACCTGTGCGCTCGGGGGGCTGTCCAAGTCCATCGGCCTGCCGCAGGCCAAGCTCGCCTGGATTGCATGGACGGGACCGGAGCCGCGCGTCACGGATGCGTTGCAGGCCTATGAGATCGTCGCGGACAGCTACTTGTCGCTCGCGACGCCCGTACAGGTGGCAGCCTCCGTGCTTCTCTCGACGGGCGCCGCCGTGCGGGCGCAGATTCACGATCGTGTGCGGAGCAACCTCCGCACGCTCGAAGCGATGTGCGCCGGGCATCCCGATGTCACGCTGCTCAGGGTCGAGGGCGGGTGGTCTGCGATCGTTCAGGTGCCCGCGACGCGTTCGGAGGAAGAGATGGTCACCGGGCTCGTCGCCGATGACGGCGTGCTCGTCCATCCGGGCTACTTCTACGACTTCGCGCGCGAAGCCTTCCTCGTGCTCAGCCTCATCGTCGAGCCGCGCACGTTCGGGGACGGCGTGGATCGCCTGCTCTCGCGCGTCTCCGGGAGCCGCCCATGACGCGCCGGAGCGGCATCGTCGCGCCGCTGTTTTCGCTGACGACGACCCAGAGCTGGGGCATTGGCGAGTTTCGCGACATCGCCACCCTCGCACAGTGGGCCGCGGAAGCCAGCCAGCGCGTGATCCAGGTGCTGCCCATCATGGAGCTGCCGCTCGCGGAGCGCTCGCCGTACTCGGCGCTCTCGTCGATGGCGCTGGATCCGATCCATATCGCGCTCCCTCCGCTCCCGGACTTCGAGGCCATCGGCGGCGAGCAGGCATTCGACGCCTCCGATCGCGACGCGCTCGACGCGCTCCGCCAATCCGCGCGCGTCGAGTACGCGGCCATCCGACGCCTCAAGCACACCTGGTTGAGGCGCGCCTTCGATCGCTTCGTCCGTCTCGAGCTGGCGCGCGGCACGTCGCGCGCCCGGCGCTACCAGGCATTCGTCGACCGCGAGCGCTGGTGGCTCGAGGACGACGCCCTCTTTCGGTCGCTCCTTGCCGCCCACGACGAACGCGCCTGGTGGGATTGGCCGGCAGACATCCGAAGCGGCACGAACGAGCTCGTCGATCGACTGCGGACGCGCCCCCTGCCAGATCAGGAATACCGTCAGTACCTGCAGTGGGTGGCGGCCGAGCAGTGGGCCGATGCCCGGCGGCGGTCATGGCCGACGGTCATCTTCGGCGACGTGCCGTTCATGATCAGCGGGAACAGCGCCGAAGTGTGGCGCCGGCAGGAGCAATTCCACCTCGATGCCACCGTCGGCGCCCCGCCGGACACCTTCGCGGAAGACGGACAGGACTGGGGCCTGCCGCCCTGGCGATGGCGCGCGATGCGGGATACGGGATTCGAGTGGATGGGACGGCGCGCGCGGCGGCACGCGGAACTCTTCGACGGATTCCGCCTCGACCATCTCGTCGGGCTCTATCGCGCGTGGATCCGTCCCTTCGATCGCCGGCTTCCGCCGTACTTCGATCCGCCGGAGGAGCCCGAGCAGCGCGCGCTGGGCGAGGCGCTGGTCACGCTCTTCACGCGTACCGGCGCCGAGGTGATCGCCGAGGACCTGGGCACCGTTCCGGACTTTGTCAGAGAGTCCATCACCGCGCTCGGCGTGCCGGGCTTCAAGGTCATGCGCTGGGAGCGCGCGTGGAAGGAGCCCGGTCAGCCGTTCATCGATCCCGCGAGCTATCCGGAACTCTCGGTCGCCACCACCGGGACGCACGATCTCGAGCCGCTCGGCGCAACGCTCCAGGGCGCCGCGCTCGACGCAGAGCTCGAGCGGCTCCTGGGCGCCGGATCCGCGCTCACGCTCCTGCCGCTGCAGGACGTCTTCGGCTGGCCGGACAGAATCAACGTGCCGAGCGTGGTCTCCGACGCAAACTGGAGCTGGAAGGTCCCGCGGCCGCTCGACACATGGCTCGACTGGAGCGTGTCGGTCGGACGCCTCACCGATCTGCGCGAGATGACGAAGGCCTCGGGGCGGTAGTCCGCGTCGACGGCAGGGCCTTCGACATCACGAGGTCCGTCTGCGGGTCGGTGCCGACGACGAAGGTATGCGAGCCGACGCGGACGAAACCGTGCTTCCGGTAGAACGCCTGGGCGCGGAGGTTCTTCTCCCACACCCCCAGCCACAGCGTCTCAGCGCCGTGCGCCCGTGCCGTGTCCTCGACTCTCTCGAGCAGCGCCGCCGCCACCCCGCGGCCATGCCAGTCCGGGTCCACGTAGAAGCGCCACAGTTCGACCGGCCGCACGCCGGTCACGCCGTCGGACCGCGTCGACAGGCGCAGCTGGGCAAACGCGGCCAGCCGACCTTCCATCTCGACGAGCCACGTGACGATGTCCGGATCGGCGATCTCGCGGCGCTGCGCAGGTTCGGTGTACGCGCTCTCGAGATAGGCCGCGAGATCCGCCGGGTTGTTGTCGGCCGCGAACGTGTCGTGGAACACGCGCCGTCCGAATGCGCTGAGCGCGGCGGCGTCCGCGGGCCGGGCGAGACGAACGACCATGGCCGAGAGCGCCTCGAAGAGAGCCCCCGTCCTTCTCCTGCCTTCTACATCCGCATCCGCTTGCCGGGACTGGTGGCAATCGGCGCCGGAGCGTCACGAATGAAGTCCACCCACTTCTGTTGCGCGCCGGGCATGTCGCCTTCGATGGTGCCGCCGCAGCGCATGGCGCCCGGGGCGGCCGGGGCCAGCCACGCCCGCTTGACCAGCACGTGCACCCCGAAGTCCGGAATCTGCAGACCGAAGAAGGGCGGCAGCAGGTTGGGCCGCGCGCCGGGCAGGTCGAAGCCCACGCCCCCGTGGCTGACTTCGCGGACCGTCACGGCTTGCCCGTGAGCGGAGCCGGGGATCGGCTCGACCTTGCGGCGGGCGAACCGGCGGGCGGGCCGGCCCTCCGCCAGCGCGAGGCCGACCGAGAGCAGCAGCTTCTCCCGCGTGAGCGGCCGCGACACGACGCTCAATTCTCCAAGCATGGAGGCAGGCACGCGGGGGGCATTGCCCAGGAGGACCAGGGGGCGGTTGAGCCCAAGCCGTCGAAGCAGCCCAGGCAGGTCGGACTGAGGCACGAGCACGGCGTCCGCGACGAGCGCCTCGAACGGGTGGGCGTGAGTCTCCTCGTCGAGTCGTGAGAGGTCGGAGACGGTGACAGCGTGGTAGCCCGAACCGGTGAGCCATTCGGTCACCGATGCGCGCTCGGCAGGTTGGGGACACGCGAGGGCGATACTCGCTTCGTCAGACATAGGCCGATAGCAAATAGCATCTTGCGGGCCATCCGGTCAATGCACAAATAATGGCCTGAAATCCACGGCAGGGCTTGACTGCTCACCCGTCCCGCCTCACGGAATGGTCACGACGATCCCGGATTTGTGGGTTTGGTGGACCGCTCCGGCCGGCCCGGAGGACCTGCAGAAACTGCCATGGCAGCGCGGGACCCGCCCATGGACGCGGAACTCACGAGTTCCGTGCCCATGGCATGGTCTGGCGATACGGGAAGATGTGCAGTCGTGGGTGCGTTCGCCGCGTTGAGCGACGCCAATCAGCGCGCGATCACCCCGAGTGCGGCCACGACCATGCCCACCGTCCACATGGCCTGGCCGACCCAGAAGACAAAAGCCCACTTCATGAGCTCCGCCTGCTTTGTCGCGATCAGCCCGTGCAGCCCGCCGAAGCCGTCCTGCATTTCGGTGCGCAATCGGGACTCGAGCTGTGCGATCTCCACGCCGAGGGCAGCACGCACTCCGTGAGTCTCGGTTCGTATCGCCGCTGCTTCGCTCGTCAGTGCGAGCTGGAAGCCGTCGGCGCAGGCGCTCATCATGGTCTGCTCCCTCGAGTGCATCCACTCGATGAGCTCGTCGCTGGCCTCGATGCCCAGGCGCGTGCGCAGGGCCGGGGGAACTGCTGTAGCCGCCACGTCATCGTCTCGCTCTCTTGACCTCACGACGACGCTCTCATCGTCTCCGACGACGAGTCAA
The DNA here is from genome assembly GCA_964543955.1 of uncultured Bifidobacteriaceae bacterium. Classification (GTDB taxonomy): domain Bacteria; phylum Acidobacteriota; class Vicinamibacteria; order Vicinamibacterales; family UBA2999; genus VFZN01. Next base: position 6,981 of record CAZJBN010000147.1, read on the forward strand.
GGGAATTTTGAAGTCGGTCTCATTTCATCCGGTACAAGTCGGCCTCGGCCGCGATGAATCCGAACGCGTTCCAGCCGGCGCCCGCCGTCACTTTCTGGAAGATCTCTCTCGCGCGCTCGGTCTCGCCCTGCACGAGGAAGTAGTTGCCGACGCCGTAACCCTGCGTGGCGATTGTCGTCGCGTCGGCCGTGGCGGTGTCGAGGAGCGCCTCCGGCGTCTCGAGGCCCTTGTACATGAGGAGCCGGCGGTGGTACGACTGGTTCTCGAGGATGTCCATCTCCGGCGTGATGCGCTCCAGGACCTTTGCGGCGTCCTCCTTGCGGCCGAGGCGCATGAGCGTCATCCACATCCAGTCACTCGTCGCGACAATCGAGTCGTCGTTGTTCGACACCTTCATGCACTCGACGTACGCGTCGTAGGCGTTGTCGAAGTCACCCTGCAGGAAGTAGGCGAGGCCGAGGTGATACCAGATGTTGAACTGCAGCGTACTGCGCGGCTTACCGGCCGGATTGGGCGCGCCGTCGGGCTCGATCTCATCCGGCTGACCCTTGATGAGCGAGACGGCCTTCTCGAAGTCCTCCTGCGCACGTGCGAACTGGCGCGTCGAGATGAAGCGATGGCCGCGGTGGCGATAGAACCGGGGGTTGTCCGGGAAGCGCTCGATGCCCTTGGTGAAGGTGGCGATCGAGTCCTGGTACTGCCACAGGTAGGCTTGTCTCCGTCCCAGCCAGATGAGCGCGTCGGGGTCGTTCGGGTTCTCGGCCAGTGCCTTCTCGGCCTGCGCGAGGTCGGCATCGAGCTTCTCGCGGTTCGGGATCGTCTCGGGCCGCGACAGCGGCTGACCGGAGAGCGACCTGGCTTCGACACCTGCAGGCAGGGCCGGGGCGGCGGGCGACGGATCGGTGGCGGGCGCAGGGGCCGGCTGCGAGCACGCGGCCAGAGAGACGAGGGCAACACTACAGAGCAATCGGTTCATCTGGGTCTCCAAATCGTGGAACTGTAGCATGCGCGGGCCGTGCAGGTTCCCACCCGCGCGCGCCGACGCCCGGTATCCCGCGAAGGTGCAGGCGCCCTCGCAACACAAGTGACCTGACGGGTCAGACGCGTTCGACGGACTCGGCGTCCACGATCGAGGCGTCCGGCAGATCCAGCTGGCTCGCGCTCTCGACCTTTCGCGGCGAGGTGTCGACGGGGGTGACCGACCCGACTTCGTCGCCTGTCGCCGCGCCGAGTTCGCGGAAGCGGCGCACCGACACGAGCACGCGGGACTCGTAGGTGCCGACGGCGTCGTTGTACGCGCGGACGACGCTGTCGAGCCGGGAGCCGACCGTGTCCAGTCGATCCGTCATCGTGCGGACGCGGTCGTACAGCTCGCGTCCAAGCTGGCTGATCTCCTCGGCGTTGACCGTGAGCCGCTCCTGCCGCCACCCGAGTGCCGCCGCGCGCAGCAGCGCGATGAGCGTGAGCGGGCTCGCAATCAGCACGCGCTGCTTCACCCCGTGCTCGATGAGCTGTGCATCGTGTTCGAGCGCGCCCATGAAGATGGCCTCGGCCGGCAGGAAGAGCACGGCGAAGTCGGGCGACGCGGGGAACTGATCCCAGTAGCTCTTGGCTCCCAGCCGGGTGACATGCTCGCGGACGGCGCGCACGTGATCGGCCAGGCGGCCCGACCGCACACCCGGATCGGACGTGGCCTGCGCGTCGAGGAACGCTTCGAGCGGCGCCTTCGCGTCCACGACAATGGTCCGATCGCCGGGCAGCTTGACGATGAGGTCCGGTCTCAGGCGACCCTCGTCGGTATACGCCGTCGGCTGCTCGTCGAAGTCGCAATGCTCCAGCATGCCGGCCATCTCGACGACCTTGCGCAGCTGCACCTCGCCCCACCGGCCGCGGACACCGGGTGAACGAAGCGCGCGCACGAGACCCTGCGTTTCCTGCTGGAGTTGCTGATGAGCCTGGCCGACCGCACCGAGGAGGGTACGGAGGCTGGCCGCATCCTGCGCGCGGTTTCGATCCACGTCGGCCAGCGTGTCGCCGACCCTGGTCAGCGTTTCCCTGATCGGCGCGATGAGCGTCCCGAGCGCCTGCTGTTTCTCGCCGAGCTCGGCCACCGCGGCCTTGTGCACGTTGCCGAGCCGCTCGTTGGCGAGCGCGAGGAACTGCTCGGTGCTCGACTGCAGCGCCGCGGCAGCCAGCGCCGAGAATGCGTCTCTCATCTGGTCGGACGTGCGGGCCGCGATCGCTTCGGCCGACGGCCGGGCTTCGAGCGCCGCGAGCTCGGCGGTGAGCCGCGCGTGGTCAGCACGAAGGCGGACGGTGGCTTCGGCGACGCTGGCCCGGCACACAAGCCAGCCGATGACGCCGCCGAGCCCCAGGCCGAGCGCCAGCCCCAGGACGAAGGTCGAGTCCATGACGGAGTGGGCTCAGGATAACAGGCCCACTCCGGAGGACAAAGAAAATGCGAAGACGCCGTGTTTCCGGCGCGTTTCCTTCAGCGCGGCTGCGAGGTCGGCGTGGCCGCCCTGGCGGGCCGAGGGAGCGCCTTACGCGGCAGCATCTCGTCCCGGTTGGCGGTCTGGAGGACGAATGCCGCAGTGATCACTGCGTTCTTCATCAAGTCCGCCGGGATCAGCTGGTCGTACACGTCGAGGTTGGAGTGGTGCGTACGGCTGGAGTACTGCACCGGGTCCTGGATGAACTGGAAACCGGGGAGGCCGACAGCCACGAACGCCAGGTGATCGGTGCCGCCCGTATTGCGAATCGTGAGGTCGGTCATCCCGATGTTGTTGAACGGCTCCATCCACGCGCTGAAGACCGGGGCCACCGCTTCGTTCCCCTGCAGGTAGACGCCGCGGTAGGCGCCCGTCCCGTTGTCCATGTTGAAGTAGCCGGCCAGCGTGCCATGTGCGGGCTTCAGCTCCATCGTCTCGGGATTACCGAAGTGATTGCGCACGTAGGCGCGCGATCCGATCAGGCCCTGCTCCTCCCCGGTCCAGAGACCGAGCCGAACGGTGCGGCGCAGGCGGACGCCCGACTCCTTGAGGATGCGCATCGCCTCCATCATGACGGCCGACCCCGAGGCGTTGTCGACGGCGCCGGTGCCGGCGTGCCACGAGTCGAAGTGCGCACCGAGCATGACCACTTCGCCGGCCTTGTCCGTGCCCGGAATCTCCGCGACGATGTTGAACATGTCGAGGTCGGCGTCGTGGAACGTGCTGCGAACGTCGAT
>CAZJBN010000148.1:0-10041 GCA_964543955.1 uncultured Bifidobacteriaceae bacterium
CGGGCTTCGGGCTCTAGGCTTCAGGCTTTAGGCTTTAGGCTTTGGGCTTTGGGCTTTAGGCTTTAGGCCTGCAAGAACCCAGAGGAGCCCAGAGCCTGAAGCCTAGAGCCTGGTCTACAATTCCCCCACACATGGACGCCAAATCCCTTCTGCTCGCCGCGCTCGTCGCGCTGACGCTCGTCTATCTCGTCGCCTGGTTCGCCGCGGCCCGGCGCAAGCTGACAGCCGGCGGGCACGGCGCGCACGAGCCCGTATGGCCGCGGCCGATTCATCTCGTGATCGGCTTCGTCACCAATTTCTTCGACACGCTGGGTATCGGATCCTTTGCGACGACCACGGCGTCCTACAAGTCGTGGAAGCTCGTGCCGGACGAGCAGATCCCGGGCACGCTCAACGTCGGCCACGCCGTGAATCCCGTCGTGCAGTCGTTCCTGTTCATGACGGCCGTCCAGGTGGAGGCCCGGACGCTGGTCCTCATGATCGCGGCGGCGTGCGCGGGCGCGTGGCTGGGCGCGGGCTTCGTGTCGGGCATGTCACGCCGTGCCGTCCAACTCAGCATGGGCACGGCCCTGCTCGGGGCGTCGCTCATCGTGCTCGCCCAGATCTTCGACCTCGCGCCGAGGGGCGAAGCCCTGGCCCTCGAGGGCACGCGCCTCGGCATCGGGCTCGCGGGCAATTTCGCGCTCGGCGCGCTGATGACGGTCGGTGTGGGCCTCTACGCGCCGTGCATGGTGCTCGTCAGCGTGCTCGGCATGAACCCGCTGGCGGCGTTCCCGATCATGATGGGCTCGTGCGCGTTCCTGATGCCCGTGGCCAGCCTGCAGTTCATCCGCAAGGATGCCTACAACCTGCGTGCGTCCCTCGGCCTGGCCATCGGCGGTCCGCTGGCCGTGCTCCTCGCCTTCCCGCTCGTCGTCTACATGCCCACGACGCTCCTGCGCGTGCTGGTGCTGATCGTGATTCTCTACGCGTCGATCACCATGCTCCGCTCGGCGGCGGTCGAGAAGAGGGCTGCCTTGCGGAACGTGGCGGGGACGGCGGGGGCATAAGCCGCCGCTTCGCGGCTCGGGGGGCCTCTACCGTCCCCCGTCCACGTCCTTCTCCCATGCCGCCACCTCTGCGCGCAGTGCTGCCACGCGCGCGGGGTCGCGGCCGGCCAGGTCGTGCCGCTCGCCGGGGTCGGTCCTGACGTCGAAGAGGTAGCGGTGGCCACCGTCTTCGACGTACTTCCAATCGCCGCTCCGCACGGCGCGCTGACTGACGTTCGGGCGCACGACTCGCCAGAAGAGGGTGCGCGGAACGGGTGTGCCCCTGGCGAGCGCGCCGACGAGATCGATGCCGTCCAGTTGCAGGTCCGATCGCGCCACGCCCGCCGCCGCGACAAAGCTCGCCGTCAGATCCATCGTGACGCCCACCTGCGGCGAGACGATGCCCGCAGGCAGCACGCCCGGCCAGCGCAGGATGCCCGGCACGCGGATGCCGCCCTCCCACACGGTGTCCTTGCGGTTGAAGAGCGGGTCGTTTCGCGAGAGCCACTCCCCGCCGTTGTCGCTCACGAACACGACGAGCGTGCGGCGATCGAGTTTGCGCGCCTCGAGCGCGTCGAGGAGCCTGCCGACCTCGGCGTCGAAGTCCTCCAGGATCTCCACGTAGACGGCACGCGTCGGCGCGTCCCTGTCCGACGGGTCCTGGAACATGGAGTTGTTGCGCCGCTCGGCCACCGACGCGGTGTGCGGCGACTGGAACGGCCAGTGCGGCGCCCCGTACGCCACTTCGAGGAAGAATGGCGCGTTCGATGGCCGGTCGAGCGCCTCGATCGCGCGGCGGGTCACTTCGTGGTGAAAGTAGCCGCGGTGTGTCGCCGGCGTCTCGTTCTCCCAGAGGTCCGGCTGTCCGTTGCCGGCCACGTGCGTGTACCAGTCGAGATATCCGGAGAGAAAGCCCCAGAAGTACTCGAACCCGTGCGCGCGCGGGCCGAACTCGGGCTTGAAGCCCAGGTGCCACTTGCCGATGAGGGTGGTTCGATATCCCGCGTCCTTCAGGAGTGCGGGCAGCGACCGCCCGGTGACGGGGAGTCCTGTTTCGAGATGCGGGCCCACGCTGGCGAGCGGCCGGTCGAGCGGCGTGCGCTGGTGATAGCGGCCGGTGATGAACGCCGCCCGCGTGGGCGTGCACACCGGCGCGTTGGCATAGAAGTCGGTGAGCCGCACGCCCTCGCGTGCCAGCTGGTCGAGTCGCGGCGTCCTGGCATCGGTGGCTCCGTAGGCCCCGAGATCGCCGTAGCCCAGGTCGTCGGCGACGATCAGGAGGATGTTCGGCCGTGACGCCGGCGCCTGGGCGGATGATGGCTGGGCGAGAAGCGTCGCGATGACGCCGAGCACGCCGGCCGACAGCAGGGCAAGGCTTCGCATGGTGTTGCGCGGAGCGTACGTCCCCTCCACGCGAAAGACAAGGTGCTCCGTGTGCCCTCAATCCGACCCGCGGCTCCGGGTGATCGCGTCGAATGCGGAGACCAGGTCGCTCTGGGACAAGGCCTGCTCGAGCGTCTCGAGGATCTCGCGGATCCGTCGCGCATCGAGTGTGTGGCCGTGACGACGCCACAGCTGGCGAGCATCCTCGACGTCCTTGGGCCGGCCCGCCAGCACCTTGGCGACCATGAGGTCCTCGGGGTGGATCACTGGCACACGCGCGCCGGCGACATCGGTGAGACGCGCGCGGCCGAGGAACTCCTCCTCGAGCCCTGAGCCGGCGAGCACCACGTCGAGCGGCATCGCAGTGGAGAGATGGACAAAGGGCATGACGCGCGTTCGCCGGACGAAGTCGGCGTCGTCGACTCGCAGCTCGAACCCGGCCGCCGCCATCTCGCGCGCGAACGATTCGGGATCGTCTGGCACGAGGTGAAGCGTCACGTCGACGTCCGCGCTGAGCCTGGGCACGCCGTACACGTTGATGGCCTGCGCTCCAAAGACATACCACCGCCCCCACCGGTGCAGTACCGGCGCCGGCGCCGCGAGAAGCTCAAGCGCGGCGGGCTGGAGAGGCACGGCCCAGGAGTGCGGAGAGACGAACGTGAGCGTCGAGGTCCTCGCGCCGATCGGCAGGGCGAGGCCAGCCAGGGTCCTGGAGGACCTTCTGACGCCTCAGTTCGTCGGCAATACGCAGCCCTTCGACGGCGCCGAGCCGTGCGATCCGGTCCGCCCAGTAGGCGTCCTTCGCTTCGCGCGCCGCGGCCCAGTCGCGATCGACGTACTCCCGGATGGCCCGAGTGATCACGAGGGCATTCTACCCCCCTGCTGCGAGCTGGCCGCCAGCAGGACAACCTACGGGCGGCTCGGGAAGATGCCCTGCATGCAAATCGAGTAGGTCAGGCCGTTCGGCGCGGCCGCGCGCAGGTCGGGTAGCGCAAACGTGACCCTTCCGTCGCCGCCGTAGAACGTGCCCAGGAGCGAGAAGAGCGCCGTGTTCTGGCTGATCGAAAGGATCTGACCGGCAGCCGGCACGCCGTTGGCGACAGTGCCCGCCGTCAGGATGATCTCGCCGAGCGTGCAATCACGGCCATAGCCGGGGCCTGCCCACGACGTGTCGTTCCCGAAGAGCTGCTGCGTACCAGGAGGGCCCTGCGGCCCGGGCAGCCCTGGAGGTCCGACCGGTCCGGGCAACCCGATGGGCCCGATGGGCCCGCCGGGACCGGATGGCCCCACCGGTCCTTGCGGCCCTGTGGCCCCGGTGGGACCCGCCGGACCGGCCGGTCCGATCGGCCCTGTCTCGCCCTGAGGTCCCGGAGGCCCCGCAACGCCCGCGGGCCCCGTGGGCCCCGTCAGGCCGGGCGGGCCCGCGACACCTGCCGGCCCTGCGGGCCCCGGGGGTCCCATCTCGCCCTGTGGTCCGGGCGGGCCGCTCAGCCCCGTCACCAGATCGCCGTTCCGCACGATGCGCCCCTGCGAGGCGACGAGCGGGTCGAAGGCCGGAGACGGCGAGGTCACGACCTGCAGGTAGTAGCGATCGAGCGTCGTGAACCGGAACGGCGGCACGCCGGAAACGACGGCCGTTCCCGTGCCGTCGAGCACGCCGGATGCGACGACGACCACATCCGTGCCGAGCGCCAGGCTCACGCCGGCGTGCGAATATCCCGCGCCCATCGTGCTGCCCAGGAGTGCGTAGTGTTGCCCGGGCACACCTGTAATGGTTGCCGTGACGATCGCCCCGGGTGCCGCGACGTCGAGAGACAGCGCGAGTGTTGGAGAGGCCTGCCGCGCGAGCAGAGGGTTTGCGCCAGACAACAGCAAGAGCACCGCCAATGGAACGGGAAGGAATCGGAGATGTGTCATGGTGATCGATCCGTATTTCGGTCGGAAGGCTCGCGGCCTGCACCAGATCACCAGATCGCGTGATGTGAGCCTACGCCTCCTCGCGGAGCGCGCGGATTGGATCGACCGTCGACGCACGCCGGGCCGGCAGGTAGATGGCCGCCACGCTGACGATGCCGAGCAGGACCGTCACGCCGGCGAAGGTCGCCGGATCGTACGGCGAGATCTCGAAGAGGAGCGATGTCAGCACCCGCGTCGCCGCGGCGGCGGCAAGAAGGCCCGCCATCACACCGGCGACGACCACGCCAAGGCCCTGGCGCAGCACCATCCTCTTCACGTCCGAGGGCCGGGCGCCGAGCGCCATCCGGACGCCAATCTCCGCCGTCCGGTGGCTCACGATGAAGCTGACGACGCCGTAGAGGCCGACGGCGCCGAGCACGAGCGTGACGCCGGCCGCGATCGCCACGAGCGTCATCGCAAACGACATCTGCGCGAGCGAGGACGACACGACGTCCTCCATGGTTCGCGAGGCGAGGAGCGGCACCGACGCGTCCACGCGATCGACGGCGGTCCGCAGCAAGGGGGCGAGCGAAGCGGGATCGCCGTTCGTGGCCAGCACGATCTGCATGACGTCGAGGCTCACGCCGGGCACCGGCGTGCCGATCGGCAGGTAGGCCATCGGGCGTACGTCCTCGCGCAGGCCGAAGGCCCTCACGTCGCCCACCACGCCCACGATCTCGAGCCAGTCCTGCTGGTCGCCGAACCGGATCCGCTCGCCGATCGCACGCCCGCCCATGAAGCGCTGGACGAAGGTGTCGTTCACCCAGACGATCGCCCGCGATCGCTCGGCATCAGCGCGCTCGGGCAGGCGTCCGGCGCGCAAGGGAATGCCGAGCGTCTCGAAGTAGCCGGCCATCACGGGGTGATACATCGTCACCGGCGGCACCTGGTCCTCCGGCCGGGGGCGCGATTCGATGTCGAAGCTCGAACCGCTCATGCGCGTGGCGGCAATCGGCAGGCTGGTGCCGGCTCCGGCCGAGACCACGCCGGGCAGGGCCGACATCTCGTCGAGCACGCGTTGATAGAACGCGGTCAACCGCGCGCGGTCGGTCGTGCCGGCCGGGCTGACGCCGCTCGTGAGAATGCCGTCGACCTTGAATCCGGGATCCACGCCCTGCAGCCGCACGAGGCTCTGCAGCATCAGCGCCGACCCGACGAGCAGCACGAGCGCGAGCGTCACCTGGCCGGCGACGAGCAGTTGCCGCACGACGTGGCGATGGCGGCCGGCCGTGCTGCCCCGGCCGCCGTCGCGCAGGAGAGGCGCCACGGAGCGGTGCACCGTCTGCGCCACAGGGAGCGCGCCCAGCAGAAGCGCCATGAGCGCGGTCACGGCCGCGGCGAACAAGACGACGGTGGCGTCCAGACTCACCTCGTGCAGCCGCGGGAGGTTGGCCGGACCGTAGGCGGTGAGCAGCCGGATGCCGCCGGCCGCCAGCGCGAGGCCGGCCAGGCCGCCGATGCCGGCCAGCAGCGCGCTCTCGGCGAGGAAGGTCGAGGCGATGTGGCCCCGGTTGGCCCCAAGGGCCGCCCGAATCGCCACTTCGCGCTGCCGCGACTCCGCCCGCACGAGAAAGAGATTCGCCACGTTGGCGCCCGCCACGAGCAGCACCAGGCCGACGGCGGCGAACAGGATCCACAACGCCCCGGCCACGTCGCGGACGACGGCACTCTGCAGCGGCTGCACCGTGACCGACCACCCGAAGCGCTGCAGCATCTCTGCGGTCAGGTCCGGAAACCGTTCGGGGATGCGCCGCTGCAGGCCGTCGATCTCGCGCTGGGCCGCCTCGAGGTCCGCGCCTGGCGCGAGCCGCGCGAGCGCTCGCGTGCCGAACGATCCGAAGTCTCCCGCCGGATCGAGCCACCACGGCACGAGGAGCCGCGTCTCCGGATCGGGAAACACGAAGCCGGCCGGCATCACGCCGACGACCTCGGTGGACACGCCGTCGAGGTCCACGCGCTGCCCGATGATCGTGGGCGCTCCGCCAAACCTCGTCTTCCAGATGGCGTCGGTCAGGATGACGACGGGCGCGGAACCCTGCCGGGCATCGGCCTCACCGAACTGACGGCCCAGCGCGGGGCGCGTGGCGAGGACGTCGAAGATTTCGGGCGTGACGGCAATCGCCCTGAGCCGCTCGGGCTGCCCGCCGCCAGTGAGGTTGCGCTCGCGGATCTCGTAGCCCGCGGCGCGGGTCAGCGTCTTCGCGCCCTCGCGGTAGTGCGTGATCAGCCCTGGCGAGCTCTGCAGCTCGGGCAGGTCGATGCCCGGCGCATGATGGCGGATCGTCACGATCCGGCCGGCGTCGGGAAACGGCAGGGGCCGGATCAGCACGGCGTTGACGACGGTGAAGATGGCCACCGTGGCGCCAATGCCGAGCGCCAGGGTGATGGCCGCCACGGCCGAGTAGCCGGGCCGCCTGGCCAGCGCGCGGCCAGCCATCGTCAGTTCCTTCAAGGTGTCGGCCACGAAACCTCCAGCCCGGGCGCCGCCCGCAGGCTATTCTCACGCTTCGCTCGTCGCTTGTCACCCGTGGCCCACCGTCTGCTCGATATGTCTGTGACGAAGGGCGGGACGACGTCCGGGCGTTCGCTTCTTTACGACGCTCGGGCCGGAACTGAAGTTCCGGCCTGCATTCAGGTCGCGGCGCCGGAACCGACCGCCTTCGCCAAGGTGGCCTCCTGCCGCTGCCGCCGTCCCGGATCGAAGCGGTGCAGGCGCGGCCGTACGTGCGAAGGGCGGGACCACGTCCCGCCCTTCGCTCCATTCAGCGCGGTCGAGCCGGAGCCGGAACGAAAGTTCCGGGCTGCGCTCGGAGTTCCGGCGTACGTTCCAAGTTCCGGCCTACGAATCCGGCCGCCGGAACTGAAGTTCCGGCCTACGGCTCTTCGCCAACGCCTCTGTCCAACGGCTCGTCGGATTCGACCATGTACTCCATCTCGCGGTCGAACTCCACGTCGTCGTCGCTCGGCTGCTGGATCGGCGGCGGCGGCGGCGGTTCGTCCGGCGGGATCTGCACGTGGCGATACCACCAGAAGCCCGTGCCGGCCGGGATGAGCCGGCCCATCGTCACGTTCTCCTTGAGCCCGCGCAGGTAGTCGATCTTCCCGGAGATCGCCGCCTCGGTGAGGACGCGCGTCGTCTCCTGGAAGGAGGCCGCCGAGATGAACGACTCGGTCGACAGCGACGCCTTGGTGATGCCGAGCAGCAGCGGCTGCGCCGTGGCGGGACGCCCGCCAGCCGCAATCACGCGCTCGTTCTCTTCCATGAAGCGGAAACGATCGACCTGCTCGTCCACCAGGAACTCGGTGTCGCCAACGTCCTCGACGCGCACCCACCGCATCATCTGGCGGGTGATCACCTCGATGTGCTTGTCGTTGATGTTCACGCCCTGGAGCCGGTAGACCTCCTGGATTTCGTTCACCAGGTACTTCTGCAGCTCCTTCTCGCCCAGCACGTGCAGGATGTCGTGCGGGTTGCTCGGGCCGTCCATCAGCGGATCGCCCGCCCGGACGCGCTCGGCTTCCTGCACGTTGACGTGCACGCCGCGCGGGATGCTGTACTCCCGCGGCTCGGCGTTGGCATCGTCGGGCACGATGAGGATTTTGCGCTGGCCCTTCACGACGCCGCCGTACTTGACCGCGCCGTCGATCTCGCTGATGACGGCCGGATCCTTGGGCTTGCGCGCCTCGAAGAGCTCCACCACGCGCGGCAGGCCGCCCGTGATGTCCTTGGTCTTGGTCGTCTCGCGCGGGATCTTCGCGAGCACGTCGCCCGCGCGCGCATCCTCGCCGTCGTTCACCATCAGGTGGGCGTTGACCGGCATGATGTACCGGCGCACGACCGTGCCCCTGGCGTCGCGGATCTCGACCGTCGGCTGCTTCTTCTCGTCCGGCGAGTCCACGATGATGTAGCGCGAGAGCCCGGTCACCTCGTCCACGGCCTCGTGAACGGTGACGCCCTCGATGATGTCCTTGAAGCGGACCTGGCCCTTCTCCTCCGTGAGGATCGAGAAGGTGTAGGGATCCCACTCCACGAGCACCTGCCCGGTGTCGACCGTCTGGCCGTCCTTGACCTTGAGGTGCGCGCCGTAGACCACCTCGTACCGCTCGCGGTCGTGGCCCTTGTCGTCCCGGACGACAATGTGGCCGTTCCGGTTCATGACGATCAGGTCGATGCCGCCCTGCATGTTGGTGCGCTCGACCCAGGTGAGGTTCTCGAACTTCACCAGGCCCTTGTTCTTGGCATCGAGCGTGGACTGCTCCGAGATCCGCGAGGCCGTGCCGCCGATGTGGAACGTGCGCATCGTCAGCTGCGTGCCGGGCTCGCCGATGGACTGCGCGGCGACGACGCCGACGGCCAGGCCGAGCTCGACGAGCCTGCCCGTCGCCAGGTCGCGGCCGTAGCACCGCGCGCAGACGCCGCGGCGCGACTCGCAGGTCAGCACCGAGCGGATCTTCACCTTCTCGACGCCGGCGTCCTGGACCTCGGCGGCCAGATCCTCGTCGATGATCTTGTTCTCGTCGACGATGAGCTTGCCGTTGATCGGGTCCGTGATGCGATCGAGCGTCACGCGTCCGATGATGCGGTCGCGGAGCGGTTCGATCACCTCCCCGCTCTCGACGATGGCCCGCGCCTCGATGCCGTTGGTCGTCTTGCAGTCGTGGTCCGAGATGATCACGTCCTGCGCCACGTCCACCAGACGCCGCGTCAGGTAGCCCGAGTCGGCGGTCTTGAGCGCCGTGTCGGCCAGGCCCTTGCGCGCGCCGTGCGTCGAGATGAAGTACTCGTGCACCGAGAGCCCCTCGCGGAAGTTTGCGCGGATGGGCGTCTCGATGATCTCTCCCGACGGCTTGGCCATCAGGCCTCGCATGCCCGCCAGCTGGCGGATCTGCTGCTTGCTGCCGCGGGCGCCGGAGTCCGCCATGATGTAGACGGGGTTGAACCGGCCCTCGCGGTCGCGGCGCTCCATCTCGGAGAACATCGCGTCCGCGATCTTCTCCGTCACGTCGGACCACACGGCAATGACCTTGTTCAGGCGCTCGCCGTTGGTGATGGCGCCTTCGAGGTACTGCTGTTCGACCTTGATGACCTCGTCACGCGCCTTCTGGACGAGGGAGGCCTTGTCCTGCGGGATGATGAGGTCCTCGATGCCGATCGACATGCCCGAGCGCGTCGCGTAGGTGAAGCCGACCTGCTTGAGCCCGTCGAGCATCTGGACGGTCGTCTCGAGGCCCGAGAGGAGGTAGCAGCGCTGCACGAGCTGCTGCAGCCCCTTCTTCTTGAGCATGCCGTTGACGAAGGGCATGCCCTCCGGGAGGGCCGTGTTGAAGATGACGCGGCCGACCGTGGTGTTGATGATCTTGCCCGCGACCTCCTGCGCCTCGGTGTGCAGCACGTCCTGGTCATCGCGCGCGGCGGTCAGGTCCTGCAGCATCCCGGTGTAGCGCAAGCGGATCGGCGTGAGCGTCTCCACCTCGCCGGCCTCGAGCGCCAGCACCACATCGTCGACCGATGCGAACGCGCGGCCTTCGCCCTTGGCGCCCGGCTTGGCCTTGGTCAGGTAGTAGCACCCGAGCACGATGTCCTGCGACGGCACCGCGATGGGCGTGCCGTTGGCCGGCGACAGGATGTTCTTCGACGACATCATCAGCTCGGTGGCCTCGATCTGGGCCTCCG
>CAZJBN010000149.1:0-761 GCA_964543955.1 uncultured Bifidobacteriaceae bacterium
ACTTCGTCAGCTACTACGACTACTACCAGCCCGAGGCCTACGTCCCGTCGAGCGACACCTACATCGAGAAGGAGGCGACGATCAACGACGAGATCGATCGCATGCGGCTCTCCGCGACGCGCTCCCTCTTCGAGCGCCGCGACGTCATCATCGTCGCGAGCGTGTCGTGCATCTACGGCCTCGGATCGCCGGAGGCCTACTACGGGCTCGTCCTGCCCCTGGAGCGCGGCCAGAAGATCGGACGAGACCAGATCCTCCGCAAGCTCGTCGAAATCCAGTACGAGCGCAACGATCTGGACTTCTCGCGAGGCACGTTCCGGGTCCGTGGCGACATCGTCGAGGTCTACCCGTCGTACGAGGAGGTGGCCCTCCGCATCGGCCTCTTCGGCGACGAGATCGACGAGCTGGTCTCATTCGACCCGCTGACCGGGAAGGCCTATCGGCGCCACGATCGTACGACGGTGTACCCGAAGTCGCACTTCGTGACGAGCCGCGCCCGGCTCAAGGAAGCCGTGGAGACCATCCGCGCGGAGCTGGAGGAACGGCGGCCCCTGCTCGAACGGGAAGGCCGCCTCCTCGAGGCCCAGCGCCTGCATCAGCGGACGATGTTCGATCTGGAGATGATCAAGGAGATCGGGTACTGCCACGGCATCGAGAACTACTCGCGGCACCTGACCAGGCGCCAGCCGGGACAGCCGCCGCCGACGCTGCTCGACTACCTGCCGTCCGACGCGCTGGTGGCTCTCGTCGACGACCACCAG
>CAZJBN010000149.1:771-9981 GCA_964543955.1 uncultured Bifidobacteriaceae bacterium
GACGAGAGCCACCAGACCATTCCCCAGATCCGCGGTATGTATCACGGTGATCGGTCGCGCAAGGAAGTGCTGGTCGAGTACGGCTTCCGCCTGCCTTCGGCGCTCGACAACCGTCCGTTGAGCTTCGACGAGTGGGAGGCTCGCGCCGGCCAGCGCATTTACGTGTCGGCCACGCCGGGGCCCTACGAGCTCGAACGCTCCCGCGGCGTGGTGGTGGAGCAGGTGATTCGCCCGACGGGTCTCATGGACCCGCCGATCGATGTGCGGCCGGTCAGGGGCCAGGTGGACGATCTGCTCGGCGAGATCCGCGAGCGCGCCGCGCGTGGCGAGCGCGTCCTGGTCACGACGCTGACCAAGCGGATGGCCGAGGACCTGACGCAGTACTATCAGGAGCTGGGCGTGCGCGTCCGGTACCTCCACTCGGACATCGAGACGCTCGAGCGGGTCGAGATTCTCCGGGACCTCCGGCGCGGACGTTTCGACGTGCTCGTCGGCATCAACCTGCTTCGCGAGGGCCTCGACCTGCCCGAGGTCTCGCTCGTGGCCATCCTCGACGCGGACAAGGAGGGCTTCCTGCGCTCGTCCGGCGCACTCATCCAGACCTCCGGCCGCGCGGCGCGCAACGTCAACGGCCGGGTGATCATGTATGCCGACGTCATGACCGATTCCATGAAGGCCGCCATCGGCGAGACCGAGCGCCGCCGCGCCCGGCAGCAGGCCTACAACGCCGAGCACGGGATCACGCCGACCTCCATCATCAAGGCCATCGACGAGGTGATGACGAGCGTGTACGAGCGGGACTACCTGGGCGTGCCGGAGCCCGCGCCGGCCGGCAAGCTGGTCTTCCGGTCGCAGGCCGAGCGTGACGCCTGCCTGTCGGGCCTCGAGAAGGAGATGCGGGCCGCGGCGGCCAACCTCGACTTCGAGAAGGCGGCGGCGTTCAGGGATCAGATTCGTGCGATCAAGACGCGCGACCTCGGGCTCGGGACGCCCGCGTTCTCCTGACCGTGGCTGCGGTGAGCTCCCTGACCGAGCCCATCAAGGGCGCGCTGCAGGAGCTGCAGGAGTACGTGCGTCTCTGCGGCGCGACGATGCGTGCCGCGGTGACCCGTCCCTTTTATACTCACGACTTCGTCGAGCAGCTGGAGGTCATCGGCCTCGGCTCGCTGACCGTCGTCCTGCTGACCGGGTTCTTCACCGGCGCCGTGCTCGCGCTCCAGTCGGGCATGACGCTGGATCAGTTCGGTGCGCGGCCGTACGTCGGCCGGCTCATCAGCGCGTCGATGATCAAGGAGCTCGGACCCGTGCTGACGGCGCTGATGCTCGCCGGACGCGTCGGCTCGGGCATTGCGGCCGAGCTCGGCTCGATGGTGGTGACCGACCAGGTGAGCGCGCTCCGGGCCCTCGGCACCGATCCCGTGCGCAAGCTGGTCGTGCCGCGGGTCCTCGCCGGGTTCATCATGTGCCCGATCCTGACCGTGGTCGCCAACGCGGTGGGCCTGCTCGGCGGCTGGATCATCGCCGTGACGCAGCTGCGCGTCGCCTCATCGGTGTACTGGCAGTCCGTGGTCGACGGGCTGTACCTCGAGGACCTCTGGATGGGCCTCATCAAGCCCTTCTTCCTGGGCTTCATCATCGTGTCGATCGGGTGCCACGTGGGCCTGCGGGCGAAGGGCGGCACCCAGGGCGTGGGACGGGCGACGACGAGCGCGGTCGTCGCCGCGTCGGTGACCGTGCTGGTCGTGGACTTCTTCATCACGCGCCTGCTGATTTCGGTGCTCTTCTGATGAAGCACGAATCGCTTGCCGAGTTCGGGCTGCCGGTCGAGCTCGTCGAGCCGCACGCGCCGGTCGTGCTGTTCGACAAGGTGTGCCTGGCATTCGATGACAAGGTGATCCTGAAGGACGTCACGTTCGACGTCCGCGCGGGCCACACCAAGATCTTCCTGGGCGCGAGCGGCGCGGGCAAGTCCACGATCCTCAAGCTGATGCTCGGGCTCCTCCGTCCGGACTCGGGTACGATCTGGGTGCTGGGGCATCGCGTGGACCTCCTGGACGAGGCGGCGCTCATGGGCGTTCGGCACCACATGGGCATGGTGTTCCAGGAAGGCGCGCTCTTCGATTCCTTCACAGTCGGCGAGAACGTCGGCTACAAGCTGTACGAGGAAACGCGGCAGCCCCTGAGCGAGGTCCGCCAGCGGGTGGAGGAGGTGCTCGGGTTCGTCGGCCTGGCCGAGCACATCGACAAGATGCCCTCGGAGCTCTCCGGCGGACAGCGGCGCCGCGTGGCCATCGCTCGCGCGATGGCCGCCAAGCCGACGCTGCTCCTGTACGACGAGCCGACGACAGGCCTCGATCCGATGACGTCGCTGACGATCGACGCGGAAATCATCAAGCTGCGAGATCTGGAGAACGTGACCTCCGTCATCGTCACGCACCAGCTGCGTGACGCCTTCTACATCGCCACCCACGAGGCCCACCTCCGCGAGGGCGGCCATCTCGAGATCACCCAGGCGGTCCGGGCCAAGCTGGAGCAGGCCGACTTCGTCATGCTGAAGGACGCCGGCATCGCCTTCGAGGGATCGGCCGACGACCTCAGGTCTTCCAGCGACCCGTATCTGAAGGCGTTTCTCTCGTAAGGGGATCGACTGCATGCCACGCACACGCTCACTCGCGTTCTCCGAGCTCAAGCTCGGCATCATCGCCATCGTCGCGATCGTGCTCGCCGGGATCCTGATCTTTGCGGTCGGCGGGGGCGGGTTCTTCTGGCAGCAGTACCCGCTGAAGACGACGTTCCCGAACGTCGCGGGGATCAAGGCCGGCTCGCCGGTTCGCGTCGCCGGCGTGGAGGTAGGGTCGGTGACCGATGTCCGGTTTGCGGGGGAGGGCGTCGAGGTGTGGTTCACCCTCTCGAACGAGATGCGTCCGATGGTGACGACCGACTCGGTGGCCACCATCGGCTCGATCTCGCTCCTTGGCGAGGGCGCCATCGACGTGACCGCCGCCACGGGCGGCCGGCCGCTCGGGGACTGGGAGCTCGTCAGGTCGGGACGGGCGCCCGGCAGCATCGCGGAGCTGACCGAGGAGGCGTCAGCCGGACTGAACGAGGCAAAGCTCCTCATCCAGGACCTGCGCGCGGGCAAGGGAACCGTTGGCCGGCTGTTCACCGACGACTCGGTCTACCGCGAGATCGAAGGGTTCGTGCACGCCGCCGAGCGCGTGGCACGGTCGATTGCCGACGGCGAGGGCGCGCTCGGCCGTCTGACGACGGATCCGAAGATCTACAACGAGCTCGAGTCGGCCCTGACCAACCTCAACGCCATCACGGCGGGCATCCGTAACGGCGAAGGCAGCCTGGGACAGCTCATGCAGGATCCGGCGTTTGCCAACAGCCTGAAGGCCACGACCAGCAACCTCGAGAGTATCTCGTCGCGACTCGCGAAGGGGGAGGGCACCCTCGGGAAGCTGCTGACCGAGGACGCGCTCTACGAGCGGCTGGACTCGCTCACCACCAGCCTCGATGGTCTCGTCGACGGCTTGAATGCCGGCCAGGGTACAGCTGGCCAGTTGCTGCACGACAAGCAGTTATATGAGAACATGAACCAGGCTGCGTCCGAGCTGCGCGGCCTCATCGGGGACATCCGCAAAGACCCGAAGAAATACCTGAACGTGAAGGTCAGCATCTTCTGACCTGGTCCGACCAGGAGGCCACATGTCGAGAGATTCATCGGGAGCCGCCAACGTCATGCTGGCGTTTCTCGTCGGCGCGCTCAGCGGCGCGGCGGTCGCACTGTTGTTTGCGCCGGCGACCGGCGAGGAGACGCGGGACTTTCTCGGCCAGAAGGCCAAGGAGAGCCGTGAGCGCGCGCGCGACGCCGTCGACCAGAGCAAGGACTTCTACCAGCGCCAGCGAGAGAGCGTGACGACGGCCATCGATCGCGGGCGTGAGGCCTTCCACCAGGCGCGGGAACGCGGGGACGAGGCGTGAGCAACACGGCCGAGCTCCTGCTCGGAGTGATTGCCGTGTCGGTCCTGGTGATGGCGGCCATCCAGGTGGCCGCCATCGTGGCGGCGATCCGCGCGGCCAGGCACGTGAACAGGCGCGTGGACACCCTCACCACGCAGATCGACGCGGAGATCAGGCCGCTCCTCGCCGAGCTGAAGCCCCTGGTTGCCGACCTCAAACCGCTCGTCGTCAACGTCACGGCCATGACGAGCGAGGCGGCGCACGCCGCCCGCGTGGCTGCCCGGCAGGTGGACCGGGCCGATCAGTTGTTCGGCGAAGTGGTCGTCCGCGTCGACGAGACGCTGGCCACGGCCCAGCAGCTGATCCAGGGACCTGCACGAAACGGCATGGCCATCCTCTCGGGCGTGCAGGCCGCCGTCTCCGCTCTGCGGGGCATGCGCGAATCCTCCCGGCGCCGCCGCACCATGGGCCGCGCGGCCGACGACGAAGAGTCGCTCTTCATCGGCTGAGCATTTGACGGCGCATGGCCGCGGGTGATAGATGGAGGGCATGATTTCCTCCCTCGCCCGTTCCCTGGTGCTGGCTGCCGCCTTCGTCCTCCCGGCGCCAGCCTTCGCACAGGACCCGCAGTCGGCCGCGCCCGCCCGCGAACTGGCCCGGCTGCTCCAGGCGCAGAAACTGGACAGCATCGCGACGCGGCTGCCCGCGAGCGAAGATGAGTTTGCGGCCGCGCTCCTGTTCCCAGGTCAGATCATCGTCGTATGGGCGAAGTTCGAGGCGCCGGCCTATGTGAACGAGAAGATCCTGAAGCGCGAATACCGCGAAGCGTACATCGACCTCAACAGCGCGTCGGTCGTCGACACGCGCCATTTCGTCACCGACATCGGTGCCGACGGCATCCGCAAGGGCGAGCGCAACGAACCGGCCGACTCGCACGATGTGGGCAACAAGACGATGCGCTTCGACGCCGACTGGCGTGCGAAGAAGATGTCCGAGGACGACTACATGAAGGCGCACGCAGAGGCCGATGCCCAGTACGCCGAAGTCCTCCAGGCGCTCGTTGCCAAAGTCAAGGCGCCCAGCTAGTCCCCGTCCGTTGTCCGGACCGCTCTGGGGCACACTCGTGCTCCTGGGCGCATCGTACCTGACCGCGCTCTCTCCGGCCATCGCCGCACACAACGCCGACTCGCTGATCCCGGTCTTCGTCAGCCTCGAGCGGTGGACCCTGTTCTACTGGCAGCAGGATCGATTCGGGATGCTGCTGCCGCTCCTGGCCATGCCGGTCCGGGACAGCTTTCAGAACCTGATCCTGCAGAACACGATGAGCGTGGCGCTCCTCCTGGCCGGGTCCACAGCAGCGCTCGCGCGCGTCGGCGTCCGGCTGCCCGCCGCGTGGGCCGTGGGTCACCTGGCGTTGCTGCTCGCGCTGCTGACGCCGGAGGTGGCGTTCGTGCTTCTCAGCACCAATCAGTCGTATGCGGCCGCACTCGGATGTTTCGGCATTGCCTTTCGATTCGGCGCGCGCACCGGGTGGTGGCCAGGGTGGGTATCGCTGGTGTTCATGATCATCGGCGCGTGGAGCAATGCCGGCGTGGCCTTGTTCATGCTCTGCACCGGGCTGGCTGCCTGCGCGATCGATCGATCGCGAACGGCCGGAGCCCCACTCGTGACCGGCGCCGGCCTGTCCATCGCGGTGCACGCCGGCCTCCAGCGGCTGGCGGAGGTCCAATCGACTCGCGTCCACCTGGCTGGGCCTGCCGCCATGCTCGACGCGTGGCGGACGTTTGCGGCCGAGACCTGGGCCATGGGCCTGCCGTGGCTGTGGCCGGGGATGGCCGTGCTCTCGATGGCAGCCTGGTCGATGACATACAGGCAGGGCGACGAGGGGAAGCGTGCACGCGGCCGGATGCTCGCGCTGCTCGCCGGCGCCGGAGTCTATGCCGTGGTGATGGCGCTCTTCTTCGAAGGGCGCGCCCGACACATGCTGGCAACGGTCCCCGTCCTGACCTTGGCGCCACTCGCCGTGCTGGCGTTCGGGGCACGGCGCCTCGACCGCCGGCTCCAGCTGGCAGCCGCCGCGGGACTACTGGCAGCGCTCGTCGCTGAAACCGGTGTTCGGTCGCCGGGCGTGGTCCGACGGCAGCTGCTCGCGCACCTCGGACGCCAGCAGGCCGTACCGCTCGACAAGCTGGGCGTGACCGTGGTGACCGGCGACTACTGGTCGGCGTGGCCGGTCGTCTTCGCGATGAACATGATGCACGAGGAGAGGACCGGCGCCCGGCCGGTCACCGCCATTGCCTTCCGAGCCGAAACCCTGCGCGATCGCTGGCTGCCGGCGCTGGCCGGGAGCTCGCTCGTCGGGATCGTTCCCGCCGACGACCTGAACTACTGGTTCGCCGTCGGGACGCTGCCCGCGCTCGAGATTCTCTCCAGCCGGGGCGGGTTCTCGATAGCCAGGGTCGAGCGCGAGGCTGTGCCGGGCGTGACACCCGCCGTGCCATAATGCGGGCGTTTCGATACCCCGATGCAGCCGGCGCCGGGCCCGTCAGGCGGGGTGGCCCCGCGAGGTCCCTGAGCAGTTGCAGAGCCTGCTGACAATCCGATGACGCTGCCACCCGAGATTCCGGTCGCCATCCAGCGGCGTGCCGTGCAGCTTCCCGGCATGGACGACGACGACTGGGCGTGGGGCCAGGCCGATGCGCGCGAGGCGCTGGCGTCGTTGACCGGAACGATCGTCGCCGTCTTCGATGTCGACGTCTACGTGGTTCCACACGGCCAGGACGCCGCCGTGCACACGGGACGACGGGCGAGCTACTTCTACCGCACGGGCGAGCAGGCGCTGCAGTTCGCGGAGCGATCGAGGCACGATGCCGATCGGTTCATCGCCGACTCGTCGCGGGGCGAGCTGTTCGTGCTCGAGTTCTCGGGGCAGGACGAGGCGGAGCCGGCGTATGGGGAAGTGAAGACGGGGTGACCGGCGGTCGGGACCACCGAGACAGCGAGGTACCGGGAGGCCTTCAGGACGGACAGGACCACCGAGACGCCGAGGCACCGAGAAAACTGCAGGGCGGATTTTCAGCTCCGCCAGGGCGTTTCAGCGTCGCCCGGAGACGTGGCGCCTCACCCGGACACCGGCACGCCTGCGTCGGCGTTCCATCCACGCGCCATGTCGGCCTCGAGATTCGCGAGCACCTCCAGCGGCGCGACGCCCGCCCGCACGTAGGCGACGAAGATGGCGCGCTGCGTGTCGTTCAGGGCGGCCTTCCTGGCGTCGATGGACCGCTTTGGATCGGCAGTGACGATCGGCTTGTCGTCGGTAGGTGCGTTGGCGGCCACCTTTGTATGGTACACCGCGACCGTGCGCTGTGCCGCGTGTGTCGCTATTGAGTGGTGCGCGCTCTAGGATTCGAACCTAGGACCCCCGCCGTGTGAAGGCGGTGCTCTACCGCTGAGCCAAGCGCGCGTCCGGGTGGTGAAAAGACGATTCTAGCATGGCGGAACTGAAGTTCCGCCCTACGGGTCCGCCCTACAGCGTGCCGTACAGCCGATCGCCGAAATCGCCAAGCCCCGGCACGATGAACTTGCGGGCGTTCAACTCGCGATCCACGACCGGCGTGTAGATCGGCACACGGGGATACGCGCGCTCGACGAGCGACACCCCTTCGGGCGCGGCGACAATGCACACCAGTGAGAGGTCGCGGGCGCCGGCTTCCGACAGCTTGTCGAGCGCCGCGACGGCGCTGCCGCCCGTCGCCAGCATCGGATCGATCAACATCACGTGGCTCTCCTCGAGATCCGGAGGCAGCCTGGAGTAGTACTGCGATGCGATGGCGGTCTGCTCGTCGCGCTGGAGGCCGATGTGACCCACGCGGGCGTCGGGGACCAGTTCGAGGAGCCCGGGCAGCATGCCCAGCCCTGCGCGCAGGACCGGCGCGAGGACCACGTCCACCGCGATGCGTACGCCCGGCGCCGGACCGAGCGGTGTCTGGACCTCGACGTCACGCTGCGCCAGGTCCCTCAACGCCTCCGCGCCGAGCAGGACGCTGATTCGTGTCGCCAGCTCGCGAAACCGCCCGGGCGGCGTGTCCTTGTCGCGCAACTGGGCCAGGCAGTCGTGAACGAGCGGGTGGGTGACGAGGCGCAGCACCCGGAGAGCATAGCCCACCGGAGGTAGAATCAGGCTGACCATGCGCCGGGCGCACCTCATCATCGCCATTGCCGCTGCCGTGGCGAGCCTGGCTCAGTGCGCTCCCTCGCAGGGCCCGCGCCAGCCGGTCTCGTTCGTCCTCGCCAACGCGACGGTCCTGACGCTGGACGTCGACAGCCGCATCGTATCGCCAGGAAGCGTCGCCATCGACGGACGGGACATCGTGGCCGTCGGCACGCCCGACGAGATCCGCGAGCGCTTCGCCCCGCGCGAAACCATCGACCTCAACGGCCACATCGTCCTGCCGGGCCTGATCAACACGCATACCCATGCGCCGATGGTGCTGTACCGCGGGCTTGCCGACGACCTGGCCTTGATGGACTGGCTTCAGAAGTACATCTTCCCGGCAGAGGCGAAGACCGTGACGCCGGAGTTCGTGCGAATCGGGACGCGCCTGGCCGTCCTGGAAATGATCCGCTCCGGCACGACGACCTACACGGACATGTACTACTTCGAGGAGGAGATCGCGCGCGTCACGCGCGACGCCGGGTTGAGGGGCGTGCTCGGCCAGACCATCATCCAGTTTCCGGTCCCCGACGCGAAGACGCCCGCCGAGGGGCTGGCGAGGGCCGAGGCCTTCATCGAGGAGTTTCACGAGGACGAGCTGATCACGCCGTCGGTGGCCCCGCATT
Source organism: uncultured Bifidobacteriaceae bacterium (assembly GCA_964543955.1). Lineage (GTDB taxonomy): Bacteria > Acidobacteriota > Vicinamibacteria > Vicinamibacterales > UBA2999 > VFZN01. The sequence goes on from CAZJBN010000149.1 coordinate 9,577, forward strand.
CGATGTACACGCTCGACGAAGCGACGCTCGTGGCCAGCCGCGACCTCGCGATCAGATACGGCGTCCCGCTGCAGATTCACCTGGCCGAGACCGAAGACGAGGTTCGAATCGCGCGGGAGCGGTATCAGACGACTCCCGCGGCGTACCTGGATCGCATTGGATTCTGGGCGCCGGTCTCCCTCGGCGCCCATGGAGTCTGGGTGACCCCGGACGAAGTGCGCATGCTCGCGGCCCGGCGCGTGGCGGTGTCGCATAATCCGGAGAGCAACATGAAGCTGGCCAGCGGCGTGGCCCCGGTGCTGGACTATCTCGCCGCCGGCGTGCCCACGGGCCTTGGCACCGACGGCGCGGCGAGCAACAACGACCTCGACATGTTCGAGGCGATGCGCCAGGCGGCGTTCCTGC
>CAZJBN010000150.1:0-9848 GCA_964543955.1 uncultured Bifidobacteriaceae bacterium
ACCGGCGCCGTGGTGGGGCAGCAGCCGTTTGGCGGCGCACGCGCGTCGGGCACGAACGACAAGGCGGGGTCCAAGATGAACCTGCTCCGGTGGGTCAGCGCGCGGACGATCAAGGAGACGTTCGTGCCGCCCACCGACTTCCGCTACCCGTTCATGGAGGAGCAGTAGGAAAAGGGGTCAGGCGTCTTTTTTTCCGCCACCTTGGTGCGGAAAAAAAGACGCCTGACCCCTTTTCCCCCGCCAGGGCGCCGGTCGCCCGACTGCGCACCCTGTGTCGGACGTCCGATAACTGAAAGGGGAAGGCGTTCGGCCGCTTACAGGAGTGTCGATCGATTGTTCCAGATCCAGACACCAAGAGTCCTGTTTTTCCCCTCCGAATACCACCAAGTGCCATCATGTCAGGTATTTCCACCCACGGCGCGGGTCTTGCCACTAGAGCTGGTTGGATGAGGCAGCGGTTCTCGGACGAACGTGGCTTTTCGCTGATGGAGCTCCTGGTGATTGCCGGGATCATCAGCGTGATGGCCGGCATCGCGATTGGCGTGACCACGACCGTCGTCCGGATGGCGCGCGGGGAGAGCGGCGCGCAGCAGCTGGATGCGTTCCTCAAGCGGCATCGTGAGACCGCCATCGCGCGGCGGCGGGACATCGAGATTCGGTTCGTGGAGCCGAACCGGGTGCAGAGCCTGGTCCGCGCTGTGCCGGACGAGGACGGCAACATGGCGGCTCCCGATCCGCTCGAGGAGATGGTGTTCGAGGGCGGTATCGAATACATGCTGACCCCGGATCTGCCTGACACGCCGAACCTCTTCGGCAATGGCGTGGCCGTGTCGCTTGGCGGAGCGAACCCCGTGATGTTCTCGAGCGAAGGTGCCTTCATCGACGCGGGCAACAACCCCATCAACGCCACCATTTCTCTTGCGGTGCCCGACGATCCTTTGACGGCGACCGCGGTCACCATTCTCGGTCCCACGGCCACCATCGAGCGGTGGCTCTGGAACGGTGCGGCGTGGACGAAATGACGAACGAACCTCGGCGGTCCGACGCTGGCTTCTCGCTCATCGAAGCGCTGGTGGCCATGCTCATCCTCACCGTGGCGCTGATGGCGCTGGCGCAGGTGCTCTACGCCGGCCTCGCCATCGCATCGACGTCGTCACCCAACCTGATCGCGCGCGAGAAGGCGCGGGAGGCGATCGAGAGTGTGCACTCGGCGCGGGACACGCACACCATCCTGTGGGCCCAGATCCGCAACGACTCCGCCCCGGATAACTGCCCCGCCGGGACGGTGGCCACGGCCGGCGGGGTGTTCCTGAACGGTGACGTCCCCATGGAGGCGCCGGGTCCGGACGGGCTCGTCAACACCGCCGACGACGACGGCGTGGAGGTGCTGCCGGGTCCGGATGGCCTGTTCGGCACGGACGACGACGTGGCGCTCTCCGGGTACACACGCCGGATCGACATCTGCGACGTGGAGGGAAGTCCCAATCTCCGGCGGGTCACGGTCACCATCCGCTACGACGGCTCGAATGCCTTCGGCCAGCGGCGTCGGGAGTATCGCCTGACGACCTTCATCTCGAGCTTCTCATGACGTCACGCGTCCGGACGAACCAGTCGGGCTTCACGCTGCTGGAGTTGCTCATCACGACGGGCATCATGCTCGTCGTGCTGGCCGGCGCGACGCAGATCATGACGAGCTCCATGCGCGCGGAGTCCGCGGCCAAGCAGATGCTCGACATGAACAGCCACCTGCGGGCGGCCATGGATCTGATGCAGCGCGACCTGCTGCAGGTGGGGCAGGGGCTGCCGGTCGGCCGCCGCGTGGGGATCCCGAACGGCTTCGGGGCCAATGCGATCAACCGCCCGGGCCCTGGCCCGACCGACGACTGCCCGGGTGTCGACGTGTTCCCGGCCGACGGCTCGCTTCCGGCCGTGATCGTTGGCGCGGGCCTCGGTCCGATGCTGAACGGGGAGTGCACGGACGTCATCACGACGCTGGCGGCGGACAACCTCTTCGGCCCGGTGCCCATCTCGTCCATCGCGGCCAACGGCCGTTCGCTCGTCATTCATGAGTCCGTGGACATCTCCGACGACCCGGACGTCCGGAGCGACAACCTGCGGGCCGGGGACCTGCTGATGCTCACCAAGGGCAACTCGTCCGTGCTGATGCAGATCACCGACGTGGAAGATCAGGTCGTCACGTTCGGGACCGGCATCGACATCGACCCGCTGAGGCTCAACCAGTTCGACGTCTCGCTGACGCGGCTGGGGACCATCAACCAGCTCAAGGCCCAGGCTCCGGAAGATCCCGACGTGCCGGAGCTCGATGCCGACGGCAACGAGATCGAGCGCACGACGGAGGCGACGCGCATCCGCATGGTCACCTACTTCGTCGACGCCGAGACGGACCCCCAGACACCGCGCCTCATGCGCATCGTCGGCGGCGGCCAGGAGAACGCCGTTGGCCTCGGCGTGCAGGCGCTCCGGCTCACCTACGACATCGCCGATGCCGTCGGGAACCCCGTGGCGGTGCGCATGGATGATGACGACCTCTCGACCGGCGGCGCGTGCAGTCCCGATCCCTGCTCGGTGAATCAGATTCGCAAGGTCAACGTGCTGCTGTCGATGCGGGCCGGCACCGGTGTGACGGGCAACAGCCAGGAGAACGGCCGGCAGTCCCAGAACACGCTCTATACGCAGGTGAGCCTGCGGAGCATGGCCTTCGTGGATCGATATCGGTGATGGAGACTTCGATGAGGCGATCGACAGACGAACGCGGCATCGCGCTGGTGGCGGCACTGCTCGTGACGATGCTGATGTCCGCGCTGGTGGCGGGCTTTCTCGTCATGGTGAACGCGGACCAGGTGGCTGGCGGCATCGAGCGCGACCAGACGCAGGCGTATGCCGCGGCACACGCGGGCGTTGAAAAGCTGACCGCGGACCTCGGCGACCTCTTTGCCGGGAACTTCAGCCCGACACCCGCCCAACTGGGGGCGCTGGACGATGCGGGAACGGAGCCGAACCTGCCGGGCATCACCTACGTCCGCCCGGACGGGAGCCGCGGCTACCGCATCGCGTTCCGCGACGACGACGGCGACGGCCAGCCGGACGTGGACAACCCGGATGGCACGACGATCGCGGCCGGTCCCTACCAGGGTCTGGTCGGCCTCATCACGCCGTACGACGTGGAGGTCACGGCCCGGACAATGGGGAATGCCGAGGTCCGCATGCGCCGGACGATGCAGACGATCGCCATTCCCGTGTTCCAGTTCGGCCTGTTCTCCGAGAACAACCTGAGCTTCTTCGCCGGACCCAACTTCTCGTTCGGTGGACGTATCCATACCAACCAGCATCTGTTCCTGAAGCAGGAGGACGGCGCCACGCTGACCCTCGCGGACCGCGTGACGGCGGTGGGAGAGGTGATCCGGACGCACCTGTCGAACGGGCAGACCACCCACAACGGCACGGTGCGCGTGGCGAAGGCCGCCGGATGCCCGTCGGCGCCGACGGCGATCAACGGCAACTGCTTCGTGCTGGCCGCCAACCAGGGGAGTCTGGTCGGCAACCTTGGCACGGCGGAGAACGACCCGACGTGGACGAACGTCTCTGTCGGCACGTCGAACGGCTGGCTGAAGAACGGCCGGACGGGTGCGCGGCGCCTGGACCTGCCGATCGTGAGCGACGGCGCTTCGCCGATGGACCTCGTGCGCCGGCCGCCGGTTGGGGAGGTGACGAGCTCGGCCGTGGGCCGGCAGCGTTTCTTCAACATGGCGACGCTCCGGATTCTGCTCTCGGATCAGCCCGCGGACCTCACCACCCTGCCCGACGTCGTATGGACGGCTGGCGTCAGCCCCGTCCGCCTGGCCGGCGCAATTTCGGTTACGCCGAGGGCCGGGTTGACGCTCAACCAGCCGTTCGCCGAGTCCACCGGCGTCTTCGAGGAGGGGTACCGGACGACCCTCGGCACGCCGAGCCTCGATGGCTACATCCTGATCAACAGGCAGGATCGTAACGGGGACTGGACGGACGTCACGATGGAGATTCTGGGCCTGGGCTTTTCCGGCGGCCGCCTGTCGGCCGGCGGCACGATCGACAGTGCGCACCTCAGCCTGGACTGCGTGAACCCTCACCCGAACGCCGTGATCCGCGTGCAGCGGTACAAGGACACGTTCCCGACGAACGGCGGCGCCCGCAACTCGCAAACCGACGGCTGTCCCATCGACGTCGACGCCGTCGTCCCGTCGTCCGACGTGAACAACTACTGGCCCAACATCCTGTACGACGCGCGTGAAGGCATGCTGCGCGACGACCAGGGTAACCGTCCGCGGATCACGACAGGGTTCGGCACCGGAATCCGGCAGGTGTTCAACAACCAGCAGCGCCTGTACTGGGGCGGCGTGATGCACTACGTCGAGCTGGACGTGTTCAACCTCAAGCGATGGCTGGAGGGGACGATCGGGACGTCGAACAGCAGCGCGTGTGTCAACGGCGCGGGCCCGGATACCTGCGCGATGGACATCACCGGGTTCGTGGTCTACTTCTCGGATCGCCGGACCAACCGTGACCTGGGCTCGGATGGCGTCATCGAGGAGAGCTACGGGGGGGCGGGCTTCACCTACGCGGACGATCGCGAGACGGGCGAGTTCGGCTTCGAGGACAACATCAACCCGGCGAGCGCCTCCAGCACGCCGAACGGTGTGCTGGACGCACCGTTTGTCGATGCGCAGGGTACCGCGCGCTGGGCCGAAGACGTCAACGAGAACGGCCTGCCGGAGACCTACGGCGGCCAACCTCGCCTGGTGCCCGGGAGGATGATCAACGTGGCATCCCCTTACACGCCCAACGGGAACGTCTACAACCTGTATCAGACGCCCATCGACCGGAACGTCGCCCGGGTCAACCGCGCCTTCTTCTTCCGCCGCGCCATCAAGCTGGTGAACGGCGGGAGAGGACGGCTGCCGGCCAACGGCACGCAGGGCCTGACGGTGGCGTCGGAGAACCCGGTGTACGTCCAGGGCAACTACAACGCGTGCTCGGACACTGCAGTCCCGAACGGCACGAGCCCGGCGTGCGCGGGCGGTGTCGGATTCGGGTCCGTGCCCGGCAAGGTCGAGAACGGGGGGGATCACGTGTCGGCGGCGATCATCGCTGACGCGGTCACGTTCCTCTCCAACTCCTGGAACGACATCCGTTCGTTCGTGAATCCACACGACGCGACGATCACCGGGTTCGGCACGCTGGACGGCACCCAGGGCAACCGGGCCCACGCGCGTCAGGCAGCAACCAGCTGGTATCGCGTGGCCATCATCGGAGGCAAGGGCCTCAGCTTCGCACGGCCGACGAGCAATGGCAACGACCACAACGATTTCGGGACCGACGGCGGGGCGCACAACTTCATCCGGTACCTGGAGACATGGTCCGATGCGACGCTCAACTACCGCGGCTCGCTCGTGAGCTTCTACACCAGCCGCCAGGCCGTCGGCACCTACAAGTGCTGCGACATCGTCTACGGCGCCCCGACGCGCGGCTACAACTTCGACACGGACTTCCTGCTGCCCCGTCTCCTTCCCCCGCGGACGCCGATGTTCCGCGACATCAACACACTGACGTTCCGGCAGATCCTGAGGCCGACGCAGTAAGATCGCGAGATGTGGTGACCTGGTGATGTGGTGATCTGGAGATCGATCTCGTGATCGATTGATCTGGTGATCGGTTGATCGAGCTGATGATCTGTCGACCTATCTGGTGATCTCGCGCCCTCGACGGCGGTAGCTGGATCGCCACGATCGCTCGACAGGTCATCAGATCTCCAGATCGACAGATCGATCTCCAGATCTCCACATCACAAGATCTTCACATCTCTCCATCTTCTTGCCCTGCCTCTCCCACTATGTCATCCTTGAATTCGTGACGCCCCGCTCCCACCACGAAGCCGCCTCTGCCGCGGTCGTGCTCTGGGTACTCGCCGGCATCCCCGCCGCGCTGGCCTGGACGCAGGCGGCCATCGACCGCGTCCGGAAACGCCCGCGGTCGTGATCGCGCGCACGCTACTGCTGGCGGTCGCTTCGCTGGCCGCCGCCTCCCTCGCCAATGCGCAGGACCTCGACCGCGATGGCCTTGCCGATGCCCTCGAACAGGCACTCCTCGATCGATTCAGGCCGACCCTCGTCCTGAGCGCGGGCGAGTGCGACGTGCTTCCCGCCAGCTTCGAACCAGGCACGCGCGATCCGCGGCTCGCTCGGCGCGACGGCACACTGTACGGACAGGTCACGCCCCGCGGGCAGCAGGCGGACCGACGCCAAGAGGTCGAGCTGAAGTACTTCCACCTCTGGGTTCGGGACTGCGGACGGCCGTCGCACGCGCTCGACGTCGAACACGTCTCGGCGCTCGTCGCCGGCGTGGGTGAGGATGCCAGCAGATGGGAGGCCGTGTACTGGTACGCCGCGGCCCACCAGGGCACGATCTGCGACGCGAGCAGCGGCGCACCGGCCGGGGCCGTCGAAGCCGTGGCTGGCGGCCCGGCCGTGTACGTGTCGCGCGGCAAGCATGCGTCCTACCTTGACCGTAGCCACTGCAAATGGGGATGCGGCAGCGACACCTGCGACTCGGGCCAGCGCCTGACCAACAGCCGCGTGATCAACCTCGGCGAGCCGGACCTGCCACTGAACGGCGCGGAGTGGATCCACTCACGACGCTGGCAACTGGTCGGGAAGATGCGCTCGGATTTCGATTCATCGGCGCGCGCCAGCCTCGACTCGGCGCATCCCTTCGAGGTCCTTGCCCTGAAGCTGGGGTTCCGTGCACACCAGGCCCCGATCCTCGGCGGCGATACCGGCCTCGATGCGCTCGTTGCCGCCGGGGATGCCGCCGGCCTGGCCATGTCGAAGACAGGGCAGGCGACAGGCGGAGCCTTGAAGGAGACCGCCAGCGCCGTCGGGCGATCGCTTGGCAAGGCCGCGCGCGGCGTTGCCCGGTTCCTGGGACTTCGGAGGGGAGAGAAGTAGGCTTCAGGCTTTGGGCTTCAGGCTCTAGGCTCTGGAGAAGAAACCCAAGGCCTTCCTGAAGCCTAAAGCCTGAAGCCTGAAGCCTGGAGCCCAACCCCCGCGCGGCCGCCGCAAGCCGGGCCGCGCGCTCGAGCCGGTGCTACCATGCGCTCCATGGCTCGCATCACCGCTCTCATCTGCCTGTCACTTCTGACGCTCACCTTCTCCGGCGCGGCGCAGTCGCGCAGCAGCGCCACCCAGGCGGCTGCCGTCCCCGAGCCGAAGGACTTCTTCGGCTTCGTGCCAGGCACCGACTACAAGACGTTCAACTACGAGCGTGATCTCGCCTACTTCCGCGCACTCGACGCCGCTTCCGATCGTGTCGTCATCGAGGAGATCGGCAAGACAACGCTCGGCAAGACGATGATCGTGGCGCTCGTGTCGAGCGAGGAGAACCTGAAGAACCGCGAGCGGTATCGGGACATCGCCCGACGGCTGGCCACGGCCCGCGGCACGAACGAGGCCGAGGCACGCGCGCTCGCGAAGGACGGCAAGGCCATCGTCTGGATCGACGGCGGCATGCACTCCAGCGAGATTGCCAACTCGCAGCACATGCCGGAGCTCGCGTGGTGGGTCGCGACGAGCGAGACCGACGAGGCGAAGCGCATCCGCGACAACGTCATCTTCCTGGCCATGCCCACGCTCAACCCGGACGGCCTCGACATCGTCACCGACTGGTACAACAAGCATCTCGGCACGCCGTTCGAGACGACCAGCCCGCCGGAGATGTACCACCACTACATCGGCCACGACAACAACCGCGACTGGTACATGTTCACGCAGGCCGAGACCGCCAACGTCGGACGTCAGCTCTACCACCGGTGGTTCCCGCAGATCGTCTACAACCATCATCAGAGCTCGCCGTTCCCCGGACGCATCTGGGGACCGCCCATGAAGAACCCGGTCAACCCCAACCTCGATCCGCTGCTCGTGAGTACGGTCAACCAGATTGGCGAACACATGCGCAAGCGCTTCGATCTCGAGGGCAAGCCCGGCTACGTGAGCGGCATCACGTTCGACATGTGGTGGAACGGCAGCATGCGGGGCGTGCCGGACTTCCACAACATGGCCGGCTACCTCACCGAGACCGCGCTCTACCGCATGGCCACGCCGCGCTGCTACACCGCCGACGAGGTGCCGGACACCTTTGGCGAAGCCAACGGCAACATGCCCGCCAAGACGCCGACCACCGACTACACCAATCCGTGGCTTGGCGGATGCTGGCACCTGCGCGACGCCGTCACTTACATGGACACGGCATCCAAGGCCACCCTCGACTACGCCGCCAAGCTCAAGGAGGATCTCCTCTTCAACATCTGGTTCATGGGCACGCGCCAGATCGAGCGTGGCGAGAAGGCACAGGGCGGGCCGTACGCATACGTGATCGATCTCGCCGCCCAGCACGATCCCACCCGCACGGTCGAGTTCCTCCGGACGATGAGGCTTGGCGGCATCGAGGTGCGGCAGGCCGATCAGTCGTTCCAGGCTGGAGGCAGGACCTATCCCGCAGGTACCTACGTGCTCGGCCCACAGGCGTTTCGCCCGCACGTGGTCGATCTCATGGAGCCCAAGACGTATCCGGAGCGGCGGCTGTATCCCGGCGGACCGCCCGATCGGCCGTACGACATGACCGGCTACGAGCTGTCGCTGCAGATGGGCATCAAGGCCGACCGCGTGACGGAGGCGTTTCCCTTGCCGTCGAAAATGGTCGACGAGGTGCCGCCGGCGCCTGGCGGTGTCGAGGGCGAGGGCACCGTCTATGCGATGTCACCCAACCTCAACATGGGCGTCAAGGCCGTCAACCGACTTCTGAAGGCCGGCGCCCGCGTGGCGTGGGCCCCAGACGGCACGGTGCTGGCGTCCGGCGTCGACCGAGAAGCCGTGGACCGCGAAGGCCGGGCACTTGGCGTGATGTTCCGCGCAACGGCTGCGCCTCCTGCCGACGCCCGATCCGTGCGCGCGCCGCGCATCGCCCTCTACAAGAGCTGGATGGGCAACATGGACGAGGGCTGGACGCGCTGGCTCCTCGAGCAGTACGAGTTCACCTACAGGAACGTGTCGAACGCCGACATCCGAACGGGTGATCTCTCGCAGTTCGACGTGCTGATCCTCGCGGACGAGGATGCCAGCCGGATTCTCAACGGACACCTCCCTGGGAACATGCCGGACGAGTTCGCCGGAGGCGTCGGCGTGGACGGCGCGGCACGCATCCGCGCCTTCGTCGAGAACGGCGGGACGCTCGTCGCGTGGGACAGCGCCGTGGACTTCGCCATCAGCACGCTCGACCTGCCGATCCGGAACGCCATCGCCGGGACCCGGCCGACGGAGTTCTTCATCCCCGGCACGCTCATCCGCATCAACACGAAGCCCGAGCATCCGCTGGCCTACGGCATGGAGCCGAATGCGATTGCGATGTTCAACTCGAGCCAGGTCCTGACCATCGTCCCGCCCGCGTCCGAAGGCAAGCAGCGCGCGCCGAGGAACGTGGATGTCTTCGTCGAGTACGCCAGCAAGGACTTCCTCGCCAGCGGCTGGCAACTGGGCGGCGAGCGGTACCTGGCAGGACGCGTGGCGGGCGCTCGCGTGCCGGTCGGCAAAGGTCAGGCGGTCGTCTACGGGTTCAGGCCCGGCTGGCGAGGCCAGCCGCACAACACGTTCAAGCTGCTGTTCAACCCGCTCTACGTGAGCACGATGGAAGCGAGCGCGGGGACGGATCGATAAGAACCGTTGGTGCACAGGTGCACAGGTGCACAGGTGCCCGGGGTGCACGGGTGCGCAGGGTGCGCAAGGTGCACGGGTGCCCGGGGT
>CAZJBN010000151.1:0-9617 GCA_964543955.1 uncultured Bifidobacteriaceae bacterium
CAGGGACGATCTCGATCGACCGCACCCGGGTGAGCGGCGGGAGTGCGCCGCCAAAAGGTCGGCGCTACGGCGCGCGTTCAGAGGGCGGGTTGGGTTCCTCACGCCGCATGGACGAGGTAGTGTCGAAAATCGTCCCTGACACCCAGCCAATCGCTTCACGGCGCTCCAAGTTATTCTCTCACAGTAGTTTGGCGGTTCGACATGCACGTGCTCCGCTTCTGGGTTGAGCGGAGCCGAGGCCGCCGAATCCTGCCAACTTCCACGCCGTCAACGCGTTTGCCTCTGCCGAAGCGAGTTCGAATCCCAGACGGGTGTTTCCCTGGGGGGCGAGCGTCGCCGAACCCGACGTCATGACCCGCTCTCGCCGGCCCTGAAGTTCGACCGCCTTGATTCTTATCGTATGAGATACTTTAGCGTGAGTCGCTGACGATGGACGTCCGGGAGTACCTGACCGCTGACGGCAAGAACCCAGACCGCGAATGGCTGGACACGCTGGACGTCACGCCGCGCGCGCGGATTCAGGCCAGGGCGCTCCGCTTCTCGACCGGGAACCTCGGTGACCACAGGAGCGTGGGCGGCGGTGTGTGGGAAGCGCGCGTCATGTTCGGGCCGGGGTATCGGATCTACTTCGGCAAGGATGGCCCGCAACTCGTGCTGCTGTTGCTCGGCGGCGACAAGTCCACCCAGACGACGGACGTGGTCCGCGCGCAGGAGTCGTGGAGCGTCTACCAGGAGGGCAAACATCGTGGCGCGACGAAGTGAAGATTGGAACATCGGGCTCGCGAAGGATCTCCGCAATGCCACATTCGCCCGTGAGTTCCTGCTGGCGTCGATCGACGAGGGCGTGGACCTGCAACTGGCGCTCGGGAAGGTGATCCGCGCGATGGGTGTCAAGGAGTTCGCGGCCAAGGTGCGCATGGCCAGTCCGAACGTGCTGCGCGCGATCAACCCCCGCCACAACCCGACACAGGACACGCTCAACCGCCTCCTGAAGCCGTTCAAGCTTCGCTTGAGCCTCGCGCCGCTCACGGCCAAGCCGCGGCGAACCGCCGCGTAGCGCCGCATGGGCGAACGCCTCTGAGCGTCACGCTGACACGAAAGGCACTGTACGACCGCGTCTGGACGGAGCCGGTTGATACGCTCGCCAAGGAGTATGGCTTGTCGAACGTTGGCCTCGGCAAAGGCATGCCGCCGCCACGACACCCGGTGCCGCCGCGCGGCTATTGGGCGCGCCATGCTGCCGGCCAGAAGCTTCATCGTCCACCACTGCCGCCTGCGAGAGACGGCCGCGAGTCGGTGACGCTGTGGGGTTCGGACCGCCCTGATCCTCCGCCAGACGAACCAGAGGGCGCGATGCATCCTCTCATCGCATTCGAACTCGAACCGCACAACAGAATCGGAGTACCAGACGACCTCAGGGTCAGGCATCCGGCGATTGCCGAAACAAGGACGTACTGGGCCGCGCAGAAGCGCGGCGAGGTCCCGTAAGGGCACAACAAGCTGCCCCGGCTGAACATCAACGTCTCGAAAGAGACCCTGCCCGCGCGTCTCGTCTGCTGCAGGCGCTGTTCAACGCGCTCGAGCAACGAGGGCATCAGGCAGCAGCGACCAAAGAGGGCAAGACGATCCTCACGGCCCTGAACGAACTCTCGAGGTCAGCTTGCGGGAGCCGAGCAAGCAGGTGCGCCATGTACAAACGGCTAAGGAACTCGCCGACGCGAAGAAGTACTCCTGGAGCAGGCCTGCACCGTACGATCTGGTCAGTTCGGGCACGCTGGTGCTGAACATCGAGAACGTCTGGGGCACCCGGCACGCCTGGAAGGACGGCAAGACCCGGCGGCTTGAAGATCTGCTCAACGACGTCGTCATTGGCTTGATCGAGGCGGCGCTTCAAAAGAAGGCGCAGCGCGAGGAGCAGGAGCGCAGGCGACTCAGACAGGAAGAAACTCGAACGGCAACGAGAAGCGGCCCGGCAGCGCGCACGACAGGAGCGGGCCAGGGTTCGTCGGCTCAAGCGATTGTGGGAGGCGGCCCATGAACACCAACGTCTTCGCGCATTCGTGGCCCAGTTGCACGACGTGGTGGGCTCTGTGGATCCGGACACAGAACTGGGCCGTTGGCGGTAGACATTCCGGAGGCGGTCGTGCTGCCATACGAGTGGATCACTGAGTCGAGGAGCCATCGTCGCTTCTCCGTTCCTGCAGCAATCGTCAACCAGCACGGGCGAGTGTCGAAGGCGGATGAAGACTGAAGACGCCGGTCGATCCAGCCAGTATGTGTACACGGTGCCGTCGGTGTACGGGAAAACCCCGGCCGAGGTCGAGGCGATCCGCGCGCGGAGTTGGCAGCCGTGGCTGGCGGCCGTGCTGGGTCTAGAATCGCCCAAGCATGCCAGCTTCTGACGGCTTCGTCGATTTCGTGCTCGAGCAGCTCGACCCGCTCGGTCCAATTGCGTCGAAGCGCATGTTCGGCGGCGTCGGCCTTTACGCCGGCGATCTGTTTTTTGCACTCGTGTCTCGCGACGTGCTCTACCTGAAGGCCGACGATGACACGCGCGGCAGGCGCGAGGCGGCGGGCGCGCGCCCTTTTCAGCCCTTTCCCGATCGCCCGCGCGGCAAAGGAAAGATGCAGTACCACAGCGTACCGGCTGGAATCCTCGAGGACGGCGACATGCTCGTCGCCTGGGCCAAGGAGGCGGTGTCGATCGCGCGCGCCCAGCGCGCCTCCCGGTCGAAGCGGCGCCGCTGACCCGCGTCGCCGAGAACCAGACGCGGCAGTAGCGCGTGAGCCCGAAAGATCGGCTCTCCTGCACGCGTTCAAGGAGACATGGAGACGAACGGAACGTCAGGCGGCATGGACGAGGTAGTGTCGAAAATCGTCCCTGACACCCAGCCAATTCAGTTCGAGAACGCCAACCTCTCAGGGCTCAAGCCGTTGTGGGTTCTGATCTCGACTGATTTCCGAGAGAGATGAAACTGGCCGGCACTTGCGAAACGCGCAACGCTAATGCCATCAACATGTTGGCGCAATTCAGCGAAGGTCGAATCCCAGCCTGGTGTTTCGGCGGCAGCTGAGAGTCTACCGAGAGCGTCGGGCCGTGCGCTCACGCCCTTCTGGACGCGCATCAAGCTCTGAAGCGCGGTGGCGGCCAGCGCTTCAGAGTATACTTCTGAGCTCGTGGACCTTCTCGACCTGCTCAAACGTACAGAGGGGAAGACGCTTGAATTCAAGCGTGATCTGTCCTCCCCCGACGGAGTGCTCCGCAGCCTCGTCGCATTTGCCAACACGTCGGGAGGGACGGTGCTTATCGGGGTCGAAGACCGAACGCGACATGTCCGCGGTGTCAAGGAGCCACTCGATCTCGAAGAGCGTCTGGCCAACCTCATCAGCGATCACATCGTGCCGCGGCTGGTGCCGGAGTTGGAGATCGTCCCTTGGCGGCGAAGCCATGTTCTGGCCATCCAGGTGTACGCCAGCCCGGTTCGGCCGCACTACATACGGCGGGAGGGTCTGGAGCGAGGCGTCTACATCCGCGTTGGCTCAACCAATCGGCGGGCCGACCCTGAACTGATCGATGAGCTGCGCCGTTTCGCTCGCGGAGAAGCGTACGACGAGCAGCCAATGCCGGGGTTGGACTCGGAAGCGCTGGACTTCAGAGCCGCTTCCGAGTCGTTCGCACCAGTTCGACGTCTTCGGCGGACCGATCTGCAGACCCTACGGCTGGTAACAACCCATCAAGGCCGGAATGTGCCGACGGTTGGCGGCATGCTTCTCTTTGGGAAGGGCCGCGAGCGACTCTTCCCGGACGCTTGGATCCAAGCCGGACGATTCCACGGCGTCGACAAGAGTCGCATCGTGGACGGCACGGAGATTCGCGCGCATTTGATCCGGGCCGTTGAAGAGGCCATCGCGTTTGTTGAGAAGCACGCCCTGCACGGAGCGGATATTGGCCATGTCCGACGTCGCGAGCGCTGGAGTATTCCGCCGATTGCGGTCCGCGAGGCGGTGGTGAACGCGGTGGTCCATGCGGACTACGCGCAAAGAGGCGCGCCGATTCGTCTCGCTATCTTCGACGACCGGCTCGAGGTGGAGAATCCGGGGCTCCTGCCGTTCGGGCTCACGCTGGAAGACTTGCCGCGAGGGATCTCCCGATTGCGAAATCGCGTGATCGGCCGCACCTTTCACGCGCTGGGTCTGATCGAGCAATGGGGCAGCGGCATCCAGCGCATGATCGCTGCCTGCCGCGATGCAGGGCTTGCCCCGCCGACGCTCGAGGAGATCGGCAACCGGTTCAGGGTAACGCTGTGGCTCGAGCAAGTCGGCGCCACGGCGCTCGACGAGACGGAGCAGGCCATCCTTGCGACCCTCAGCGACGGCGCCGGGCACGTTACCAGCGAGGTCGCGAAGGCGATCGGCCTGACGCCGCGCGCCACGCGCACGCGCATGGTTCGACTGGTGGAGCGTGGGCTGGTTCGTGAGGTTGGTACCAGCCCTCAGGACCCCAAGCGACGGTATTTCATCTCGAGCTGATAATCGAGCTCTGATCTCTCGTAACGTGGGCGGGCACGGGATTCCTCCCCGGTCCTCGGCGTGGTCCCTGGAGAGGCCGGTGGAGCATTGGGTGAAGCCATGAGGCACGACGACGGGGACGGGAGCGAAGAACGAGGCCGATGCGGCCTGTGCGGGAAGATCCTGCAACCCTACGATTCAATCTCGGTGGCCACAGTGGGCGAACGTTGCTCCCGTTGTTTCAACAAGGAGTTGGCTGCCCGCCTCGGTATCGACTTCGATAACACGCCAATCGCGCCAATCGTGGTCACCGATGTCGATGGCGTGCGGCACCGATTCGAGATTCGATCGATGCTGGTCCCCACCGGACACGCCATGTCCGCGCGTGAGGTCAGTCAGCCCGACGTGCGAGGCGGCTATCGGTTCGAGATTCTCGGCGATTTCGAGACCGACGCCTGGGACCTGTTCAAACTCTTGCGCGAGCGGATCCGGCAGGGGCTCAGCGTTCGACACGTCGAGAAGACCGAGCATGGGTGGCAGCTCACGCAGGCGCACCGGCTCACTGGCGTGATCGAGTGGGATCCAGAGACAGAAGGTGCGCGCCCGCTTGTCATCGTCGATGGCCGGACGTTTACCTGGGATCAGATCGGCCGCATGTTGATGACGTTCGAAGGCTTCACGCTGAACGCGATCGTGGAGGACACCATCGAGGTCGTCGGCGGCCCGCTTGCTGATCATCGACTCGAGAGTCAGGCCTCGCAGGAGCCGGCGCCCGCCGTGCCCGTGGCGGTGGTCAGGCGCGGAGTCTTGAATCGAACGGCTGCCAAACGGCGAAGGCCAACCCGATCATGGCCTCCGAGTCCGCGTCGGCTCGACGCATTGATCGAGGAGGCAACGGTGGACGCCTACGGCGAATCCGAGCAGGCAACCGCCTTCCTGACCGTGCTCGAAGAGTATCTGGCGCTTCCATTTCGTGCGACCATCCTTGGCGAGGCCGTGGTCGTCGAGAAGATCGATCTCAGCGGCGCGGATGAACTGATCGCCGTTTGTCGACGCCGCGGGAAGCGTCAGAAGGTGCGACTGGTGGATCTCGACCTGCCTGTCCCCCGTCCGAAGGGCGCCGAGTGGGTGGCGGCGTACCACCGCTGGTCTCGACGGCGATAGGGCGCCAGCGACCCAGACAGCAGCAAACGATCATGCCGAACCGACCAAGCGCAAGAAGTGGAGCGACGTGAAGGCACGACTCGAGGCATTCGACCACAAGGGCCTCGTGTCGCTGCTTGCAGAACTTTACGCCGCGAGCGACGCCAACCGCCGTTTCCTTCACTCGCGCCTGACTCCCGGCAGTCGCGCCATCGAGGAATACCGACGCCTGATCGCCCGCGCGATCTACCCGGACACGCTCAGCAAGCGCCGGGTCAGCGTGCGCGACGCAGCCGCGGCGATCGTCGAGTACCGGCGCTCAATGGGCGATGCAGCCGGGACCGTCGACCTCATGCTGACGTTCGTGGAGGCGGGAACGGAGCAAGCCGCGGATCTGGGCTACGGCGACGAGCCCTACTTCAACGCGCTCCAGATCCGACTGGACGCCGTGGCGAAGGAGTTCGACACGTTGCCCGAGGAAGTACGCGCGAACGTCAGAGCCCGTCTGGGCCGGATCCATGTGCGTGCGCAGGACGTCGGCTGGGGCTTCAGCGATGCTGTGGATGACGTGATCCACGCGCTCGACGCTCGCGCCGCCCGAGTCAGGCAGGGCACGCTGAATCGACGTTGACCGCGACGTGAACGCGCGGACGGTGCACGGCCGCCGGCGGCCACAAAAGCGAGGCGTATTCGTCGAGCTACCCAGAGCTGAAATTGCTGTGCGAAATCTGTCTACATATTTCGGACACCGACCTCCACACTTTTCACCGGCACGCTCTCAAACCGCGGCACTGTTGATGATTCCCCTGACTCGGTGTCACGCCGCCGTGAGTAACCAGTTGCGAATTCCGTCCCTGCCTCCCAGCCAACGATCCCGTTCTCCACCAAAAACTTACGCAATCACTCCGTGGGCGGTGCCCAACTGTTGCCACTCGCCTGTTGCCGGCGGTTGTCGGGCAGTCGGATCGTCGAGTCGAGCGGCGCCGGCGTGAGGTGCGAGTACCGCTGCGTCACCGCTAGCCTCTGATGCCCGACCAGTTCCTGCACGCCCCGCATCGGTGTGCCCTGCATCGCCAGATGCGCGCAGAACGTGTGACGCAGGATGTGAATGCCGGTTGACACCCGATCCCGCTTGGCCGCGTAGCGAACCCGCGACTTCTTGCGCGAGTCCCCTTCTTGCCTTCCCGCATACTCGCGCCGAGGGCCCAGGGACCAGGGACGTGGACGCCCGCATGGGGCGAATTCAAAGAAATCTCTGGTGCCCGCGACCCGTTTTTCCACATCGGCCCCTCTTGTAGGCTAGACGGTTGATGCTACGTGTCGACGAAGACCTCTTCGCAGCGGCTCAGGCTGGCGACCGGGCGGCCCTCGAACGGCTGCTGTTGCAGCTGCGGCCAGACATCCAGCGCTACGCACGGTTTCAGTGCTACGCCTCGTCATCCCTGGAGGACGTCGTGCAGGAAGCCCTAATCGTCGTGTATCGGCGCGTAGGGAGTGTTCGCAGCCCTGCCGCACTGGGCGCCTGGCTCGTGAAGGTCGTTGCGCGGCTCTGTGCGCTGCCGGCACTCATGCTCATGCGAAGCGTCGAGGAGCTCAAGACGGTCGAAGACTCGGCGCGATTCGCACACATGCCCCCCGATCAGTTGCGGATAGACCTGTCGCGCGCGTTGGCCGCGCTGCCCGAGCACTATCGCCAGATCATCTTGTTGCGCGATCTCGAGGAACTCACGATCGCTGAGATCAGCCAGCGCCTGAGTATGTCGGTCGAGGCCGCGAAGAGTCTCTTGCGGCGCGCGCGCGCAGCGGCTCGTCAGCAATTGATCGGGAGCACATCGTGACCGCGTCGACGTGCCCGACCGGGCGCCGCTCTCTCCTGCCCTGGCTCGTACGCGGCGCTGTCGGTCTTGCGCTGCTCGGGGTGGCGGTCTGGACGCACGAACCGATCGTCATCGTGCCCACGCTTCTTGCCGCCCTGATTGCGTTTCGCGGCTGCCCCATGTGTTGGATCTTCGAGCTCGTTGAACGCGGACCTCAGGAACATGCACCTTCTGCCACAAGGAAACCCCATGAGTGATGCCGTCGCCGGGCCGACACCGACCACCGCCGTGCCGAAGGTCGGCAAGACCGTCGCGGTTGCTCTCCTGCTCGGCCTCTCGATTCAGTTGATTGGCACGTTGTCATGGGTCGCGCTGGCCCGGCTGAACATGCGGGTGCAGCCCGAGACTCCGTGGGCCGCGGCGACGATGGTGTGTGGACTGGGCACCGGACTCGTCTGGCTCAGCGGCCGCGGGTGGCCTCGGAGCACGTCGGCGTTTCGCGGGCATCACCTGCGCCTGTGGCGGCCCGAGCCCGGCGCCTGGTCTGGCGAGAGTCTGGCTACGATCGTGGGGTTGAGCTGCGCGATGGCTGGACTCTATGTGATGTACACCCTGATGGGAGCCAGTCGCCCACCGACCGACGCGAGTGCCTATCCGATCACCCTTCGCTGGTCTCTCTTGCTCATGTACCCGACGGTCGCCGGGGTCGTCGAAGAGGCCGCGTTCCGAGGGTACATGCAGAGCCATCTGGAGCGCATCGGTCCCGCGTTCTCGATTCTGGTCACGAGCGCGGCCTTCACCCTGCTCCATGGCACACAAGGCCTCGCCTACTTCTTCACCTTCGCGCCGGGCATCTTCATCGCGTCGGTGATCTATGGACACCTCGCGCAGAAGTCAGGCTCAATCCTTCCCGGCATGGCGCTGCACATCGGCGGAGACGCCGCCTATGCGTACTTCGCGTTGCTCGGCGGCAACTCGGCGTTGCTCTTTGCCAGCTAGCGATCCATACGACCATCTGGTTGCGGATTCACTGGGCGTCCACCGGCTGTCTGCGCGGAGCGCCGCCGCCTTCCGTGAGAGGGACCCAGACCACCTTGCCGTCTCGCCAGACCGCCACGGGGTTTCTATCAGAGCAGTCATGGATCGATTGAAAGCCACGGAGGGCCCGAACGAGAGGATCGTGCAGTCCGAACGTGCAGACACATTCCGGACGCTGCCGTCTGTGCGTCGGCGGCTCGGCGCCCCGATCATCTGTGAATTCAAAGGGTTAGGGACGCAGCGATTCAGGCAGCCGTGACCAGCCAGCTGCGAATCCGTCCCTGACCGGGCAAGCACCATTCGAAGACGTGGCTTTGGCAAGGTCGGCCTGCGGCGATACTGTGCGCGTGGAATATGTGTCCAGAGTGCCGCGACCGCCGCTGGACGGGCTGATCGACGACCTTTACTACCTGGACGGTGCGCGGCCGTACACCCGGCTGACGCTGCCGCCGGCGCCGGCGGCGCTGCTCATCGTCAACCTCGGGCCGCCGTTTCTCATCCGCGCCGGCACCGACATCGAGACGGCCGAGTACGCCGACGGCTGCGTGGTCACCATACCCACTCGCGCGTGGGAGTTCGGCTACCCACTTCGGACCCGATCCGTCGGCGTGCACTTCAAGCCGTGGGGGCTGGCGCCGTTCCTGCCGATGCCCGCGGCCGAACTGTGCGACCAGCCGGTGACGGTAGAGCAGGTTTGGGGCCGGCCCGCCATTGTTGAGCTGCGAGACCGGCTGGCCACGGCGCATGGACCGCACGAGATGCTGACGCTGCTCGAGGAGGAGCTGATGCGACGGCTGTGCGACACACCCGGACTGGCGTTGGTCCGTCATACGAGCAGCGTCATCGCTGCGGCCAACGGGGCGGGGCCGGTCGGCAACCTGATCGAGGCAGCCGGTGTCAGCAGCACCCATCTGGCGCGGCGGTTCAAGGAGCTCATCGGCGTCACGCCGAAACGGCTGGCCCGCACCCACCGCTTCACCGCCACCGTGTTCTCGATTGACCCGGCCGGACCGATCGACTGGGCCGACCTCGCTAGTCGCGCAGGCTACTTCGACCAGGCCCACTTCGGCCACGAGTTCCGGGCCTTCACCGGGCTCACGCCGACACGGT
>CAZJBN010000152.1:0-9347 GCA_964543955.1 uncultured Bifidobacteriaceae bacterium
GCCTGCCGGCGAGCTCGGCAGCGGCAGCGTCCAGCAGCGCGAGAAGGCGCGCCTGGCCGAGATCATCGAGAGGGTGAACACGCTGTTCGAGGGGGAGCTGACCGACCAGGACAAACTGGTCTACGTGAACGACGTCATCAAGGGCAAGCTCCTGGAGTCCCAGACCCTGCGTCAGCAGGCGGCGAGCAACACCAAGGAGCAGTTCGCCAACTCGCCGGACCTCACCACCGAGCTGATGAACGCCATCATGAGTGCCCTCGACGCGCACACGACGGTGAGCACGCAGGCGCTCAACTCGGCGGACGTCCGGCGGGGGTTGAAGGAGATCCTGTTGAGCCACGCCGGGTTGTACGAGGACTTGCGGGCCTCACCCGACTCCGACGCGACGGCAAGAGAAGCGTCACGCCACCCTGATGCAGAAGCCGCTGGCACCCCAGCACCGATTGCCCGCCAAGCTGGCGCTGTTCAGGGCGCTGGAAAGCGAGCGGCCCGACTTCTTCGTCGAGCTGCAACCTCGTGCCAGCGAGTCTGCCGTCAAGGGACTCGGAGCCAACGACGAACAAGCCAGGCCACTCGAGCAGCAGCGCCTCGAGTCCAGGTCTGTCTGGGGTGGCCGGGTGCGCGTCGACGACGGATCATCGAGCGTTCATGTGCAGTCAGGCAACATTCTCCCGGAGGCAGCATGAGATTGCTTGTCGCGACGACCATCGTTTGCGTCTTCGCGGGCGCACAATTGTCAGGGACCCAGCAGAGTCACAACATCTCCGAACGGGGAGATGAGCGCAGCGCGGTGTCCCTGGCGCAGCCGGCTGGAGCGCCACCCACGCCAGTCCACACCGGACTCGGGCAGCTCGTCAAGGACATTGGCCGCGACTTCGTCGCGCTGCCATCGAGAGAAAACGTGTACTGGACGCTTGGTGGCGGGGCCGCCGCGCTTGGCGCGCACCAGGCTGATGACTACGTGCAGGCGCATGTGCTTGGCAATCCGCGCGCTGACGCGTTCTTCGGGCCCGGCGGCGTGATCGGCCTCGTCGTGCCGTTTGGCGGCAGCGTGGGCACCTATGTGTGGGGGAGGATGCGCAATCAACCCAGGGTCTCGCACGTCGGGTCGGACCTGATCCAGGGGCAGGTCGTCGCGCAGGTGTTGACGCAGGCGCTGAAGTACACGACGCGGCGGGAACGCCCGGATCAATCCGGCGCCACCTCGTTCCCATCGGGCCACGCCGCGAGCTCGTTTGCGTTTGCGACGGCACTGGAGCGCCACCTGGGATGGCGCTACGCGGTGCCTGCCTTCGCCGGAGCGACCTATGTGGCGGCATCACGCCTGCCGGCCAACCGCCATTGGTTCAGTGATGTCGTATTCGGCGCCACAGTGGGAATCATCGCAGGGCGCACGGTGACGAGCCAGGAGACGCTGCCTTATCCAGTCAGCCTGACCGCCGTCCCTGGAGGCGCCGCGCTGATGATCACGCCGCGGAGATTCAACCGCTGAAGTCGGCCGTTGGGCCGCGCAGGAGGGAGGCTGGTAGCTGCGGCGTGATGCCGGTCAGAGTCGCCCGCGGCTGAAGCTGTTCGACGGGTCACTCCTCAGGCTCTCCCCTCGACCGTGGGTCGGCGCTGCCTTCGATCGGAACTGGAGTTCGTCCCCCGCCCGGACTTCTGAGGCAGAATACACGTCACGGCTCAGATGACCGCCGAGACACGCACCGGAGTAGACCGCCGACTCTTCAATGCCCGGTCCCGATGGGTGGCCCCGTGGCTGGCCGCCGTCTGCCTCTCGATGGCCACTGCCGCCGCCGCGCAGGAACCGTCCCCGGCACCGGCGCCCGACGAACCCTCGTTCGCCACGCGCGCAGAGGCCGACCGCGCCCGCCGGGAGGCCAAGGCCCTCGTGACGAGGCCGCATGAACCGAACAGGGTCGAGCAGGCCATCGACGTCATCGAGGACCGCGCTCTCTTCCTCCTCGACCGCGAAGGCTTCTATCCCAAGCTCGGCTCGCTCAGCGTCAGCAGCGGCTTTGCCTACGGTCTCGGCTACCGCGACCGCGACCTCTTCCAGAATCAGGGCGCACTGGATTTCTGGGGCGCCGGCAGCGTCCGCGGCTACTGGGCCGTGGAGAGCCGCATGAGCTTTCCGCGTCTCGCCGGCCGCCGCCTTCGCCTCGAGGCATTCGTCGGCCACCGCGACTTCCCGGAGGAGAACTTCTTCGGCCTCGGACCGGATGCCCGGCGCGACAACCGATCGGACTACGCCATCAAGACGACCAACGTCGGCGGCCGAGCCACCGCACGTCTCGTCAGGCCGTTCATCGTCGGCGGCGAAGTGGAGTACCTGCGGCCACGCGTGCGCCCCGGCACCAACGACCGGTTCAGCGGCATCGAGGACGTCTTCCCTCCCGAAGCGCTCCCGGGTATCGAATCGCGCTCCGACTTCCTCCGCTCCACGGCGTTCGTCGAAGTCGACTACCGCGAACCCACCAACGCCCGGCGCGGCGGCTGGTACCGCGTGGACTTCCAGCACTACGACGATCGCACGGACAACCTGCGGACGTTCAATCGCACCGACGTCGACCTCCGGCAGTTCGTCGGCGTCCTCGGCGATCGCCGCGTGCTCGCCGTCCGGGCCTACGCCTCCACGTCGGACACGGACCCCGGCCAGATCATGCCGTTCTATTTCATGCCCACGCTCGGCGGCAACGACACCCTGCGGGGGTTCCGCGCGCAGCGCTTCCGCGGTCCGCACTCCATGCTGCTGCAGGCCGAGTATCGCTGGGAGATCTGGAGCGCCCTCGACGCGGCGCTGTTCTACGACACGGGCAAGGTGGCCAACCGCCGCTCCGACCTGGACTTCGAGAACCTCGAGAGCGACTACGGCTTCGGGTTCCGCTTCAACACCAGCGCGAGCATCATCCTCCGCGTGGACGCCGCCTTCGGCAGCCGCGACGGCAAGCACCTCCACATCGTCTTCGGCGGCATCTTCTGATGGGAGGTGGGAGGTGGGACCTGGGAGGTAGGTGGGAGGTGAGCCGCCGGCACTCGCTCACGCGCGCGACGGGTCTCGGTCTGGTCGCCGTGCTGGCTCTCGTGGCGGCCGCCGGCACCGAGACAGCCACGCCCCGCTTCTATCCCGACGATCCGCTCTGGACCGATGACGATCGCGCCGTCGATGCGTCCGGCGTGGGCGAGGTGGAAGACGCCAACGCCTACGACTTCCTGGTCAACACCTGGGGCAAACCGGGCCAGCGCATCGATGTCGTCGCCGGCAACATCAACACCCTCGACGAGGTGCCGGACTCGAGCTGGTTCACCAATCGCATCGGCCGCCGCGAGATGGCGATCGCGGAGATCGTCCGCGGCCCGGACACGCAGCCGGGCGTCGCCCCGTCGACCTGGACCGTCTCGGGCGGCAAGGGGAGCGGCGTGCAGCCCGGGTTCCGCATGACCGACCCGTCGGGACAGATCTACCAGGTCGAGTTCGATCCGCCGTCCAACCCGGAGATGGCCACCGGCGCGGAGATGATCGGCACGGCCTTCTATCACGCGATGGGCTATCACGTCGTGGAGGTCTACCTCACCGAGCTCGATCGCGACGCGCTCGTCATCCGCGAGGACGCGACGATCCGCGATCCGCTGAACGGCCGGCGCCGCGCGTTGAGGCGGTTCGACCTCGACAACGTGTTCGAACAGGCGGCACGGCAGCCGAACGGCCGCTACCGCGTCCTCGCCAGCAAGTTCGCGCCCGGCAGGCCGCTCGGCAACTTCCGCTACTACGACACGCGCCCCGACGACCCCAACGATCTCGTGCTGCACGAACACCGCCGGGAGCTTCGCGGCGCGCGCGTCTTCGGCGCATGGCTCAACCACGACGACTCGCGCGGCGTCAACAGCCTCGACATGCTCGAGACGACCGACGGCCGCGGGTGGGTCAAGCACTACATGTTCGACTTCGGATCCATTCTCGGCAGCGGCACCGTCCACAAGCAGCGCCTGCGCGCCGGCAACGAGTACATCTACGAGCGCCGGCCGGGCTGGCTGACACTGGCCACGCTCGGCCTCTACATCCGGCCGTGGATGACGATTCACTACCCGCGAGTGCCTGCCTCCGTCGGCCGCATCGAGTCCGTGCGGTTCGATCCGCTGCTCTGGAAGCCCGAGTATCCGAACACGGCCTTCGACAACATGCGGCCGGACGATGCGTTCTGGGGCGCGCGGATCGTGTCGAAGTTCTCGGACGAGGCCGTGCGTGCGGTGGTGGAGAAGGCGCAGTATTCGGACCCGGCCGCCACCGACTACATGACGCGCACCATCATCGAGCGCCGCGACAAGGTCGTGGCCGCGTGGATCAACGGCGTCTGTCCGGTCATCGACCCCGCGCTGGCTGCCGACGGCACGCTGACGTTCACGAACGCCGCCGTCGAGGCCGGAGCCGCGACGCCCGGCGAGGGCTACACGCTCGAGTGGTTTGCCTTCGACAACGCCACCAGCACGCGGACGCCTGTTGGCAGTCCCGTCTCGATCACCGGCACCACCACGAAGGCGCCTGCGGGCCTCTCGGGCGAGTTCGTCGGCGTGACGATCACCGGCACGCACGCCGATCACCCGGGCTGGTCCCTCCCCTCCCGCTTCTACTTCCGCCGCGTTCCTGGTGCCGTACCGGGCTGGCGCCTGGTTGGTGTCGAGCGAGGGGGTTCGAGATCTTGAGATCTGGAGATCTGGAGATCTGATCGGTCGATCTGACGATCTCCGAGATCGATCTCCAGATCTCGACATCGTCAGATCTCGAGATCGAATGCTGCCGACCCTCCTACTGTGGCGGTACGGCCGGGCTGACCGGCCGGACATCCGGCTTGACCGCAAGGCCATTGACGACCTCGGTCACACCGGGGATCGTCTCGACCATCTGCTCGATGCGCGCCCTCTCGGCCGCGGTGCTCACGTCGCCGGTGATCGTCACCACGCCGTTCTCGGCGGCGATGTCGACGTCATGGGCCCTGAGGTCGGCCGGGCCGTTCTCCCACAGCGACTCGAAGCGCGATTCGATACCGCTGTCGAGATCGTCGGCCGCGTCGGCTTCCGCGCCTTCGACCACGATCTCGTTGGCGACGAGCGCCAGCCCTTCGACCGATGCCCGCACCGCATCGTCCGCGCGGATGCGGTCCTCGGGTCGACCGACGCTGCCGGACAGGTGCACGACACGCGCGTCGGCGTCGTACTTCGCATCCACCACGTCGTTCAGCTGGATCCTGTCGAGCGCGCCATTGGCCATCTCCTCGACGTCGGGCGTGCGGTTGCACGCGCCCATGGCGACGACACCGGCAAGGCCGGCAACGATGATCACCTTACGACTCATGTGACACCCTCCTGGTGCGGATGGAGACCAAGATCGGTGCCAGCGGACGCGGGCCCGTCTGGCGGCCACGATGGTCGTCGAGGACCGATAGTGGGCAAGTGGCGCGCGCGATTCGGCAGCGACAGCCGGGCGGGCAGCAATTCCGGCCATCGCTGAGTATTGAACCGGTGCGCCTGATCAGTAGCGAAGGATGAGCCCGATACTGCCGCGCCAGAACACGACGCGCGGCCCTTCGCGCAGGACGAGATCATCGCCCTCCCCCAGGCTGCGCAGGTACCGCAGGTCGAAGCGCACGCCGACGTTCGTCGTCAGGAAGCCCATCGCACCGCCGCCGACGACGACGGCGGGCATCGTGCTGCGGATGGTGAAGACGCCGAAGTTGTCCCTGGCTTCGGCGTGGATCGCACCAAGGCCGGTCACGAGGTAGGGACGGAGGGACTCGCGCGTGATGCTCAGGGGCAAGGCGAAGACCGCGCTCCCCGTGAAGGTCGTGACATAGCTCCCGCTGCGCGTGATCTCGCGGTCGCCGCGCTCGAAGAACCCGGGCACGTAGCCGAAGTCGCCTTCGATGCCGAACGGGCCGCGTCCGAGCCACATGCCCGAACCGCCAATCGACGTGGACGTTTCGCCGGCGCCCTGCTCGAGATCCTCGAAGAGCGAGCTGCTGCCGCCGAACGTGATGCCGAAGAACGGCACGGCGAGCCAGTTCTGCGCGCGGGCCTGCGCCGGTGTCAGCGCCAGAAGCAGGACGACGAACCCGGCAGGGATGAGACCACGGAACACCGTCACGCCCAGGTGGCCGCCGTCCTGGCTGCGGCATCGGCAGCCGCGCGCCCGTCCCTCGCGGCGTCTCTAGAAGAACAACCGGAGGAAGATTCTGACGAAGGGAGAGGCCGTCGCATCGCCGCGTTCGAGGTTGGCGCCCGTGTTGAGACCGTCGCTGTTGGCCAGCAGGATGAGCGTGAGGCGGCGGGCCGGCACCTTGAGGATGAGCGCGGAATAGCGATCCGCCTCGTGGCTGAACTGCCAGACCAGTTGCTCGCCCTGATAGGACTGGACGAACCAGCCGAGGCCGGTTGGCAGCGGATCGGCGCCGAACCGCGCCGGCGTCCACGCGGTCGACAGCGTGCCGGGCCGAAGGAGCACGCCCTGGTCGAGCGCCGTGTCCAGGCGCGCGAGATCCCGCACCGTGGAGACGAGGCCCTCGGCGGCGTTGAGGCCGAGCGGCCGATCGTCGTTGCGGGTGGGGCGCAGGTTGCGGTCCACGCGGTACGGCACGGCAATGTCGGCGAGCACCGACTCATAGCGCTGGAGATCGGCGGTGTCGAAGTGCGCGCGCGCCGCGGTCGACGGGTCGGCGAGGTCCGCCCCCGGAACCGAACGTGACATGCCGAGCCGCCCCAGGACCTCGTGAGCCATCACGGCGCCAAACGGCTGCTGGTGGCAGGCCTGCGCGACGTTGGTCAAGGCCGCGTAGCGGGCGGGGTCGTACTGGAAGCGCGACGACTCCGGGCTGCCGTCGGCGTGCGCCAGCACCGTGCGAACCGTGGCGGTGGCGGTCGGGAAGTCGGCCGTCCACTGTCGAATCGGACTGTCGATGTCGAGCGTGCCGCGGTCGGAGCAGAGGCCCAGCAGCACGGCCGAGGCGACCTCGGTGAGCCCTCCGACGGGATACGGCGTGTCCGGCGTGGCGGGCACCATCCCGTCGAGGTTCTGGTGGCCGAAGCCACGTTCCCAGTCGACCCGTCCATCCTTGACGATGGCTGCCGACAGGCCCGGGATGCCGGACTGCAGCCGCAGGGGTTCGACGTACCGCTCGAACATGGAATAGGGCAGAAGACCTTGCCCGGAGCCCAGGCTCGTGAGCAGCAACGTGGCACAGACGGCCGCGACGACGGCGTGCAGAGGGCGCGTCATGACTGATGGGCTCCGCGAGCCCGGTTGAATCTTATCACTGCAGTAGTCCCGGCGGGTACCCAGGACGGCACCGAATGTGCTAGAGTTCTCAACCGGTGCGTTCGAGTCTGTCGTTGTTGATGAAGGGGCGCCGCTCCTTCCTTGTACGTGCGGCGGCGGTGGTAGTGCTGACGGTGGTCGGGCTCCTCGCGGCCCATCCGGCGGAAGCCGAGACACTGCGCGTACGCCCGCTCGTGCGCGACGGACAGGTGCTCGTGAGCTTTGCCCTCGAAGAAGGGTTCACCGACGAAGTTCGCGCGGTGGTCCAGAGCGGCCTCAGGACGACCTTTACTTACACCGTCGAACTTCGGCTCAAGGTTCCTGCCTGGGTGGACCGCACCATCGGCCCGCCCGTCGTCGTCTCGACCACGGTCGAGTACGACAACCTGACACGCCGGCACACCATTTCACGGACGCTCGACGGCCGCATCGAGGAATCGCGCGTCGTCGAGGACGAGGCGCTGGTGCGGCAGATGATGACGACCTTCGAGCGCCTGCCGCTGTTCGATACGGCGCTGCTCGAATCGAACCGCGAGTACTACGTTATCGTGCGCGCCGAAGCGCGGCCGCGCAGCGGCGCGGCCTTCTGGCCGTGGGGCGGCAAGACGTCCGGCTCCGGCAAGTTCACGTTCATTCCCTGAACCCCGCCCGCCTTCGCCCCGCCTGCGGCGGGGCTACGGCGAGGCTTCGGCGCGGCATTCTGTTAAGTTACCTGCATGCGCACGACACATGCGGCGGCGATCGGCGCGGCCGTGCTGACGGCGGCAGCCGTGGCCGGCGGGCAGTCTCGCGTGACGGCCATCGATCCACCGGCGGGCCCGGAAAGCGGCATGTACTCGCTCGAAACCGGCGCGGACGGGCGCGTCTACCTCTCATGGATTGTCCCGGACGACGCCGGCGGGCACGTCCTCGAGTTCTCGAGGCTGGACGGCCATGCCTGGCAGCCGGCACGCGAGATCGCGCGCGGCTCGAACTGGTTCGTCAACTGGGCCGACCATCCGTCGCTGACGGCGCTCGCCGATGGCACGTTGATGGCGCACTGGCTGGTGCACACCGGACGCCAGTCCGGCTCGTACGGATACGGCATCCGCGTCGCGCGATCGTCGGATGGGGGCGGGACATGGGCCACCGTGTTCGAAGACGGCATGGAGAACGTCTCGGACTACGCGGGCTTCCTGACGGTGGCGCCTGATGGCGGCGGCGCGCGCGCCATCTACCTGTCGCCGGTGATGCCGGACACCGGCGCTGCCGGGCACGAAGGCGCCGGTCCGGAACCCGTCAAGACGCTGGCCGCCGTTCACTTCGATTCGAGCGGCACGCCAATCGCGCGGCAGGTCATCGACGGCGATGTCTGCTCGTGTTGCCCGACGGACATGACGGCGACGAGCGACGGGCTCGTCGCGGTGTATCGCGATCATCTGCCCGGCGACATCCGCGACATCTCGATCGTTCGGCTCGAGAGCAGGGGGTGGACCGGTCCGACGCGCGTGCACGAGGACGGATGGAAGATTGGCGGCTGTCCGACCAACGGGCCGGTCGTCGCCGCGGTGGGCCGCACGGTGGTCGTCGCGTGGTTCACGGCGGCCAACGACACGCCGCGGGTCAAGCTTGCACGCTCGATCGACGGCGGCCGGACGTTTGCGGCGCCGGTGACGGTCGACGAAGGGCGGCCCGTCGGGTGGCCCGGTGTCGTGGTCCTGGACGATGGGACGGCTGTGGTGAGCTGGCTCGAGCGCCGCGAGGAGGGGAAGGGCGACGTGATGATCCGCCGCGTGAGGCAGGACGGCACGGCGTCGGAGCCGGTGGCGATTGCGCGGACGGGCAGCGGACGATCGACCGGCGTGCCCCAGCTGGCACGCGCGGGCGATCGCCTGATTGTCGCGTGGCGGGACGAGCGCGTGCGCGCGGCGTCGGTTGCGGTGGCGGCCCTCGAGTAGAGCGAACCACAGAGTTTGGCCGAGATTGAACCACCGAGACTCCGGGCGATCTGAGAGATCGGACCACCGAGACGCCGAGCGCTCTGAGAGATCGGACCACCGAG
>CAZJBN010000153.1:0-9318 GCA_964543955.1 uncultured Bifidobacteriaceae bacterium
CAGGTGCTCAGGTGCCCAGGTGCTCAGGTGCCCAGGTGCTCAGGTGCCCAGGTGCACGGGTGCCCAGGTGCACGGGTGCCCAGGTGCGCGAGTGGCCCGGGCTATGGCCTCGACCGCACGCGAAAGTAATAGGCGGCCCCGTCGGTGACGGAGAAGAGATAGTCGCCAGGCGGAAGGTTGGCAACCGGGACTCGTGCGCGTGCGCCGGTATCGGGCGCGGTCGCTGGTTCGACCGGTCCTGTCCACACAGGTTCGCCCTCGACGGATTGGACCTGGCCGCGCGCGCTGTCGGGCGGCACATCCGTCGAGGGAAGCACGAGGTCGACGTAGGTGACGCCCTGCTCCGGAATCAGTATGGGCGGCCGGCCCTCGCTTCGTGCGAGATCGGCCGTGAGCAACAGCACGGCGATGTGGGCCGGGCGAGCATCGGGCACCGCCGGGTCGGCCGGAGAAGGGGGCGCGGGCGCGGGTGCAGGCGAGGTCGTCCTCGAAGGAGCCGCGACCACGGAAGGGGGGGCCGTTGCTGCCGGATCTGGCTTGGACCCGAACGGCCAGACCTGAAGTGCGGCGCCCACGATGAGCAGCGCCGCCGTGGCCCATCCGAGCCAGGGCAGGAGGGCGGTCACCGCGCCGCCTGGTCGCTGGTCGACTTTCGCGACAGCCTGGAGCGCCCGCGCGAGAGCGACATCTTCGCGGCCCGCGGCACTGGCCAACTGCCGACGCTCGAACCGAATTCGATCGCCAGGGGACAGACGGCCTGCCGCATAGTCGTCGGCAAGATCGCTGGCAGCCGTCTCGATGCGCTCCAGAAGCGCCGTGTCGGCGAAGTACGCGGCCTCGACAGCGGCCTCGTCCTCCTCCGCCAGGTTGCCCAGCAGGTACTCGCGGATGTCCCGGTCCTCGACGTGGCGTGTCATCGGGGCGCCTGCTTCCTGCTGTTCGAATCCGCGGATCGATGCTGCCGGTGCTGGACGCATTGCTTCAGCTGGTCGCGGAGTCGCTGGGCGCGATGGCGCAGCGCGTTCTCGCTGATGCCGAACTCGCGCGCCATGCGCGACCTGAGGGCGATCTTCTCGCGCCCCTGGCCGACGTAGTAGCGAAGGATCAGAGTGCGATCAGGTGTAGCCAGTCCCTCCAGACAGGCCTCGACGTGCTCGCTGAGCTCATCAGCCTCCGGCGCTGGCGCCGCGCTGCGCTCCGCCAGCTCCGTGTCGAACACGAGGGGCCTGGCCGCCGCCTGCCGCGCCCGCTCCAACCGAAGCATTCGTGCGACCCCGTGTGCAAACGATGGCAGATCATCGATCCCTTGTCCGGACTCGAGCCGGCGCGCAAGACGGTCCAGCGTTTCGTCGGCGCCGGTATCCGGTTCGGGCGACCCATGCCACACGAAGAATTTCACGAGCGCGCGCCGGAGATGCTCGTACTTCTCGCCAGCCATCGTGGGATCGGCATCGAGGCGCGCGAGCAGCCGATCGAGCGCCTCGGGAGTCAGCTCCCACTTCGGGACGGCTCTCGGCATCGACCTATCGCCACTCGCCTTGCAGCACGAACGGCGCCCAGAAGTACGGCGACGACCACCGTGGCACCGCGGCGAGCTGACGCTGCGCGCGGCGGAGCGCGGCCGCCGGTGTCAGCCGATCGACGAGCATGCCCTCGTAGAACCGCTTCATCAACTCGGCCGTGGCGCTGTCGTTGACCTGCCACAGCGACGCGACCACGCGCCGCGCGCCGGCGTACATGAATCCACGGGTCAAACCGACCATTCCCTCGCCCCTGATCTCCTTGCCCAGTGCGGTCTGGCACGCGCTGAGCACCACGACATCGGCTCGAAGACGCAGGTTGTAGATGTCATTCAGCCGGAGGAACCCGTCCTGCTCGTTGCCGTCCTGATCGAGCAGCGACAGGACCAATCCCGAGAGCGCCGGTTGCCCGCTGTTCAGGAAACCGTGCGTGGCGAAGTGCACCAGGCGATACCGTGCCAGATCGCCGCTCATGACGGTCGTGCGGCTCGCCCGAAACCCGGTGGCCTCGAGCCGGTGCTCCGCCGGAACCAGGGCGGCAATGGCGAGCGCTTCCTGACGCGTGAACGGGAGGCGTGCAAGGCGCTGCCAGCGCGAATCGCCCATCGAGTCCACGCTCCTCAGCGCCCGGTCCGCCACGCCAACCCCTGGCGCCGCGGTCGATCCGCCGGTGGACGCGCGCGGACGGTCCGTCGCGCCGGGTGTCGTCCCGGTGATGCGGGGGTCATCGGCTTCGAACACCGGATCGGCGAGCACGGCCAGCTCTTGCGACGTCGATCCGGCATCGTCAGTCTGTTGCCGGATGACCGCGAGCACGGACGCCGACGGGAGGTTCACGACCTCGTGATCGACGACCAGTGGCTGTTGCTCACTGGCCGGATCCGACAACGCGGAGAACGGCAGGTACTGGAGAACCTCCGCGGCCACGATCAGCAGTCGCCGGCCGCGCCAGGCGCTCCCGTAGTGTGCCGCAGCCTGGCCGAGCAGCATGCGGCCGAGCGCGATCGACTCCTGGTGCCAACCGGCCTCGGCGTCGGCCAGGCGCGTGGATCGTGCACCGGGAGACTCGTCGGGCCTGGGCTGCCGCGCCGTCAGCAGTGCGTAGACGCGCCGTGCGGCAGCCTCCACGTCCCGGCGCGGCGGAAGCTCGAAAGCGGCGACGGCCGTCGGCGTCACGGCCCACAACCAACTGCGTGTCTCCCCGAGGCTGTACTCGAGCAGCACGGTGTCCCTGTCGACGAGCTCGCGCTGGACGTCTCCCACACTCACCGAACCGGATTGGGTGAGTGCGGCATAGGCCGGGCTTTCCCTGCGGATCCGATCCTGGAGCAGCCGATGCTCGGTGCTCAATGTCTCGAGCGATGCCCGCGTTCCCTCGATCTCGCCGGGCTCCGACCCTTGCGTCAGCAGCCGCGAGAGCCGCGTCGACGCGGCACTCAGTTGCGACTGTGCCGTGCGTTCGCGGTGGAGCAGGGCCGCATCGACGCCCTGGCGAATGTCCGTTCGGGCCTCGAGAAGTGATTCGAGCAGCACGCGGGCGCGGCCGCGTTCGCTGGCCTCGAATCCCCGCACGTCGAACCCGCGACCGGGCCGATCCTTGTGCAGCTGCATCAGCACGTCGATGTACAGCTCGTATCGCGCCTGTTCGGCGGCGATGAACGACGTCCGCAGGTCGGGGCTCATCACGTGGCCCCGCATATCGTCCGTCAGCCGTACGGCCGCCTCGATGTGCCCGAGCGCGGCCATGATGTTGCCGCGATCGCGCTCGACCAGGGCGAGGTTGCGGAGCGTGTCGGACTCGCCCAGCCGCTCCGACGTCGCCCGCCGGATCCGCAGGGCGTCGGTCAGATCCTCGATGGCCTGCTCGCTGTTCCCGAGGCGATGCCGTGCCAGACCCGCTCCGTCCAGCGAGGCAGCCTCGGCCGCGACGTCGACAATGGTGCGTCGGAGATCGAGCGACTGCCGGTGATGGTCGAGTGCCTCCTGGAACTGGCCCAGGCGGTAGAGCGTCGACCCAATCGTATTGAGGGCCCTGGCTTCGGTCTCGGTGTTCCCGACTTGACGCGCCAGGGTCAACGCAGCCTGGTACGCCGAGAGGGCCTTCTCGTATTCGCCCATCCGCCGGTACAGGTTGCCGAGATTGGTCAGGGTTGCTGCCTCGACGTTGCGGTCTCCCCTGGCGCGCACGAGGGCGAGGGCCCGCTCGTAGTACGTGAGTGAGAGCGCGGTATCCCCGAGATCCTTGGTGGCGATTCCCAGGTTCAAGAGCACGGTGCTCTCCAGCCGTCCGAGACGCATCTCTCGAGCGATGCGCTCCGCCTGCTGAAACGCCTCGACCGCCCGCTCGGGTTCCCCGGATCGGCCGTAGATGATGCCCAGCATGTTGAGCGCGAACGCGGTCTCGTTCTGATTCCCGAGGGCCCGATGGGCGGCAAGGGCCTCGGTCATCATCCGCGTCCCCTCGGCCAGATCGCCGCGCCGGACGTGGATGGAGCCCAGGAGGCTGCGCGAGGTCGCGACGAACACGGGATCGCCAAGCTCACGATAGAGATCGAGCGCTTGCCGGCCCAGAGCAAGCGCCTCGGGCTTGTTGAGGTTGAACGAGGTGTTGGCGGTCTGATAGACGACTCGTGCGACGTTGACTTGGTCGCCGGCCCTGCGAAAGGCTGCCAGTGCGTCCGCGAAGAGCGGCAAGGCCCCTTGCCACTGATTGGGCTCGGCAGACTGGGCCAGCTCGATACCGCGTTCGAGCATTCGGCTCGCGGCCACATGGAGCGCGTCGGCTGTCGTCTCCGGGCGCACGGCCTCGATCCGAATGAGGTATCGGCCCGCCGGAGCGTCGTCGAGCGCGGGGCTGACCGTGATCTGGTATCGCCCACGCCGCCCCGCGACTGCGACGAGCGTCTCCGGAACGATCGGATCGCGCGACGAGTCGACATGGAGGATGGCCTTCCCGTCGGGGTCGACGAGAGAGACGGCGACATCGATGCCCTCCGGCACGACCACCGCGTGAAGGAACGAGCCGCCGTCGAGATCGATCGCGTACGAGTGGGTCTGGCCGGCGGCGAGGTCTGCCTGGTGGCGCGCTCCGGGTCGAAGGGTGTCGATCTGTGCGCTGAGGCTCGCGCCGGCCAGCGACACGAGGGCCAGGAGGGTACCGAAGCGGATCGAGCCGGAGGACGTGGGCAGATGCTTCGTCGTGCCCTATTCTTACCTGCTTTCGCCTCGCCGCTGTGCGAACCCCCCGTTCTGGCACGTTCCGGCCGGTTTCGACAGTAAAGGGCACAGAACCGTCGACGAGGTCTCGCCGCGAGCGAGAGCGTCGCGTGTTGGAGGACTCACATGCACCGCCACGCCTTCGCCCTGCTCGCACTGATTGGCTTCATTCCGCTGGCCGCCGAGGCTCAGGTGCTCGGCACGTTCCGCTGGCGGACCGAGCCGTACTGCAACGTCATGACCGTGACGGTCGCGCAGCATGGCCCCGCTTACACGCTCGACGGCTTCGACGAGCAGTGCGGGGGTAATCCCAGGCTGCCTGTCCACGGCATCGCCGTGCCGCAGCCGAACGGCACCATCACGCTCGGGTTGAACGTCATCAACAGCCCCGGCAGCCTGGTGCCGGTGAACCTCGAAGCGGTGATCAGCCTGGCGACGCTCAGCGGGACATGGCGCGACAGCGCGAACAGCAACGGGACCTTCACGTTCAACCCGGCCGGGACCTCCGGCGGCCCGAGGCCCGGGGCGGTTCCCCCCAGTGGCGGGACAATCCCGAGCGCGTTCGCACTGTTGCAGGATGGCGGTTTCCTCGCCGCGGGCAACTTCGGGACCGGCAACCTCGCGGACGCCGGACCCGGGACGCGGATGCTGTGGCACCCTCGCAAGGCGGCGTTCCGCGTCGGCTCGGTGTCGGGTCCGCTGTGGGACGACGTGAACATCGGCACCTACAGCGCTGCGTTCGGCTTCGACACGGCGGCGACCGGTGCGTACTCCGTGGCGTTTGGCAACGCTTCGGGTGCCGTCGGCGCAGGGAGCGTCGCCGCCGGCTGGGGCAGCACGGCGAACGGGTTCGCATCCGTCGCGATGGGGGACAGCGTGTCGACCAACGCGCCGGGTGCCATTGCCCTCGGCTCGTTCGCGGTTGCGGCCGGCGAAGGCACCTTCGTGTTCGGCGACCGGTCGTCGTTCACGCCAGTGACGTCTCTCGGTACCAACACCTTCAACGTCCGCTCGGCCGGCGGTGTGCGCTTCTACTCCAGCAGCATCACGGGGACGGGCGCCCCTGGCGTCGTGCTCGCGGCCGGTGGGGGAGCGTTCGTCAATGCATCGGACGTGAACATGAAGGAGCACTTCCGCGATCTCGACGGAGAGGACATCCTGTCCAGGATCGCGGGCATGTCGATCCGTGAGTGGAGCTACAAGTCGCAGGACACCTCGATCCGCCATGCCGGGCCCACGTCGCAGGACTTCCGCGCGGCGTTCGGCCTGGGCGAGTCCCCGCTCGGCATCAACAGCATCGACGCCGACGGCATCGCCCTGCGCGCGATTCAGGCGCTCGAAGCGCGGACGCGCGCGACCGACGAGCTCGTGCGGGACAACGAGGCGCTGCGGGCGGAACTGGCCGCGCTGCGTGCCCGCCTCGCCCGCCTCGAAGCGAGCCCGCGGTAGCAGGCGATCGGGCGGAACTCATGGCTGAAGAGCGGCTGGCGGAGTGCGGTCGCCCAGCTCGTCGAAGCCGATCGTGGCGTGCGCACGTCCTTTTAGAGAACGACGAGTGAATAACGGGTGCTGCGCCCGCCGGCCGGCTCCTGGCGCAAGAGCCCCATCTCGATCAGGGCCTGGATATCGCGCAGCGCCGTATCGTGGGAACTCCTGGTGAGCAAGGCCCACTTCTTCGTGGTCAGATTCCCCTCGAAGCCGTCGAGCAATCGGTTCAACATCGCACGCTGCCGCTCATTGAGTGTGAACGCGGCGCTCCTTTCCCAGAACCGCGCCTTGCGCATCACCGTGCCCAGCGTCTGCTCCGTGGCAGTGAAGGCGCGGCCCAGGCAACCGAGGAACCAGAGCATCCACCGCGTCACATCGAGCGTGCCATTCTGGGTTCGCTCCAGCTCGTCGTGATAGTCGTTGCGCTCCAAACGTATCTGCGCCGACATGCTGTAGAAGCGCTGCGCGCTGTTCTCCGAGCGCGCGAGCTGCCAGTCGGCAATCGCGCGCGCCATGCGGCCGTTGCCGTCGTCGAACGGGTGGATCGTGACAAACCACAGATGCGCCAGCGCCGCCTTCAAAACCCTGTCGGTCCCGTCATCGGGGCCATTGGCCCAGGCGAAGAACGCATCCATCTCCTGCGGCAGCCGCGCTGCTGCCGGCGCCTCGTAGTGCACCTTCTCTCTTCCAACCGGCCCGGAAACCACCTGCATCGGCCCGGCCGCATCGTCGCGCCAGGCGCCGACGATGATTTTGCGCAGCCCGCTCCGCGCGCTCGGGAAGAGCGCCCCATGCCAGCCGAACAGACGCTCGTCTGTGAGAGGCCGGCCGAAGTTCTGCGTCGCATCGAGCATCATCTCGACCACGCCCTCGACATCCCGCTCCGCCGGCACGGTTCCGGCCGTCTCCAGACCCAGCCGCCGCGCAATGGAGGAGCGGACCTGCTCGCGATTCAGCTGTTCGCCCTCGATCTCGCTGGACTTCAGGACATCGAGCGTCAATGTCTCGAGCTCCGCCTCTTTCTGCAGCGAAAAGCCAAGCCCTTCCATCCGGCCCAGGAGGCGGCCTTGCCGGTGGCGAATCTCGGCCAGAGGGCCGCCAATGGCCTCCCGATCCCATTGAAAATGGGGCCATTCGGGCCGTTGATGGATATACTGCGTGCTCATTTCTACGCGCTATATGCGTAGATTAGAGCACTATTCGACGCACAGTCAAGGCTATTCAACGCCTTGAATGCGTAAGATAAACAGGCTGTTCGACGCATCGAGGCGCGCGACCGAAACATCCCAGAGTCGGGATGGCCGCCGACCAGTTCGTCCATCCCGACTGCTCGCGCGATCTCAGTAGCTCGACCGCAAGGCGCTCTTACCGGAAGCATCAACTACGATCGCGCGGTAACCACGAGGCCCCGAGGATGGATTCATCCCTGCGGATGACGAGAGGAGGAACCGGTAGCCCTCGCGCGGACAGTCGCAAGCGACACTCGACGACGTCGCGGACTTTCTTGATGCTCTCACGCTTGAGGTTTCGGTCCTGCGCGTCCGCAATGTGCTTCTCGACCGCCTCGCGGACCGTCGGGACAACCTGGCGGACGACACCGACCTGGCCGGAGACCTCCCAGCCGCCGTGCGGCACTCCAGGTGGTCAGGTTCAGGCTCT
Source organism: uncultured Bifidobacteriaceae bacterium (assembly GCA_964543955.1). Lineage (GTDB taxonomy): Bacteria > Acidobacteriota > Vicinamibacteria > Vicinamibacterales > UBA2999 > VFZN01. The sequence goes on from CAZJBN010000153.1 coordinate 7,884, forward strand.
GCCAGATTAGATATGGTGCGGAAGGGGGGAATCTGCATGGCCCCGTCCGCCCAGTGTCCCCGAGTGCAGTCCTGTTCGAAATCCCTCGGGATTCCAGTCCTTACGTCTGCTGTTCGTGTCGTCCAGTGTTGGCCAGTTGTGCGGATTTGGTGGACAACTGGTGGACAACTCCCGACACCGATTGGTCCGAAGCAGTGGAGATACGCCATCGACACGCCTCGCCAGGCGATCTGTCCGGGGAGATGGCCCCAGGATCGCCCGGCGTTTGCTTGAGCAACGGCTCCAGATATCGAGCGCGCCTCGGCGGTCGTCTATACAGACAGCAAACGCCGAGTCCTCACCGGCGGTGGACATGACGATAGCGGTGGTCGGCCGTGTCTGCTGATTGCCCAAATACTACGGCGTGTACCGTTCAGCCGTGCTCAGTATCCCACCTGACGCGGTCTTGCCGCCGATCGCCAGAAGTACTCCCTCAGTTGGAAGCTGCAGCAAACCAAGTCCAGTTCGAGCGTGATTCATTGATGGTCGGTTTGTCCAAGTTCCTGAGGAGACGCTGTATTGCTCTGATGTTGACAGGATCTGGGAGCCTGCCTCCCCACCGGCCGCCAGCAGATTACCATTCGGCAGACGGGTGAGGCCGAATCCCGCACGAATGCTGTTCATCGACGAGGCGACAGCCCACACTCCCGTTGAACTGTCGAAGATCTCAGCGGTGCTGAGCCCTTGGCCCAAGTAGCCTCGTCCGCCGGCCCGCATCACCTTTGTCAGTGACGGAGAACTGGAAATGACAGCGAGGCCGAACGACCTCGCGCCGTCGTTCATCGAGCCCGTGACACTCCAGGTGCCATTTGCCGGATTGTAGACTTCCGCGGTGTTGAGGACTGTCCCGCCATAGCTCGTCCCTCCAGCTGCCAGCACCTGACCGTTGCCCAGTAGCGCGGCGCCGAACCCCGTGCGAGCATCGTTCATGCTTCCGGTTGAAGACCACGAAGACGTCGAGGGGTTGAACAACTCGCTCCCAGACAGATACACGCCCCCGGCGTTTCCGCCAGCGACCAGCACGCGCCCATTCTGCAGCAGAACCGCGGCAAACGAGCTGCGGGCAGTGGACATGGATGCCGTGGCGGACCACGCCCCGCTGTTGGGATTGTAGATCTCCGCTGTTGAGACCGTGCTCCCCCCACTCGCGATTCCCCCAATAGCCAACACAAACCCGCTCTGGAGTCGGATCAGTCTGAAGGATTTTCGAGCGGTACCCATGGAGCCGGTCGCGCTCCATACTCCGAGCGTGGGGTTATACAGTTCACAACTCGACACTGAATAGCTGTTGTACGGCGCACCTCCGCAGACAAGGACTTGGCCATCGCCAAGTAGGGCCGTGCCAAAATCGATCCGGGAAGACCCCATTGATCCTGTCAAATTCCAGGATGCTGCG
>CAZJBN010000154.1:0-8954 GCA_964543955.1 uncultured Bifidobacteriaceae bacterium
CCTCGGAGCCTCCGTGCCTCGGTGGTCCCGTCCGGGCCGTCAGGCCTCGGTGGTTCCGTCAGGAGGCCTTCGCAGCCTCGGTGGCTCGTGCGTCACCGCCCGCCCACGCCTTCAGCACCGCATAGAGCGTGGACACAATCGGCGTCGGCACTCCGTGCCTGGCCGCGCGACGCACGGCCGCGCCCTGCAGCGCCTCGACCTCGATCCGCCTGCCCTGCTCGAGATCGATGAGCAGCGATGACCGCGTTGCCGGCGGGAGGTTCGTCATGTACTCCTCGAGCGTCTCGAAGCGATCAGGGGAGAGTGTGACGCCCTCCGCGGCCGCGATGGCCGCCACTTCGCGCGCGGCGGCGTAGAACATCTCGCGCACGTGCGCGAAGGGCCAGATGTAGCCGACTGGCAGTCGAGCCGAGCCCGTGAAACCGGAGAACGGCACGAGGTACACGAACTTGTCCCAGAGCGGCGTCCGCGCATCAGCCACCGCGGTCACCTGGATGTCCGCGGGCGTCATGACATCCGCAATCGACTGGACGCGCGGCGACACTCGTTCGCGCCGGCCGTACACCTCGCCGAAGATGATCGATCGGTGCACGCCGGTCTGGACGATCACCCCGGGCGACTCGAGGGCCGTCGCGACGTAGGTCGTGCCGCCGAGCACACGCGATTCGCCGACGATTCCCGCCAGCTGCTCGACGTTGTCCACGCCGTTCTGCAGCGTCAGCACCACGGTGTCCGGACCAACCAGCGGCGGCAGCAAGGCATAGGCCGAGTCGTTGTCGTACGCCTTGACCGCCACGATCACCACGTCGACGGCTCCGATTGCCGCGGTGTCGGACTCGGCAGGGCCCCGGACGGTGAAGTCGCCAAGGGCGGCGCTCCGCACTTCGAGTCCTCGCTCGTTGATTGCGTCGCGGTGTGCCCCGCGCGCGACAAACGTCACCTCCTGCCCCGACTTCAGCAGCCGCGCGCCGAAGTACCCGCCCACGGCGCCAGATCCCAGAATCGCAAACCGCATTCCCGACCTCCCCGACGCTCGCATCATATCGCCCGCCGCCGTCCGTTTCGGGCTAGAATCCGGCCATGGCGGCCCGCCTCACGGCCTACATCGTGGCGTGCATCGTCGGCATCACGTTCATCGCCGGCCTCATCGTCGGCGCCCAGCGCTCCGACGATGGTCCGGTGGACCTGATTATCGTGAACGGGAGAGTGTTCGCGGAGGATGGCCGGCAGGAGGCCGAAGCCGTCGCCGTCCAGGGCAACAAGGTCTTCCGCGTGGGATCGAACCGCGAGATCCAGCGCCTCCGCCGTGCGCAGACGACCGTCGTCGACGCGAGAGGCGGGAGCGTCCTCCCGGGGTTCAACGACGCGCACACGCACCTGCTGAGCGGCGGCCTGGCCCTCGACCAGGTGGACCTCGCCGACGCGGCCACGCTCGACGCCATCAAGGACACGATCACGGCATGGTCCGAGGCCAACCCGACACGCGACTGGATCCGCGGCCGCGGGTGGTCCTACGCGCCTTTCGGAAACACCCTTCCGACACGGCAGCTGCTGGACCAGCTCGTCCCCGATCGGCCGGCGTACCTGGTCTCCTACGACGGCCACACCGGGTGGGCCAACACCAGGGCGCTGCAGGCTGCCGGCATCACGAGGCGCACGACGAACCCTGCCGGCGGCATCATCGTCAGGGATTCACGGACGGGAGAGCCCACGGGGGCGCTCGCCGAGTCGGCCATGGACCTCATGGCGCGAGTTCTCCCCGAGCCGACAGATGACGAGCGGATGGCCGCCGTCAAGGCGGCGATCGTCGAGGCGCATCGGGTTGGCGTGACCAGCGTGCAGAACGCCGGTGGTTCGCCCGACGATCTCGAGCTGTATGCGGAGCTCAAGCGGCGCGGCGAGCTGACACTGCGCGTCTACCAGGCGATGACCGTCGACGCCACCATGGACGAGGACGATCTGGATCGACTGGACGCCGTCTACGAGAAGTACGCCGACGATCCGTGGCTCAAGACCGGCGCCGCCAAGATCATCGCCGACGGCGTGGTCGAGACGCGGACCGCGGCCATGCTCGAGCCCTACGCCAACCGTCCGAACGACCGCGGCGACCTGGTCATGACCGAGGAGCAGCTCACGCTGCTCGTCACCGAGCTCGACAAGCGCGGCTGGCAGGTGATGACGCATGCCATCGGTGATCGCGCCATTCGCGCGACCCTGAACGCGTACGAACAGGCCGCAGCGGTCAACCCGGCCCCCGAACGCGGACGGCGGCATCGCATCGAGCATGTCGAGACGCCCGATCCGTCGGACGTGGAGCGTTTTGGGACGCTCGGAGTCGTTGCAAGCCTTCAGCCGTCGCATGGGAAACCGCCGGCAGACGATGACCCGTGGGCAATCAATCTCGGCCCCGAACGGGCCGCCCGCGGGTGGATGTCGGCCAGCCTGGCAAAGGCAAAGGCGCCGCTGGCTTTTGGATCCGACTGGCCGGTGGCCACGCTCGATCCCATCATCGGGATGTTCGTCGCCGTGAACCGCCTGTCGCTCGAAGGCGAGCCCGAAGGCGGATGGGAGCCGGCCGAGCGCCTGTCGGTCCGCGACACGATTCGCGCCATGACGAGCGCGGCGGCATGGGCCGAGTTCGACGAGCAGCGCAAGGGCACCATCGAAGAGGACATGCTCGCGGATATCGTGATCCTGTCCGAGGACATCTTCGAGATCCCACCCGGGAAGCTCACGGACGCTCATGTCCTCGTCACGATCGCGGACGGCAAGATCGTCTACAAGCGCGACGCGGCGGACACGACAGAGAACTGACGGTCTCCCGTTCCCCGGGCGTGCCAGGCGGTACGGGGGGAACAGCCTCGTCCGGCCCTCCGTAAACAGTTCGTAGGCATGAAGCCCCATTCCCTCCTGGTTGCGCTGGTCGTCGCGGCCGGGACGTTCGTACCGGCATCCGCGCAACAGACCGATCTCGACCAGCTCATGGCCGAGGTGCTGGCCACGCGCGACGAGAACTGGAAGAAGCTGCAGCAATACATCCTGGAAGAACGTGAATCCTTCGATCTCACCGGGCCGGGCGGACACCGGTTGTATGGATTCAGGCGGGACCACTCCTGGTTCATGCGAGACGGCGTCTTCATCCGGAGCCCGGTGCGCGCCGACGGCGTCACCGTATCGGAGCCAGACCGCCGGAAGGCGGAGGCCGACTGGATCGAGCGCGAGGAGTCACGGCGGACGCGCGAGCGGGAGCGCGCCGAGCGGGAGGCGGCCGACCCCGGCGAGAAGGATGAAGCCGGCAATCCCGCCGAGGAGGCGGCGCCCGGGACGCCATCGACATTGCCCTCTGCCGGCACGTCGTCGATCGCGTTCGAGCCCGCGTTCGTCTCCCATGCCTACTTCCTGCGGTTCAAGTTCGAAGAGGGCCGCTACGCCCTCGCGGGCCGCGAGACCCTGGACGGGCAGCCGGTCCTCCGAATCGAGTACTACCCTTCGCTGCTCTTCCGCGACGGACGGACGCGTCCCAACCGGCGCGTGCGCGACCGGGAGGAGGACATCGAGGACAAGATGAACAAGGTGTCGCTCGTGACGCTCTGGGTGGATCCGGCAAACCGCCAGATTCTCCAGTACACGTTCGACGACATCGACATGGACTTCCTTCCCGGCCGTTCGCTCGCGCGCGTCGACGATGTGAAGGCGACGATGCGGATGGGGCAGCCGTTCGCCGGCGTGTGGCTGCCTCAGTCGGTCGAGATGCAGTTCGGCATGACGCTCGCGGTGGGAACGCTCGATGCGGGTTACCGCGTGGAGTATCACGACTATCGTGAAGCGGAAGTGAGTACGAAAGTGCTCACAGGGGTTCAAAGCGCGGAGGTTCAAGGCCCGCGCAGGGCGGAACTTCTGCCCCGCCATGAGGTTCAAGACCCGCGTAGGGCGGAACTTCAGTTCCGCACCGAGATTCAAAGCGCCGAGGTTCGAGGCGCGGAAACGCCGCGTGTCGTCGACGTGCGGGTGCACGGCAATCACACGACGCCGACCGAGGAAATCCTCGCGATGGCTGGCGCGGTATCTGGAGCAGAGGCTACCGACGCGCTCGTGAGCGACGTGCGCACGAAGCTCGGGCGGAGCGGGCGGTTTGCGGGCGTGTCGGTCGAACGGCGTCAGCTCACCATCACCGACCCATCGCGCGTGCTGCTGGTCATCATCGTCGACGAGCGGCCCGGGGTGGCCGAGGACGACCTGACGCCCGGGGCATGGAAGCGGCTGACGGCCAGCGGCATGTGGCTGCCCCTGGTGAGCTATGCCGAGGGCTACGGGTTCACCTACGGCGCGCGGTTCAGTTTCGTGGACACGCTCGGTCCACGAAGCCGCATCTCGGTGCCGCTGACCTGGGGTGGCGAACGTCAGGCACGGGTCGAGGTCGAGCGCGGCTTCGAGCGTCGCGCGGTCTCACGCGTGATGGGCAGTGCCGGCATCACCCGTCGAGAGAATCCGTTCTACGAGCTGGGGGACACGCGGCGGATGATCCGGGGACGTGTCGAAAGCGCGCCAGCGGACTGGCTGCGCATCGGGGGCGACGCGGAGCTGGCGGACGTGACGTTCGGCGAGTTGGACGATCGGCTGGCGGCTTTCGGTGCCGACGCGGAGATCGACACGCGCGTCGACCCGGCGTTCCCGCGCAATGCGATGTTCGCGCACGCGGGCGTCGAGCGCCTGTCGTTCGATCGCGGCGTGGACGCGTCGGGCGTCGAAGCGGCCGGTTCGTCGGCCGTGCGCTTCTCGGCGAATGGCGCCGGCTACGTGGGGCTGTTCCGACAGGTGGTGCTGGCGGTCCGTGCGCAGTCGGTCGTCTCGACCGAACCGCTTCCGCCATTCGAACAGAGCCTGCTTGGTGGTATCACGTCGCTGCGCGGTTCGGACGTCGGTTCCCGTGCCGGGGACAACCTGGCCGCGGGGTCCGTCGAGATCCGCATGCCGCTCACCTCGCCGCTCGGGCTGGGGCGCTTCGGCGTGAAGGCCTTCGCCGACGCCGCCGCGGTCTACGCGTCGGGGGCGTCGCTGGCCGATCAGCGGTTCAGCCGCGGGTATGGCGCGGGCGTGTTCGTCCACGCCACGGTTTTCAGCCTCGAGGTGGACGTCGGGTGGCCCGAGGAAGGCGGCGGCCCCAACGCACATGTGCAGCTCGGCCTGTCGCTCGGACGGTGAGAAAAAGGGGTCAGGCGTCTTTCTTTCTGCGCACACGTGGCAGAAAGAAAGACGCCTGTCCCCTTTTCTTACTTGATCCGCGACAGGAACGCGGCGTACGCCCCGGCGTCCTGCGACTTGAAGTAGGCCGCGTACTCGGTCCCCACCACTTCCAGGTTCTTGAGATAGTGAGGATCGGCGTACTGCTGGCGCAGATCGGGCAGCAGATCCCGCATGCGCTCCCACACGATCAGCATCTCCCGGCCGCTCTGGAAGAACAGCTCTCTATGCAGGATGCCGCTCACGATGAAGGACGCGACGAGGTCCCAGTAGCTGGTCACCATCCGGAACGACGCGTTCTCGGCGCTCCCGGACGGCGCGAGGGCCTGCAGGTCCTTGAAGGTCGTGACGCCCTTGCACTTGGCGGTGAACCAGGCGCGGGCGTCGCGCATCCGCGGTTCGCGGCGCATCTCGTACAGCCGCAGGATCAGATTGGCATCGTCGTAGGTGGGTCGTGGGTGCATGGCAGTCGGTCACGAATTGTATCCGTTCGCCGCGGGCTTGTCCGCTTCTCCCCCGAAGGGCCCAAATCGCGCGCAACACAATAGAATGGGAAGGTCATGAGCGCGTGGGACCAGTTTACCGGTGCGAATGCCGGTTATGTGGCCGAGCTGTACGAACGATTCCAGCGTGATCCCCGGAGCGTGGACGCGGCCACGCGTGAAGCGTTCACCTACTGGCCGGCGCCGCCGGCCGAGGGTGCCACCCCGCCCTCCCGCCTGGCTGCGGCCGAGCCACCCGGTATCGACCTCGACGCCGGCATTGCCGCCTTCAAGCTCGCGGAGTCGATCCGCCGGTTCGGCCACCTGGCCGCGAGGCTGGATCCGCCTGGCTTCTACAGTCCGGTCGGCGATCCCTCGCTCGATCCCCGCTCGCATGGCCTGACCGACGAGGTGCTGCGCCGGCTCCCGGCGTCGCTCGTCGGCGGACCGGTGGCGGCCACCGCTGAGAACGCCCGGGACGCCATCGAGCGCCTGAGAGCCATCTACTGCGGCTCGTCCGGACATGACCACAACCAGGTCTTTGTCCCCGCGGAGCGGGAGTGGCTGCGCGAGGTCGTCGAGTCCGGGCAGTACCGCCCGCCGCGGGATCCGATCAACGGGGTCGATCTCCTCGACCGGATCTCGCAGGTCGAGAGCTTCGAGCGCTTCCTCCATCGCACCTTCCCCGGCAAGACCCGCTTCTCGATCGAAGGCCTGGATCTGATGATCCCGATTCTCGACGAGATCATCTCCGATGCGGCCGCGGCAGGCGTCAGGCACGTGATGATTGCCATGGCCCATCGCGGCCGGCTCAACGTGCTGGCGCACGTGCTGCAGAAGCCGTACGAGCAGATCCTCGCCGAGTTCAAGGATCCGATCGTCAACAAGGCGCTTCGCGTGGATCTCGGCTGGATGGGCGACGTGAAGTACCACGCCGGCGCACGCGTCGAGCGCAGGGGTCAGCGTCCGGATTCGCTCATCGTGTCGATGCCGCCCAATCCGAGCCACCTCGAGGCCGTGGATCCCGTGCTGAACGGCATGGCCCGCGCCGCGGGCACGTTCGTGGACCAGCCGGGCCCGCCGCGCTTCCACCTGGACGAAGCGCTGGCCATCCTCATCCACGGGGACTCCGCGTTCCCCGGCCAGGGTGTCGTGGCCGAGACGCTGAACCTCTCTCGCCTCGAAGGGTACGACGTCAACGGCATCATCCACATCATCGCGAACAACCAGCTGGGCTTCACCGCGGAGCCGCGCGAGTCGTTCAGCACGAGCTATGCGAGCGGTCTCGCGCGCGGCTTCAAGATCCCGATCACGCACGTCAACGCTGACGACCCCGTGGCCTGCATCGAGGCGGCACGGCTGGCGTGGGCCTATCGCGATCGCTTCAAGCTCGACTTCCTGATCGATCTCGTGGGCTATCGGCGCTACGGCCACAACGAAGGCGACGAGCCCGCCTTCACCCAGCCCCTGCTCTACGAGGCGATTGCCCGCCACTCGACCGTGCGCGAGCGCTACGCGGCGACGCTGGTCGACGCGGGTCAGGTGACGCGCGAACGGGCCGCGGAGATGGCGGCGGCGCACTACCGGTCCATGGAAGAGGCCTACGCCGGGCTGAAGGTCGAAGAAGACTTCGTGCCGCCGCTGCCCGAAGTGCCGCCGAGCGGCGCGGCCCGGCGCGCCGAGACGGCAGTGCCGATGGACCGGCTCCGCGCCCTCAACGATGCGCTCCTGGCGGTGCCGGAGGGCTTCAGCATCCACCGCAAGCTCGAGCGCAGCCGCGAGCGGCGGCGGTCGATGTTCGACGATCCGGCGGCCCGGACGGTGGACTGGGCCGCGGCCGAAGAGCTGGCGTTCGCCTCCATCCTCGCGGACGGCACGGCCATCCGCTTCACGGGCGAAGACGTCGAGCGTGGCACCTTCTCCCACCGCCACGCGGTCATCCGCGACGTCGTCACGGGAGCCGAGCATGTGCCCCTGCAGGCCTTGCCGCTCGCCAAGGCGGCCTTCGAGATCCACAACTCGCCGCTCACCGAGAACGCCACGATTGGCTTCGAGATCGGCTACAACATCCAGGCGCCCGATCGGCTGGTGATCTGGGAAGGCCAGTACGGCGACTTCATCAACGGCGCGCAGGTGGTCCTGGACGAGTTCCTCACCTCGGGCCGCGCCAAGTGGGGGCTGACGCAGTCGCTGGTGCTGCTCCTGCCCCACGGCTACGAAGGCCAGGGACCGGACCATTCGAGCGCACGGCTGGAACGCTTCCTCAACGCCGCGGCCGACACGAACATCCGCATCGCCAACTGCACGACCGCCGCGCAGTACTTCCACCTGTTGCGACGCCAGGCGGAACTTCTCGGGACCGATCCGCTGCCCCTGGTCGTGATGACGCCGAAGAGCCTGTTGCGCCATCCCTCCACGGCGTCGGCGCCGGCCGACATCGCGTCCGGCCGCTTCCAGCTGGTGATCGACGACGAGGAGCTGACCCAGCCGGCAACGGTCCGCCGCCTGGTGCTCTGCAGCGGCAAGATCTTCGTGGATCTCGCCACGAGCGATGCGCGCAGGGACAGCCAGGCCGTGGCGCTCGCGCGCGTGGAGCAGCTCTATCCGTTCCCGGCAGACCGCCTCCGCGAGGTGCTCAACCGCTATCCGAAGCTCGGCGAGGTGTGCTGGGTGCAGGAAGAGCCGGAGAACATGGGGGCGTGGGAGTTCGTGCGCCCGCTGCTCGAAGCGCTCGTCGACGGACGGTGGCCGCTCTGCTATATCGGGCGCCAGCGCAACTCGAGCCCGTCGGAAGGCTCGGCCACATGGCACGCCGCCAACCAGCGCGCGATCGTCGCGCAGGTGTTCGAGCAGAAGGCCGATCCGGCACAGCTGGATCGGGTATTGTCGAAACAGGTCTGAAGCGATTCCATTTCCCATATGCCGAACATCGTCGTTCCCGAGCTGGGCGAGTCTGTCGTCGAGGCCCGCGTCGCGAAGTGGTTGAAGAACGCGGGCGATGCGGTCGCCGCCGGCGAGCCGCTCGTGGAGCTCGAAACCGAGAAGATCGATCTGGAGGTCAGCGCCGACCGCGCGGGCGTGCTCGCGTCGATCGCGCACGCCGAGGGCGCGGATGTGAAGGTGGGCGAGGTCCTGGGCGTGATCGAGGAAGGGCCTGCCGCGCCGAAGCTCGTCGAGGACTCGCGAGCGAAGGCGGGGGCACAGGGTGCTCAAGGTGCACAGGGTGCACAG
>CAZJBN010000155.1:0-8937 GCA_964543955.1 uncultured Bifidobacteriaceae bacterium
GATCTGGTGATCTGGTGATCTGGTGATCTGGTGGGCTGATGATCGACCTGGTGATCTTGCGATCGAAGGATCTGGTGATCCTCGGATGACCTGATGATCTATCGGGTGATCTCGTGATCTATCGGATGATCTGGTGATCGGGCGACGGGCGTGAGCGCTCGATTCGTTTCAGCCATTCGGACGGGACGTCCACGAAGCGGTCGTCCAGCTCCGCGATCGACGCGCAGCCGAGCAGCGTGAGCGTGCGCTCGATGCCGGTGCGGAGGATGGTGATGGCCGTCGTGACGCCCGCTTCTCCTCCGGCGGCCAGGCCGTACGCGTAGGCGCGTCCCACGAGCACGGCTCGGGCGCCGAGGCAGAGGGCCTTGACCACGTCGCTCCCCGAGCGGATGCCGCCGTCGAGCAGGACTTCCGTGCGGCCGCTGACGGCATCGACGACTTCGGGCAGGACCCTGAGCGTCGCCGCCACGCCGTCGAGCTGACGGCCTCCGTGGTTCGACACCACGATGGCCTCCGCGCCTTCGTCCACCGCGCGCCGGGCGTCATCGGCCGTGTGCACGCCCTTCACGACAATCGGTCCCCGCCATGCCTCGCGAATCCAGCGCAGGTCCTGCCAGGCGACCATCGACTGGGCGAGCGCCGCGCCCACGTCGGCGTACGCCATCGGACCGCTGGCCAGCACGATGTTCGGAAAGCACATGAGGCCGCCGTCGCCGAGGTAGCCGGCGAGCCAGCGCGGGCGCGTCAGCACGTGCGGCAGGTACGGCAGCCGGTCGAGCAGGCGTGGCGACGCGAGGTGCTGCGCGCCGTTCCGGAAGTCGCGCTCCCGCAGTCCCGCCACGGGCGTGTCGATGGTGACGATGAGTGCCGTGTAGCCGGCGGCCCTGGCGCGGGCAATGGCGCCCATCGCGACGTCGCGCCCGCCGACGAGGTAGAGCTGGTACCACGCAGGCCCGGACGTCGCCTGCTTCACGTCTTCGAGGCGGCATCCCGACAGCGTCGAAAGGGAGTAGACCGTGCCGGCGGCCCCTGCCGCCCTGGCGGCCGCCTCCTCGCCACGCGGGAAGAACAACCGGCTGCTGCCGACCGGTCCGAGAAGAAAGGGGACTCGGAGCGGCGTGCCCAGCACGGTCGTCGTGAGATTGCAGCGCGGCGTGGCCACGGCCGACCGCGGGCGGAAGAGCACGTCCCCAAAGGCGCACGTGTTGGCCGCGAGCGTCGTCTCCCGCTCGGCGCCGCCGTCGATGTAGTCGAAGACGACCCGCGGCAGGCGCCGCCGCGCGGCCTCGCGCAGGTCGTCGATGCTGATGGCCCCGGCCGGCATGTGGCGGATTGTAGAACGGGACGCGGATTCGACAATCGCGCCGCTCCCCGTAGAATGAGAGCCCGGCAGGTTTCCACTGGCATTCACCCGAAGTCTCGCACCGTCCTCCTCATTTGCCGATCTCTGCGACACGCTCGCCCATGTTCTGGCGGGCTCGTTCCGGCGCGATGTCGTGCACGATCTCTCGTCGGCGCCGACGCTCGCGGCAGGGCTGACGCGGCTGCGCGACTGGATGCAGTCGGATGTCTGGCGTGTCGCCGGCGGATCCCTCGATCTCGCGCGTGCCGTGAGAAGGCTCGACCGCCTGACCCGCGACGAGGGCTTTCACGCCCTGCACGACTGGGACGGCATTGCCGATCACGTCAACCCCGACACCATTACGGTGGACGTGCTCGACTTCGTGATCGGGCAGCGGGGCGGCGACGGGTTCGATCCCGTCGTGCCGGCCGTCCTCGTCGACTACTACTTCATGCACCTCCTCTCGATCCTCACGCTGCGCGCGTGGGACGAAGGCGATGCCGACGAGAACTTCGACCGCATCGACGTTCTCCTCGGGCTCCTCCAGGGGCCGCAGGGCAGCGGCCAGCGCTTCTGCGACGACAGCGAGACGCTGCTCCTCATTGCGACGGCGCACTACGAGCGCGAAGAGCATGGCTACGACCTGCTGCTCGAACGGACGCGGTCGCTCAATCGCCGGCACCGCGTCCGCATCGCGCTCGGCCACGGCGCGGCCATGGGCTGTCACCTGCGGTTCGGCTTCGAAGCCACCTACGGCCGCGACACCTCGCTCATGCGCAGTGACAACGTCGCGGACTACCCGTGGCTGTGCTTCGCGCTGGCCACGCTGATGGACGAGTACCACCAGATTCGGGAGGGCGGCGAGCCCGTCGCCGGCCGCGCCGCGGTGGTCGAGTCCATGCTGAACGGCCTCTCGGGAGACGCGCGTGCGTTTCTGGGCGCCGCTCCGCCGTCGCTCCTGGCGCACGAAGTGGACCGGGCGCGCTTCCGCGAACGCTTCCTGCGCGACAAAGGCGAGCTGCTCGCCGAGTTCGAGGCGTGCCGCCCGTCGGCCGATCGCTACTCGCCGCTCTCGTTCTTCTTCAACTTCTCGCACAACGTGGTGAAGGGACAGGTGGTCGATTCGGTGCTCTGGAGCGCCCCCTGGCGCATCTCGCTGAGCGATCTCTTCACGGGCGCGGCGATGGACGAGCCCCCGGACCGTTCGCGCGAGACGCTGGCCACCACGCTCATGGCGTATGCGCGGACCAATCCCCAGCGGATCCGCGGCCAGCTCATGCCGGTCATCGTCTACGATCCGGAGGCCGGCTACCGGGCGTTTCGGCTGACCTTACGGCGCCTGGCGGAGTAGCGAGCGGTCCCGCAGACAAAAAAAGACAAACCCGGGCCAGAATCCCGTGTGTTTTGAGATGGTTACGAGTCGCGGCCCAGATGCATTCCGGCCCCTCCGTCGTATAATTCACGGACATCAACGGGGTGCGGCGGCAGTATGAAGAGCGCGAGTCTGGCTGTACTCGGAACGGGAATCCTCTGGATGGGCGTGGCCGTGAACGCGGGCCTCGCTGGACGCATGCCCGCGCAGGACGGCACGCCGGCGGCAGGCACGCCGGCCCCGGTTGCACAGGCGCCGGCACCCGCGCCCCGGCGTTCCGCGCCTCCGGCACCTCGCACGGCGTCAACCGGACCTGATGGTCAGACGGCATCCATCGACGAGAACGCCGTCATCAAGCGGTACTGCGCCGGCTGCCACAACGATCGCCGCCCGGCCTCAGGGCTGTCGCTCGCCTCGTTCGACGTGGCGGAGGCGGCGTCTCACCGCGAGGTCGCCGAGAAGCTGATCGTCAAGCTGCAGGCCGGCATGATGCCGCCGCCCGGCTCGCCGCGTCCTGACGCGGCGCAGTACGCCTCGCTGATCGACGCGCTCGAATCGACCGTGGATGCCGCGGCGGCAGCCACACCGCATCCTGGCCGCCGGCCGTTCCAGCGTCTGAACCGGGCGGAGTATTCGCGCGCGATCCACGACCTGCTGTCGCTCGAGGTCAAGGCCGGCGACTGGCTGCCGCTCGACACGATGAGCGCGAACTTCGACAACATCGCCGATGCGCAGGCGCTGTCGCCGACGCTGCTCGAGTCCTATCTGAACGCGGCGGGCGCCATCAGCCGGATGGCTGTCGGCGACCGGAGCGCGCCGACCATCGACACGACCTACACCAACCCGAGCTACCTCTCGCAGCATCCGTGGAACCACGTCGAGGGCACGCCCTACGGCACACGCGGCGGCATGGCCGTCGATCACGTCTTCCCGGCCGATGCGGAGTACGAGTTCCAGCTGACGTTCACGTCGGGCGAGAACGCCCGGCTCGAGGACGTCGACATCTCGGTCGATGGCGAGCGCGTGGCGCTCGTCAACTACGAACTCGGGTCCATCGAGGGTGCGGACGGACGCGGGCAGGCGCCCATGCGGACCGAGCGCATCTTCGTGCGCGCGGGACAGCACAGCGTGTCGGCGGCGTTCGTGCGCCGGACCGAAGGCCCGTACGAGGACCTGATGAAGCCGCACGGGTGGTCCTACGCCGGCGGCGGATCCGGCGGCAGCGGCATCACGACGCTGCCTCACCTCCGCGACCTGATTGTCGTCGGGCCCTACAACGCGACGGGCGTGTCCGACACGCCGTCACGGCAGACCATCTTCACGTGCCGCCCGACGAGCCCGGCCGACGAGCGGCCGTGTGCCCGGCAGATTCTGGGCCGCCTCGCGAGCGAGGCGTATCGGCGTCCGCTGCAGGCCGGCGAACTGGATCGGCTGATGCCGTTCTTCGAGACCGGCGCCGAAAAGGGCGGATTCGAGGCGGGCGTCACCAGTGCGCTCGAAGCCGTGCTGTCCAGCCCGTACTTCATCTTCCGTATCGAACGGGAGCGCGAAGCGCGGCCGGGGACGGCGTACCGCGTCGCCGATCTCGATCTCGCATCACGCCTGTCGTTCTTCCTCTGGGGCACGTCGCCGGACCAGGCGCTGCTCGAGGCCGCGGCAAAGGGCCGGCTGTCCGATCCGAAGGGGCTCGAAGCCGAGGCGCGGCGCATGCTCGCTGATCCGCGATCCGAGGCGCTCGGGTCGAGGTTTGCGGCCCAGTGGCTCCGGCTCCAGGACGTGGACAAGGTCCACCCCGACCCGAACTTCTATCCGGGCTTCGACGAGAACCTCGCCGCGGCCATGCGGCAGGAAACCGTCCGTTTCTTCAACGACCTGGTGCAATCGGATCGGAGCCTCTTCGACCTCTATCGAGCCGACTACACGTTCGTCAACGAGCGGCTCGCGCAGCACTACGGGATCGCCGGCGTGGCGGGGAACGAGTTCCGCAAGGTCACCTACCCGGATGACCGCCGGCGTGGCGTGCTCGGGCAGGGCAGCGTGCTCGTGCAGACCTCGCTCGCCAATCGCACGTCGCCCGTGCTCCGCGGCAAGTGGGTGATGGAAGTGCTGCTCGGCTCGCCGCCGCCACCCCCGCCGCCCAACATCCCGGCGCTCGAGGAAACGGCCGAGTCCAGGGACGGCAAGCTCCTGACGACGCGCGAGCGGATGGAGATGCACCGCGCGAACCCGACGTGCAACGCCTGTCACCGCGTGATGGACCCCATCGGCCTGGCGCTCGACAACTTCGACGTCACGGCACGCTGGCGCGAGCGCGAGTACGGCATGCCGCTCGACACGCGCGGCGATTTCTACGACGGCACCGCGGTCACGACGCCCGGCGAGCTGGCCGAGGCGCTGATGAAACGGCCGACGCCGCTCGTCCGGACCTTCACCGAGAACCTGCTGGCCTTCTCGCTGGGCCGGCGCGCCGAGTACTACGACCAGCCGACGATTCGCGCCATCGCGCGCGCGGCGTCGGCAGACGAGTACAGGATGTCGTCCTTCATCCTCGGCGTGATCACGAGCGACGCGTTCCGGATGAAGCAGGCCGACGCGGCCGCGACCGAGACCGCGGGGCAGGGTGCTGAGAAGTGAGAAGTCAGAAGTGAGAAGTCAGAAGTGAGAAGGCAGAAGTGAGAAGTGAGAAGCGGGAAGTGAGAAGCGGGAAGCGAGTGTAGAGGCGGCCCTTCAGGGTCGCTCTGAGGGGTTGGAAGCAGGACGTCCGGGCAGGGGCGGCCGAATTCGAGGAGACCGAAACGATGTCGTTCATCACTGGGAAGCACCTGGCGCGCCGCACGTTCCTCCGTGGTCTCGGGGCCACCGTGGCACTGCCGTTCCTCGACGCAATGGTGCCCGCCGGGCGCGTGTTCGCGAAGGCGCCGGGGAAGGAACCCACCAGGCTGGTGTGCATCGAGGAGGTTCACGGCCTTGCCGGCTGCAACACCTGGGGCGCCAGCAAGTTCCTCTATGCGCCTGAGGCGGTGGGACGCGACTTCACCCTCGTCGCGGACAACCCGCTCTCGACCATCGAGGCCTACCGCGACTACATGACGATCGTGAGCAACACCGACGTCCGGATGGCCGAAGCGTTCACCGCGCCGGAGATTGGCGGCGATCACTTCCGGTCGAGCGCCGTCTTCCTGACGCAGGCGCACCCCAAGCAGACGCAGGGGTCCGACATCTGGGCCGGCACGTCGATGGACCAGATGTACGCCCAGCGCCACGGGCAGGACACGCCGCTGCCCTCCATGCAGTTCTGCATCGAGAACCTGGATCAGGCCGGTGGCTGCACCTACAACTACTCCTGCGCCTACACGGACTCCATCAGCTGGGCCTCGCCGAACGAGCCGCTCCCGATGATCCGCGATCCGCGCGTGGCCTTCGACATGCTCTTCGGGTCGGGCCGCTCGGCGGCCGACCGCGCGGAACGCCGGCAGAGCCGCCGCTCCATCCTGGACTGGATCCAGGGCGAAGTGGCGCACGTGCGGCAGGATCTCGGCGCGAGCGACCGCATGCGGCTCGATCGCTACCTCGACAACGTGCGCGAGATCGAGCGGCGGATCGAGACCATCGAAGCCAGGAACAGCAGCGGCGAAGAGCGCGCGCTGCCTGACGCGCCGAAGGGCGTGCCCGATTCCTTCTCCGAGCACATGCGGCTCCTGTTCGACCTGCAGGTGCTGGCGCTCCAGACCGACATGACGCGCATCATCTCGTTCAAGACGGGACGCGATTCGCAGAACCGCGTCTTCCCGGAGAGCGGATCCAGCCAGCCCTTCCACCCGGCCTCGCACCACGGCAACCGCGAGGACCGGATCATGGAGTTCAACAAGATCTGCAAGTACCGCGTCGGCCAGCTCGCGTACTTCCTCGACAGGATGCAGTCGACCATGGACGGCGACCAGAACCTGCTCGAGAAGACCATGGTCATCTGGGGCTCGCCGATGGCCGACCCGAACGTGCACAACCATCGCCGGTGCCCGCTCGTCCTGCTCGGACATGCCAACGGCGTCCTGAAGGGCAACGCGCACCTCGCGGCGGCCGACGGCACGCCGATGGCCAACGTGATGCTGACGCTCATGCACGAGCTCGGCATGGACGACCTGCAGAGCTTTGGCGACAGCACCGGCACCTTCTCGCTCGGCATCCCGTCGGCGACAACGGCTGCCGGCCTGTAGTGTGCAGCGCGGAGCGTCCGCCTTCGCCAGGCTTCGGCAGACCGCCGCAGCTGCAGCGGAGGCGTTCAGCTCCGTCACGTTGTAGGAGGGCGGAGCGTCAGCTCCGCCGGAGGACGTTGATGATTCGTCGATTCGGCATCCACGTTGTCGTCGCCGTGAGCTGTTCGGCCCTGCTCGGCGCCGCCCAGGGCCGGCCCGAATCCGGCCGCGCGCCGGTGGCCGACGCCGCCATGAAGGGCGATCGCGAGGCCATTCGCGCGCTGCTCCGGCAGGGCGCCGACGTCAACGAAGCCAGGGGTGATGGCATGTCGGCGCTCCACTGGGCCGCCGAACGCGGTGACGCCGAGACCGTCTCGATGCTCGTCTACGCGGGCGCGAACCTGGGCGCCGTGACGCGAATCGCGCAGTACACGCCGCTCCATCTGGCCGCACGTTCGGGGAGCGCCGCCGTGACGGACGCCCTCATCAAGGCTGGCGCGCCCATCGGCGCGCAGGCCCTGCCGAGCGGTGCGACGCCGCTGCACCTGGCAGCCGGCGCGGGCAGCGCTGCCGTGGTCACGCGCCTCATCGACGCGGGCGCCGACGTCAACGCGAAGGAAGCCGAGTGGGGGCAGACGCCGCTCATCTTCGCCGCCGCGCAGAACCGCGTGGAGGCCATCAAGGCGCTCATGGCACGCGGCGCCGACGCGAACATCTCGACCAGCGTCATCGACGTGCCGCATCGCAACGCGCTCGACCGTGCCGCCTCGGCGCGGCAGAAGAAGGTGCTCGAATCCTTTGGCGTGGGGCCCGAACGCCAGCCGACGGCCAGCCAGGTGCAGGCCGCGGCCCAGGCGGCCCGCGAGTTGTTCCTCTCCGGCAAGATTCCGCCGCCGGATCCGAACGAGAAGGAAGACGACCGCCGGAACTTCAACCCCGAAGAGATCAATCCGCCCGTCGCCACCAAGGGTGGCCTCACGGCACTCCTGCACGCCGCGCGCGAAGGACACCTCGACGCCGCACGCGCGCTCATCGACGGCGGCGCCGATGTCAACAAGGTCGGTGCCGGCGACGGCACGAGCCCGCTCCTCATTGCCGTCCTGAACGGGCAGTTCGACATGGCGATGCTCCTCATCGAACGCGGCGCGGATCCGAACGTTGCCGCCAGCGGCAATGGCGCGTCACCGCTCTGGGCCGCCGTCAACACGCAGTGGCAGCCCCGCACGCGCTTCCCGCAGCCGCAGGAGATGGAGCGGCAGAAGGCCACCTACCTGGATGTCATGACCGCACTGCTCGAGAAGGGCGCCAACCCGAACGCGCGCCTCCGATCGCATCCCTGGTACATGGTCTACACCGGTTGCGGCAACCGGAACTGCGGCCTCGCCGATACCTCGGGCTCCACGGCGTTCTGGCGTGCGGCGTACTCCGTGGACGTCGAGGCGATGAGGCTGCTCATGAAGTACGGTGCGGACCCGAACATCACGACCATCGCGCCACCGGTGCCGATCCGTCGCGGCGGCGGCGGCCGGCCGGCAGGCGCCGGCGGCCCCGTCGCGCCCACGCCGGGCGCCAACCAGGCGCGTTACGACGCCCCGCCGGTCCCGCCAGGGGGGCCGGGCGCGTTCCCGATTCACGCCGCGGCCGGCGTCGAATACGGAGAGGGCTTTGCCGGCAATGCCCACCGGCACGCCCCGGACGGCTGGATGCCGGCGATCAAGTACCTGGTCGAGGAATTGGGCGCTGACGTCAACGCGCGCGACAACGACGGCTACACGCCGCTCCACCACGCCGCCGCGCGCGGCGACAACGAGATGATCGAGTACCTGGTGAGCAGGGGCGCGGACGTCACGGCCGTCGCCCGCAGCGGCCAGACCACCGCCGACATGGCCAACGGCCCCGTTCAGCGTGTGTCACCGTTCCCCGACACGGTCGCGCTGCTCGAGAAGCTCGGGTCGAAGAACAACCATCAGTGTGTGTCTTGTTAGGGAAGTCAGAAATCTGGAAGTGAGAAGTCAGAAGTGAGAAGTTAG
>CAZJBN010000156.1:0-8884 GCA_964543955.1 uncultured Bifidobacteriaceae bacterium
GGCTTCTTCGACATCCCGGTCGACCACCTGTTTGCCGCGCCTGTCATCATCGATCACCTCTCGCGCCAGGACTACCCGCGGCTCACCATCGTCGCGCCCGACGCCGGCGGCGCCGAGCGCGCGCGCGCCTATGCCAAGCGCCTCGACGCGGAGCTGGCCATCATCGACAAGCGCCGCAGCCCGGACGATGGCTCGGCCGAGGTGCTGAACGTGATCGGCGAGGTGGGCGGCCGGACCTGCGTGCTGGCCGACGACATCATCGACACGGCCGGCACGATCCAGAAGGGCGCGCTGGCGCTCAAGGAAGCGGGCGCCGAGCGCGTGATCGCGTGCGCGGTTCACGGCGTGCTGTCGGGTCCCGCCATCGAGCGTATCGAGCGGGCGCCGATCGACCGGTTGATCATCACCGATACGATCCCGCTCACGCTCGACAAGGAGAAGTGCCAGAAGATCGTGCAGCTCAAGGTCGGCCGGCTGCTCGGCCAGGCCATCAGGAGCATTCACGAGGAAACGTCGGTCTCGTCGTTGTTTGTGTAGCACGGACGCCGGCGCGCGGCATCGGGTTCCAGAGCCTGACGCCCGGAGCCCGGAGCCCCAGATCAAGGACTCAACATGGAAGCCGTACTCGAAGTCGAAAAGCGAACCAGCACCGGCAAGAACGAGAACAATCGTACGCGGGCAGCGGGCCGGATCCCGGCGGTCGTCTACGGCGCCCAGAAGGCCGGCGACAGCGTCGCGCCCGTCCAGGTGGCCGTGGACCCGAAGCCGTTCATGCGGATCCTGCACTCGAAGTCGGGGCTGAACACCCTCATCACCCTCAAGGTGCCGGGCGAGGCCGATGCGCGCGTGCTCGTCAAGGACATCCAACTCGACCCGATCACCAACCATCCGCTGCACGCGGACTTCTACCGCGTCAACATGGACCGGACGATCCAGGTGACGGTGCCCATCACGATCAAGGGCGAGGCGCGCGGCGTCAAGGTGGAGGGCGGCATCCTGGACTTCCTGCACCGCGAGATCGAACTCGAGTGCCTGCCGAACGAGATTCCGAACACCATCGAGGTGGACGTCACGAACCTGGGTCTCAACGATGCGATCCACCTGCGCGACCTCGTGAAGGACGCGACCTGGACGGCCGTGACCGACGCCGATACCATGCTCGTGCACGTCGTGGCGATCAAGGTGACCGAGGAGCCGGCCGCCGAGGTCGCGGCGGCCGCGGCGCCGGCTGCCGGAAGCGAGCCCGAGGTGATCAAGAAGGGCAAGACCGACAAGGAAGGCGACGAGAAGGCCGAGAAGAAGAAGTAGCGATGAAGCTCGTCGTCGGGCTGGGCAACCCGGGCCCGGAGTATCGCGAGACCCGGCACAACGTCGGATTCCAGGTGATCGACGAGCTGGCGCGCCGATGGGGCCTCGACGGGTGGCGCGAGTCGTTCGCGGCGCTGGCCGCCCGCACGATGCGCGGCGGCGAGCCCGTGATGCTCGCCAAGCCGCTCACGTTCATGAATCTGAGCGGACGTGCGGTATCGGAGCTCGCGGGGTTCTACAAGATCGAGCCCTCCGACGTGCTGGTCGTCACCGACGATGTCGCGCTGCCGCTCGGACGGCTGCGCGCCAGGCGGGAAGGCAGCGACGGCGGGCACAACGGGCTGAAGTCCGTGGCCCAGGCGCTCGGCACCCAGGCGTATCCGCGGCTGCGGATCGGGGTCGGGCGGGGTGAGATTCAGACGCCGGACGGGCGCGTCCTCGGACGCCCCGACACGGCGGACCACGTGCTCGGCCGGTTCCGGCCGGACGAGCGCGACAGCGTGGAGGCGGCCATCCTGCGGGCCGCCGACGCCTCGGAGATGTTCATCGCCGAGGGCATCGAGCGCGTGATGAACGCGTTCAACAGCGAGGCAGGAACCGGGAACCGGCCCGCCTCCGCTCGCACCGAAGGGCAGGCGAGCTCCGGCGAGGTCTCGCCGAAGCGGCCCGATGGCCGCGAAGGCGGAGAGCCGGGTACCGGGTAGTCGACGGAGCAGAAGCGACAGCAAGATCCGGATCCTGCCGATGATGGCGGGCCGGGCCTCCTTGCCACTGCGGTGGCCATCGCCGGCGTCGATGCGAAGCGGCGTGTGCGCCGTCCGAACAACGGACGGGCCTGCACGCCGCAGCGCGAAGCGCGAAGGCGGGTCCACAAGGAGACCAGATGAGTGCACGCACGTACGAACTGATTTACATCCTCGAGCCGGACGCGACCGAACAGCAGGTCGCGGACATGCACGCGCTCGTCGAGGGCATCGTCCAGAAGCTGGGCGGCGTGCTCGAGAAGACCGAGCCGTGGGGCCGGCGCAAGCTCGCCTATGAGATCGGCCGCCACAAGGAAGGCTTCTACGTCCTCGAAGTCATCCAGGGCACGGGCGAGATCATCAAGGAGATCGACCGGCGGTTGAAGGTGGCCGACGGCCTGCTGCGTCACCTCGCGGTGCGGGTGGACGAGCGGCAGATTGTGGCCGAGCGCGCGCGCACGAAGCGGCTCGAGGAGTCGCGCCGGCGCCGCGTGGCGCGCGGTCTGCCGCCCGATCGGCAGCCCGGCGAGGGCCCGCAGCACGGGAACGACGATGACGCCGACGTGAGCTACGACGGCCCGGACGTGGAGGCATAGCCATGGCATTCGGAGGCAGGAAACCCAGTGGTCCCGGCGGCCGGGGCAAGGCGGGCGCGGGCGACAAGCAGGGCGGCCAGCGCCGCGGCCTGTTCCGCCGCCGCAAGGTCTGCAAGTTCTGCGCGGAGCGCATCGACGACATCAACTACAAGGACGTCAAGCTGCTGAGCGGCTTCGTCCCGGAACGCGGCAAGGTGCTGCCGCGCCGCATCTCGGGGACGTGCGCCAAGCACCAGCGGTCGCTGCGCGTGGCCATCCTGCGCGCGCGGCACCTGGCACTGCTGCCGTTCGCCTCGGATTAACAGGAGGGAGTTCGAAGTTAACAGTTCAAAGTTCAACAAAGAAGCGGCCGCACGTTGCGCCCTTATTGAACTTTGTACTGCCGGACTTTGAACTGTCCTCCGGGGAGCCAAGATGGAAGTCATTCTCCGGGATCACGTGGACCACGTGGGCAGCCGCGGCGAGATCGTGAAGGTCGCCGACGGTTACGCCCGCAACTACCTCCTGCCGCGGAAGCTGGCGCTGCCGGCGACCGACGCCAACCGCAAGCGCGTGGAGCGTGAGCGGAAGATCGCCGAGGCTCACGAGGCCGAGGAGCGCGCCGCCGCCGAGGCCATTGCGCTGCGGCTCACCGCGCTGGAGCTGTCGATCGCGCGCAAGGTAGGCGAGAACGACCAGCTGTACGGCTCGGTGACCAACGCCGACATCGGCGATCTGCTCAAGGCGAAGGGCTTCGAGATCGACCGGCGCAAGATCCTGCTGCCGGATCCGCTCAAGACGCTCGGCGAGACGACGGTGCCCGTCAAGCTCCACCGCGACGTCACCGCGCAGGTGAAGGTCGCGGTCGTCAAGGAACAGTAGGACGATACTCGTCGGGAACCAGGAACCGGATCCCGGTTCCCGGTTCCCGATCTGATCGACTAAGATCCGCGCGTGGCCGAGTCCGTTGCTGCGCCCGTCCGGACGCTTCCGCACAACCTCGAGGCGGAGCGTTCGGTCCTCGGCGCCATTCTCATCGACAACGAGACGTTCAACATCGCCGCGGCGGTGATCGATGCGCGCGCGTTCTTTCGCGACGCGCATCGCCGGATCTTCGAGCGGATGATCGACCTGGCCGAGCGGAACCAGCCGATCGACCTCGTCACGCTCAAGGAGACGCTCGAGCGCTCGGGCGAGCTCGACGAGGTCGGCGGTCCCGCGTACATCGCGGCGCTCGTCGACGGCGTCCCCCGCTCGACCAACGTCGAGTACTACGCCCAGATCGTCAAGGAGAAGGCGACGCTCCGCGCGCTCATCTTCTCGGCCAACAAGATTCTCTCCAACGCGTACGAGGCGGACCAGGAAGCCGACCTCATCCTCGACGATGCGGAGAGCTCGATCTTCGCGGTGGCCGAGGACCGCATCAAGTCCGGCTTCGTGCCGATGCGGGAGCTCGTCCACCAGAGTTTTCCGAAGATCTCGGAGCTCTTCGAGCACAAGACGTACATCACGGGTGTCCCGACCGGGTTCAGGGATCTCGATCGCAAGACGCGCGGACTGCAGGGCGGCGACCTGGTGATCATCGCGGCCAGGCCGTCGATGGGGAAGACGAGCCTCGTGCTGAACATGTGCCAGCACATCGCGTCGCATCCGATGCCCGGCAAGGGCCGGCAGGGTGTGGCCGGCTTCTTCAGCCTGGAGATGTCCAAGGAGCAGCTCTTCATGCGCATGCTCGCGTCCGAGGCCCGCATCGACACCTATCGGCTGTTGAGCGGGCAGATCGGGCAGAAGGAATACGGGCAGATCAACCAGGCGCTCGAGACGCTGAGCGACGCACAGCTGTTCATCGACGATACGGCGTCGATCGGCGTGCTGGAGATGCGCGCCAAGGCGCGGCGTCTCCAGGCGGAGCACGGGCTGGATCTGCTGGCGGTGGACTACATCCAGCTGATGACCGGCCGCGGCCGGTTCGAGAACCGCACGCTCGAGCTGGCGTCGATCTCGCGCTCGCTCAAGGGACTGGCCAAGGAGCTGAGCGTGCCGATCGTCGTCTTGTCGCAGCTCTCGCGCGCGCCCGAGTCCCGATCGGACAAGCGGCCGCAGCTCTCGGACCTGCGCGAGTCCGGCGCGCTCGAGCAGGACGCCGACGTGGTGGGACTCATCTTCCGCGAGGACATGTACAAGGTCGACGATCAGCCGGCCGAATCCGACGGCATTGCCGAGCTCATCATCGCCAAGCAGCGCAACGGACCGACCGGGACCATCAAGCTGGCGTTCCTGCGCGAGCAGACGCGATTTGCCGACCTCGTGGGCAGCAGCGGCCCCGACTGAGCCGGGATCGGCCGCCAGCGCTTCGGCACCTTCGCCCGACATGATTCGCTGCACGACCGCTCGCGTCGATCTCTCCGCCGTCGTCGCCAATTGCCAGGCGATCCAGGCGTACCTGAGGGCGGAGGCCGTGCTCAACCGCGGCAGCGGGGCCGGGACCACCAACGCCCCCGGCATCATCGCCGTCGTCAAGGCCAATGCCTACGGCCACGGCGCCGTGCCGGTGGCGCGCGCGCTCGAGACCTCCGGCGTGGGCATGCTGGCCGTGGCGGATATCGAAGAGGGCGTCGAGCTGCGGCGGGCGGGCATCCGCGCGCCGGTGCTCGTCTTCGGCGCGCTCAGCGTGAGCGATGTGGAAGGCGTCTTCGACTACGACCTGACGCCGTCGATTTCGAGCCCCGCGGCAGGCCGCGCCCTGCAGGCGGCCGCCGCCGCACGCGGCATCACGCTTCACTACCATCTCGAGGTCGACACGGGGCTCAACCGGCTCGGGTTCCGGTACGACAACCTCGGACGCACGGTTCCAGAGCTGCTCGCCAGCCGCAACCTGAGGCTCGATGCGGTGCACACGCACTTTGCGACGGCTGATGACCCTGAGTCGCCACTCTTCGAGCTGCAGCGACGGCGGTTCGACACGGCCACGCTGGCGCTCGACGAGATGGGCGCCGGCCCGCGCCTGCGCCATGCGGCCGGCTCGGCGGCGCTGCTTCGCGATTCGCGTGCGTGGTACGACTTCGTGCGCCCGGGGCTCCTGCTGTACGGCCTCGTCCCGCCGCCCGTGCACACGACCATCGCGCTCGCCCCCGCCATGTCGCTGACGAGCCGCGTCGTCGCCGTGAAGGGCGTCCGCGTCGGCGAGAGCATCGGCTACGGCGCGCGCTTCGCCGCGGATCGGCCGATGATCGTGGCCGCGATTCCAGCCGGGTATGCCGACGGCCTCGACCGGCGCCTCGAAGGCCGCGGTGCAGTGCTCATCCGCGGCCGCCGCGCGCCGATTGTCGGGGCGGTCAGCATGGACATGCTGACCGCGGACATCACCGACATCGCAGACGTCGGCCCGGGCGACGAGGTCGTGCTCCTCGGTCGCCAGGGCGTCGAGCCGGTGCAGGCGATCGACGCCAGGGAGATGGCGAGCTGGATCGGCACGATCCCGTACGAGGTGCTGTGCCGGCTGGGGGCAAGGGTGGAACGACAGTACTGAACCTGAATCTGGTGATCTGGAGATCTGGAGATCGATCTCCAGATCTCCACATCATGAGATCATCAGATTCGCACTTCATGAAATCCCCCAAACCCGTCTTCGTCTGTCAGGAGTGCGGCGCGCAGTCGCCCAAGTGGCAGGGGCGCTGTGCCGACTGCGGGGCCTGGAACTCGTATGTCGAGGAGCGCGTGCCGGCCGAGCCGCCCGGGGCGGCCGAGCCGCATCGCTATGCCCTGCCGGGCAGCGGGCAGGGTGCGATTCTGTACCGCGAGGTGGAAGCGGCGCACGCCGAGCGGATCTCCACCGGCATTGGCGAGTTCGACCGCGTCCTCGGCGGCGGCATCGTGCCGGGGTCGCTCGTCCTGCTCGGCGGCGAGCCCGGCATTGGCAAGTCCACGCTGCTGTTGCAGGCGACCGGCAACTTCGCGCGGTCCGTGGGACCCGTGCTGTATGCGTCGGGCGAAGAATCGGAGCATCAGATCAAGTCGCGAGGCGATCGGCTGGGCATTGGCGACGTCCCCCTGTACCTCCTCGCCGAGACCTGCATCGAACGGATCCTCGAGGAAGTCGGCCGCGTGCGTCCCAGGCTCATCGTCGTGGACTCGGTGCAGACCGTCTTCTCGCTCAAGTTCCAGTCCGCGCCGGGCAGCATCGGGCAGGTGCGCGAGGCCGCCACGCAGTTTCTCTTCACGGCCAAGGGCCACGACATCCCGACGTTCCTCGTCGGACACGTGACGAAGGACGGCAACATCGCCGGGCCCAAGGCGCTCGAGCACGTCGTCGATACGGTGCTCTACTTCGAAGGCGAGCGCCACCATTCGCACCGCGTCGTGCGCGCCGTCAAGAACCGCTTCGGCGCCATCAGCGAGCTTGGCGTCTTCGAGATGACGGGCGGCGGGCTCGAACCGGTGTCGAACCCGTCGGCCCTCTTCCTGGCCGAACGGCCCCATGCGACGCCGGGTTCCGCCGTGCTGTGCTGCCTCGAGGGGTCGCGTCCGATTCTGGTCGAGGTACAGGCGCTCGTCAGCGCGAGCAGCTACGGCCTGGCGCGCCGGATGGCCGTGGGGCTGGACCAGCACCGCCTGACGCTGCTCCTGGCCGTGCTCGAGAAGCGGGCCGGGCTCCACCTCGTGAGCGACGACGTCTTCGTCAACATGGCCGGCGGGATGACGATCGAGGAGCCCGCCGCGGACCTGGCCATCGTCGCGGCCGTGGCGTCCAGCCTGCGCAATCGGCCCATCGCATCGGGCACCGCCGTCTTCGGCGAGGTCGGCCTGGGCGGCGAGGTTCGCGGCGTGCCGCAGGCGGCGCTCCGCATTCGCGAAGCCGAGCAGATGGGCTTCACCCGCATCGTGCTGCCCGCGGTCAACGTCGGCGCGATGGAAGGCGGGAAGGACCTGCTCGCCGACGAGGCCGAGAACGGCGTCCACGCGCGTGTGGAGCCGGCCAGCGCCGAGCGTGTCGGCGTCCGGTCGGTGGGGGAGGCGCTCGACGTGCTGCTCGCTTGACCTGCCGGCCCGGGCGGTTCTACCTTTCCCCTTTCATGACGACGACGTCATACTTGGAGCGTTACCTGCATGGCCTGGTTCATCCTTGCGCGCGTGCTGTTTGCCGGCGCGGTCATCTATTCCGCCCTGCTGCTCCGTCCCCTCGGTCCGGAACTGCTCGGCAACCTCCTCTTCGGTCTCGGGCTCGCCGCCCTGGCCGTGGTCTTCGAATGGCAGCTCCGTGAGATCCCGGTCACGCACATGCTCGGGGCGCTCATCGGGGGCGCCATCGGCCTGCTGCTCGCCAAGGGCATCGGCGCGGCGCTCTTCTGGGTCGATAGCGGCGACCAGCGGGTCGCGTTCCTGCACAGCTTCGTACTCCTGCTGCTTCCCTACGTCGGCCTCGTCGTCGGCGGACGCAAGGGCGAGTGGCTCGAGCCGGCGCGGCTCCTGACGCTGTTCAGGGGCGCCGGGCCCGAGCGGCGCTACAAGATCCTCGACACCTCGGTCATCATCGACGGGCGCATTGCCGACATCTGCGAGACCGGGTTCATGGATGGCACGCTGGTCATCCCGCAGTTCGTGCTCAAGGAACTGCAGCTCGTGGCCGACTCGGCCGATTCCATGAAGCGCAACCGCGGCCGGCGCGGCCTGGACATTCTCCAGAAGATCCAGAAGATGTCAGGGCTCGAGGTGATCGTCTCGGACGCGGACTTTCCCGACGTGCGCGAAGTGGACCTCAAGCTCATCGAGCTCGCCCGATCGCTCTCGGGCAAGATCGTCACCAACGACTTCAACCTCAACAAGGTCGCGCAGCTGCGCGGCGTCGAGGTGCTCAACATCAACGAGCTCGCCAACGCGCTCAAGCCCGTTGTGCTGCCCGGCGAGATCATGAAGGTGTTCATCCTGAAGGAAGGCAAGGAGTACAACCAGGGCGTCGCGTACCTCGACGACGGGACGATGGTGGTCGTGGACAACGCGCGCCGCATGATCTCCAAGACCATCGACGTGGTCGTCACGAGCGTGCTCCAGACCACGGCGGGCAAGATGATCTTCGGGCGGTACATCGATCCCACCCAGGCCGCGCAGGGCGCGGTGCAGGGTGACGAGCGCCCGCGGTCCCGATCGCAGGTTTCCACCGCCTCGCCTGCGCACGCGTCCTCGCCATCCGGCACGGCGACGCCGGCCGCATCCGCTCCGCTCCCCCCGGCAGCCGCCGCGCCCGGCTCCGGGAAGTAGGCT
>CAZJBN010000157.1:0-8311 GCA_964543955.1 uncultured Bifidobacteriaceae bacterium
GGCAGGCGCCGCAGCAGCTCATCGTCTGGCGAGGACACGCATGACAGTCTAGCCTAGGAGCCCGTGGCAAGAGCGCCACGGGCTGCGAGGAACTCGGAGAGTTCAAAGTCGACAGTTCACAGTTACAAGAGCCCGCTCGGCGCGTTTTGTAACTTTGAACTCTGAACTTTGAACTTCGAACTGGCTCCAGGCCCGAGTCCGTCAGATGTCGGTGCGCGACACCGCGTGCCAGGCGAAGGCGAGCGGCACGAGCAGCCAGAGCGCGAGCGAGGCGGCAATCAGCCCGAAGGCCCCGGCGAGACCGCCGGTCGCGCGCATGAGCGCCAGCGACGCGGCACCGAAGGCGGCCGTGCCCTCGATCATGAGGAGCGCGCCGGTTCGCGCCGCATCGATCGGATTGACCAGCGCGGCACCAATGAGGACCCGCGATGCCGTGCCCGACCGCAGCAGCGAGGCGACGCCGAGCGCCACGGCGTCGAACAGGAAGACGCTGAGGAACCAGACGGCCAGCGACATCGCCAGCACTCGGGTACGGCGGCTCGGCGAGACGGCGGCAATCGCCGCGGCAATGGCCAGGAAGATGCCCGAGATGACCACGGCGCATCCCACGAGGGCGGCGTACTGCCACATGCCGCCCGCGCCCGACTGCCATTGCACGACCAGGCCCGCGATGCCGAACCCAATCGCTTGCGCGGCCGTGAGCGCCAGCCAGACGCCGAGCAGGCGTCCGGTGAGCACCGCGCCGCGCGCGACCGGCTGCGAATAGATCAACTCGGCGCCGCCGCGCTCCGGCGTCATCGCGAGGCCGCCGAATACCAGGGCGGCCAGCGGGGCGAGCAGCAACACGACCTGGACCAGGGAGGCGGCGGTCCGCGAGAAGTCCTGCATGCCGTAGCCGCCCGACAACACGTATCCCGAACCGGCGACCGCCAGCGCGAGACCCGCGAACACGGCCGCGAAGATCTGCAGCCAGCGCGACCGAACGGCCAGCATCAGCTCGTAGCGCGCACACAGCCACACGGCCGAGAGCGTCGGGATCACGGCACACCACCCTTGCCGGCCTGCTCGCCCCCCGGCAGCCAGTTCAGGGGCAGGATCTCGCCGTGGAGGGCGTCGGGATCGTTGTCGCGGGACTCGCGATCGGCGTGGGCGATGATCCCCGACCCCATCGGTGTCGGCACCCCTGCCCGCGTCAGGATCACCTCTCGCACGTCGTGCCAGGTCCCGCTGCGGTGATCCGCGACGAACACCACGGCATCGGCCGGCAGCGGGTGCGTCTGCAAGTGGTCGCGGAGACATTCGAGATCGTCGAAGATGACGGGCTCGGCGCCGGGCGCGACAATCTGCGCGGCGGTGGCGATCGAGACGAGCGCCATCCGGCACTGCCCGCATGCATCGTCGCCGAGGCGCGGCTCGATCGGCCGCGCGGTCGCAGGTGAGCACGCGGCGAGACCGAGCGGCAGCAGGAGCAGCCAGGCCCGATTCACGACACGCCCCCCAGCAGATCGCGGTAGAACTCGTCGAGCCGCCCCTCGCTGGCCGTCAGCCCGCTGATCTCACCGCCGGCGTCGCGAATCAGGTCGAGGACGGCCGGCCGACGTGCGGCGGGGCCGGGCACGATGAGCTCGTCGCCGAACCAGACGGCCTTGGGTGCGCGTTCGCGGACGCGCTCGAGCAGTCCCCCGCTGCGGGAACGGAGCCGTACCCGCATCACACCGCGGTCGGCCAGGCGGAGCGCGATCTCCCGTTCGGTCAGGTCGGCGACCAGTCTGCCGGCGACGATGACGGCGACCCGATCGGCGAGCCGCTCGATGTCGCCCAGCTGATGCGAGCTGAAGAACGTCGCCGTGCCGGCGCGGCGGCGGTCCTCGACCAGCCCGTAGAACGCGCACAGCCCGTCCGGGTCGAGCGCGGCTGTCGGCTCATCGAGCAGCAGCACCTCGGTCGCGGCCAGCGTCGCGACGGCGAGTCCGAGACGCTGCACCATGCCACCCGAGTACGTGCTCACCGGCCTCGCTGACGCGCCATTGAGCGACGCGAACTTCAGGACGCGATCGGCCGATTCAGGCGGCGCCCCGCGCAGCCGCCGGTAGAACTCCACCACTTCCCTCCCGCTCAACGCATCGGGGAACGACACCCGCTGCGGCAGGAACGAACAGGCCTGCCGTGCCCGCGCGTCCGTCGCCGGCAGGGCACGCTCGCCGATCGTCACGGTTCCCCTGTCCGGCCGGATCAATCCGGCGGCCGCCTTGATCGACGTGGTCTTGCCGGACCCGTTGGGACCGAGGAGCGCGACCACCGCGCCAGCCGGCACCGTGAGGGTCAACCGATCGACGGCGGCACGACCGCCGTAGATCTTGGTGAAGTCACGGTAGGCAATCACGATGCCGCTCCCGACGGGGCCATTCCCCGCCGTCCGCCTGCGAGCACCCACACTCCGAACGCGACGAGCGATGGAGCGACCCACGCGCCGGCGCCCGACATCGCGGGCGCACTCGGGCCCGAGGGGACCGCGGCCAGTCGCGGCGGGTGCGCGAGCGGATACCGATCGAGGACCGGGACCGGATCGAGCACCGGGAACGCGCGCTCGGCCGCGCCGAGCGCGGCGGCTGCGGCACTGGACGCGAACAGGTCGGCCGCCGAGAGGTTCGAGCGCAGGTGATCGAAGACGCTCGACAACCGGTAGGGCCGGTCGGCAATGCCGTCGCCGTCGAGGTCCGGCTCCGGATGATCCGACCAGTAGTTCCGCTCGAAGCGCGTGTCGGTGCGCCTGCCCGACAGCGTCAGCGGCGTCAGATTGCCGATGAAGCTGTTGCCTTCGAAGACGTTGTCGCCGCTCGAATCGTAGACGACGAGTGCCGTGTCCGACATCGCGATCACATTGCGCAGGAAGCGGTTGCGGTACGAGCCCTCGAGAAAGACGCCGCGGGCGTTGTCGGCAATCAGGTTGTCCTCGGCAATCACCTCGTCGCAGGCCTTCAGCAGCAGGCCGACGGAGGCGAAGCCGCGGTTGCGGACGAACCGGTTGCGCCTGAAGGCGAGGCGGTTCGAGTACATCAGTGCCGCGCCGGCGGCACCGCGCTCGAAGACGTTGTCCTCGAACACGTTGTCATCCGAGAACATGTAGTGCAGGCCGTAGCGCAGGTCGGAGGCGCGGTTGCCAGTCACGCGCCCGTGTGTGGACGATTGAATGTAGAAGCCATCGCGGGTGTGCGAGATGGTGTTGGCGACCACGCGGAATCGATGGCTGTTCCAGAGGTGGATGCCGCTCCCGACCTCGCCGGGATCACGTCCTGGCATGCCTTCGATCACGTTGGCTTCGACGACCGCGTCGTCGGCGCCCATCAGATAGATCCCGAAGAGCGAGCCACGAATGCGGCAATCGCGCACGGTGGCGTGCGGCGCGGCGACATGAATGCCCGAGGTGTCCCTGCCCAGGTCGCCAACGCCCCGGCCGTCGACGTCGAACCCCTCGATGACGACGCCGGCGGCGCGGACGCGCACCACGCTGCCGTGGCCCGATCCGCGCAGGAGCGGGCGGTTGCGCCCGATGAGCACCACCGGCTTGTCGATGAGCAGGTCGCCCTCGTGCACGCCCCCGTCGACCGCTATCCGCTCGCCGGGCTGCGCCTGGTCGATGCGCGCCTGCAGCGGCGAGAGGTCCGCTGGTGCCGGACGGCCTTCGAGACGGCCGCTCGGTGGCAGGCCGTCCCCGGCACCCTGCAGGCCGGCGGCCAGCAGCAGCGCGAGGAGCATCACGGCGCTTCCCCGGCTGCCGGTCCGGCCCGCCGGTCAGCCCACCACGTCCAGACGAGCGCGCCGACGAGCAGCAGGGCGACGGCGAGCATCGCGTACGAGGCAGCCCGCGGATAGCTGTAGACCTCGAAGTTGGCGATCTGCTGGTAGCCGAACATCGGCGGCATGAAGGGAGGCACCTGGACGGCCGCGGTCGGATCGAGCTCGTGGCCATAGCGATAGAGCTTGTAGCCGAACGACCACAACGAGAACACCCCGAAGTAGACGAACACCATCGTGACGTCGACCAGCGCGACCATGGTGCCGTGCACGGCGGCGCGCAGGATCAGCAGCCCGAGAGCGCCGATGACGAACGGCATCCACTTGAACTCCGTGAACGACTCGTTCACGAGGTCCCGCATGCCGATGTAGTGGTTGAGGACGTTGATCTCCGTGATGTCCTGCCCGCGATTGCCGCCGACGAGCGTGTACGAGTAGATGTCGAGCCGCAGCCCGTCCGGGTACTGCGGCGCGAACATCGTCAGGTTCCAGAGCGGGAACACGTAGGTGGCCACGAGCAGGGCCGCCGCGGCCAGGAGCATGAGTCTGGCCGCGAGGCCGATCGGCCTGGCGAGAAACCGATTCGTACGCTGGAGGAACGCCTGCATCGTGGCCACCCACACCCTTCACTTCACGATCATGTAGCCCTGCATCTCCTGGTGCAGCGCGGAGCAGAAATTGGTGCAGTAGTACGCGAACACGCCGTCCTTCTTCGCCGTGAACGTCACCGTCTTGGTCTCGCCGGGATCGACCACGATGTTGATGTTGTAGTCGAGCAGGCCGAAGCCGTGGAGTTCGTCGGTCGTCTGCTCGATGTTGGTGATCGCGACGGTCACCTCATCGCCGGCAGTGACCTCGAACGAGGTCGGCGTCAGCGTCGACCGCACGGCCACCATCTTGACCAGCACCTTCCGGCCGTCGCGCGTGACGCCGGCGTCGTTCACGTCCCAGATCGCCATCGGGTGGGTGTTCTCCTCCTTCGGATACACCTCGATGGGCTTGATCTTGTCGGCCTTGACGATCTGGGCGTAGTGCGGCTCCGGCTCGGTGAAGGCGTCGTAGAGCAGCTTCATCCGCTCTTCGGTGATGTCGATCAGCTGCGACGACTCCGGCTGCGACGGCCCGACACTGAGGTGACGGCCGTGCGACAGCTTGTTGAGCGCGACCAGGTAGTTGCCGTCGGGGCTGACCGTGTCGCCTTCGGCGGCCGTGAGGTGGCCGATCGAGTACGACACCGGCACCTTGTCGACGACCTCCCAGGTGCCCAGCTTCCACTTCGCGATCGCGCTGTCGACGAAGAGCGAGGTGTAGGCCCACCCGTCGGTGCCGAACTGCGTGTGCAGCGGGCCCAGGCCGACCTCGACCTCGGCGTCCTTGATCGATTCGTACCGGAGGACCGGGATGCCGTCTTCATCGCCGGTGAAGTCCTTGTTGCGAATCGCGGTCTGCACCTTCTCGAAGTTGAAGGCCGTGGTCACGCCCTGGAGCTTGCCCGAGCCGACGATCCACCGGCCGTCCGGGGACACGTCGACGCCGTGGGGCGACTTGCCGCAGGGCATCAGGTAGACGATGCCGGGCACCTTGGCCGGATCGAGCACCTTGACGCCATCGATGACATCGCCCTTGCCTTCGGCGATGGCCCTCTCGACGGCTCGCCAGTCGACGGCGGCGATGTAGTCGCGATCGCGCTGCGACGCCGTGACTTCGAGCTTCCCGGTCGCGCGCTCCGTGTTGTAGGAGGTGAGGAACAGCCAGCCGTCCGAGACCAGCTTGCCGGCGTCGCCGATGTCGAAATCGAACGGCGGCATCAGGATCTGCCAGGCGAGCGACATCTCGCCGGTCACGGGATCGACCTTGACGCCGGCGATGATGCCCTTGTAATCGGTCGCGTACTTGTCGATACCGACCGGGCGCTGGGGCACCGGCCTCGAGAAGCGCGTGGCCATCATCACGTATTCGGTGTTCGGCGTCAGGAAGGACGAGGCGTGGTTCCCGTGGAGGTTCGGCACCGGTCCGAGGATCTGCTTGGTCTTGAAATCGCGCAGGTCGATCCGCGCCACGCGCCCGTTCATCTCGTTGATGAACAGCCACCGGCCGTCGTACTCGCCCTTGGTCTCCGACAGCGCCGGATGGTGAGCGTCGCCCCACGTCAGCTCGCCGAGCATTTCCTTGCTCTCGTCGTCGAAGCCATAGCCGGTCGCGGGATACGGGGTGAACACGGGGATCGTCGAGAGGTGACGCATCGACGGTACGCCGTAGACGTAGATCTGCCCGGAATGCCCGCCCGACGAGAACATGTAGTACTCGTCGAGGTCGCCGGGCGCGACGTACGTCTTCAGCGCGGCCACGGCCGCGTCCGACTGCACGGCGCCGCCGCCGCGCCGCGACTCCGGGACGCTCGGTGTGCATCGGATGGCGCCGGCGGCCAGCAGCGCAGCTGCGGCGACCAACGCCCAGGTCGATCGAGTGAACCGCGTCATATGAATGCCTCCATTACCGTCCGCCCGCCGCCGTGGCCGCTTCGCCGCGCTGCCGCTGGTACTCGGCGAAGGCCTCGCGAAGCTTCTGGACGGCCATATCCTTCTGCTCGGGTGAGAGGATGATCTGGCGCGAGAGCACGACGCTCATCGTGCCTGTCGGGTTGGCGA
This sequence comes from uncultured Bifidobacteriaceae bacterium, assembly GCA_964543955.1. Taxonomy (GTDB): domain Bacteria; phylum Acidobacteriota; class Vicinamibacteria; order Vicinamibacterales; family UBA2999; genus VFZN01. The sequence goes on from CAZJBN010000157.1 coordinate 6,444, forward strand.
TGAACTGGTCGACCGTGACGCCGAACCGGCTCTGCACGTCTTCGACGGCGTTCGACAGGTCGGGGCCAATCTGTGCCGGGCTCTTGATGCCGAACACCGAAACCGAGTGGCACACGAAGCAGCCGGTCTGCACGAACCATCCGCCGGGCCCCGACCGCATCGCTTCTTCGGCCTGCAGCTCCTCAGGGCTTCGCGGGTCGGTCCGCGGCGCGCCCGAGACGTATCGAGCCGGCACGTCGTTGCGCCGCCACGACAGCATCAGCATCGACAGCGCCTGCGCCTGCTCGGTCGTGAAGTTGAAGTTGGGCATGACCGTGCCCTCGGCCATCGCCCGCGGGTCCTTGAAGTGCGCCACGTGCCAGGCAAAGGCCGTGCGGTGGCCCGACAGCCGGCTCAGGTCGTACTGCTCCGGCGCCTTCTCGCCGACCTCGGTGAGGTCGGGGCCGATGGTGCCGCCGAAGCCGTTGATCACATGACAGGCGCGGCAGCCCTTCTCGTTGACGAGGCCCTTCGCCAGGTTGATCGCGCCGGCGCCCGGCGTCTGCCGATCGTAGCGATGGCAGGTGTTGCAGTTCATCTGCATCAACGCGTTCGGGTTGCCCGACAGGGTGTAGGTCTCCCCGAGCGCCCGGCTGAGCAGCGGCTCCTCCCAGTGCGCGACCTCGCCGTGCGCGTCGGCGGTGTCGATCGCCCACCCCTGTCCGCCGTGACAGGACGTGCAGCCGTAGGCGGCAATCGGGTGCTGCCTGATGGGCTCGACCGGATGCGTGCGGTACGGGTGCTCGGCCTTCTCGAAACCCTTGTACTCGGTGGCCTGATGGCACGTGATGCAGCGATCGGCGCGCGACAGGTCGGCCACCCAGATCTGCTGGACGCCCCTCGGCAGGAGCGCGGCGCGGTCTTCGCCGAACTGTTCGGCCACCATCCGGCCGAACTCCATCTGGTAGTACCGCCAGTCGTGCGCGCGATCGCTCCACATGAAGAGCGCCGTGCCAATCACGAGCACCACGCCGATGATCGCCATGACGACGCGATCGAGACGGGGATAGGGAGAATTGGTTCGCTTCTCCATCTCAAATTCTCCCCGGGATGTCCGGCCATGTCTCCCAGGGCCAGTAGATCTGCCAGTACGGGCCGCGCAGCACCATGCCGACGAAGGTCAGCGCGAGCACGGCGAGCACGATCAGGAGGAACACGACGTTCTGGCGCCGGCGCGCCGCCGGCCACCACGCACCGGCGGCCCCGGCGGGCGATCGATCGAGCCACGGCCAGAACGTCATCAACCCGACGAGCAGCCCGGGAAGAATCACCCCGCCCACGAACGCGCCATTGACCGTGAACGAGCCGATCCGGATCGTGGTGTCGGTGACAATCTCCTGCAGCCACAGGAAGTACCAGGGCGCCTTCGCGGGATTGGGCGTCACCAGCGCATTGGCCGGTTCCTCGAGCGGCGACGGGATGAACACCGCCATGATGCTCACCACGGCAATCGTGCCGAACGTCGCGATCATCGCGCGCCGCACCAGGTCGGGGACGGCGTTGACCGTCGCGTCCGGCGTCTCGATCGACTTTGCCGTCACGGTCGGGGCCGTCCCTCGCGCCACGCCGAGCAGCGTGTAGGTCTTGGTCGGCACGACGGCCACCGGCTGGGCGCTCCCGAGCGCGCTCTCGGCATCGGCCCGCGCCAGACCGCCGTCCCTGCGCACGCGCCACATGTGATACGCGAACAGCACGCCGAGGAGGCCGGGCAGAATCACCACGTGCAGCACGTAGAACCGGATCAGCGTCGCCTGCTCGATGGTGCGCCCGCCGATCATCAGCTCGCGGACCTCGTCCCCAATCATCGGAATCGACGACGCGATGTTGGT
>CAZJBN010000158.1:0-8309 GCA_964543955.1 uncultured Bifidobacteriaceae bacterium
GGGGTTCGAAGCACGGGGGTTCGAAGCACGGGGGTTCGAAGCACGGGGGTTCGAAAGCACGGAGGTTCGACGCGTGGGGCGGGGATACACTTCCGGTCGGAGGATTTCGCGCCCGATGCCGATAGTCAACGCTCTGGGCCAGCCGATCGGCGATCCGGTTCCGGACTGGCGGCCGCCGCCCGTTCCGCCGCACGAGCGGCTGACCGGGCGCGACTGCGAGCTGCGGCCGCTCGCCCCCGACGATGCGCCGGCGCTCTGGCGCGCGTACGCGCTGGACAGCGACGGACGGAATTGGACCTATCTCGCGCAGGGTCCGTACGAACGGCGCGAGGACTTCGATGGGTGGGTCGCCGATGCCAGCGCCAGCCGGGACCCGCTCTTCTACACCGTCGCAACGGCTGCAGAGGGCGCCGTCGGCGTGGCGTCGTATCTCCGCATCGCGCCCTCGGCCGGGACGATCGAGGTGGGGCACATCCACTTCTCGCCGCTGCTGCAGCACACGCGGGCCGCGACCGAAGCGATGTACCTCATGATGCGGCACGCGTTCGAGCTGGGTTATCGCCGCTACGAGTGGAAGTGCGATGCGCTCAACGCGCCGTCGCGGCGCGCGGCCGAGCGGCTGGGTTTCACTTTCGAGGGCATCTTCCGTCAGGCGCTCGTCGTCAAGGGCCGCAATCGCGACACCGCGTGGTATGCGTGCATCGACAGCGAGTGGCCGGCCCTCCGCCAGGCGTTCGACACGTGGCTGGACCCGGCGAATTTCGATGCGGACGGCCGCCAGCGCCAGCCGCTGCAGGCTGGGGTCAGGTCGTGAACGCGAACCTGTCCAGATGACCTGACGCCAACGTTTTGTGCCGCAGGCACATCCAATCCGCATGGCTTCCTTCCGCCTCGCACTCCGCCGCCTCGCTGCCAGGCCGGGTTTCGCGCTGGTCGCCATCGGCACCCTCGCGCTCGGCATCGGCGCCAACGCGGCCATCTTCAGCGTGGTCCGCGCGGTTCTGCTCCGCCCTCTCCCTTATCCCGCGCCCGACCAGTTGATCCGCGTGCTGGGGTTCGACACCGACGACAACCAGGTCGGGAACCTTGCCCCGGCGGATTTCATGGACTTCGCGCGCGAAACCACTCGCCTGGTCCGCATGGGTGCCCACGGGTACGTCGGCTCCTTTACCGTCGCCGGGTCGACAGGCGACGCCGAACGGGTTGGCGGTGTCAACGTCACGGCCGGCTTCTTCCCGACGCTCGGCATCGAGCCCGCCTTCGGGCGGCCCATCACGCCCGCAGACGACGAGCCTGGCGCCCCGACCGTGGTGCTCCTGAGCGACGGATTCTGGAGGCGCCGATTCGCAGCGGATCCGTCCATCGTCGGTTCACAGGTACAGCTCAACGCGCGTCCGGCCACCGTCATCGGCGTGCTTCCTCCGTCCTACCGGCACGTCGAGGAGAACCCCGATCGTTCCGCCGACGTGTTCGTGCCGTACGGGTTCAACCCGGCGTCGCCCAATCGGGGCGGCCACTTCATTCGTGCAGTCGGGCGGCTTGCCCCGGGCATGCGACTCGACGATGCGCGCGTCGAGCTCGAGACGATTGCCGCGCGCCTGGCGGCGGAGTTCCCGGTGAGCAACCACGGCCAGACGGTCCGCGTGCTGCCGCTCCACGACGGCGTCGTCGGCGACTCCCGCCAGAGCCTGATCGTGCTCTCGGTCGCGGTCGGCCTGGTCCTGCTCATCGCCTGTGCCAACCTCGCCAACCTGCTGCTGGCCGCGGGCGCGGCACGTCAGCGCGAGTTTGCGGTCCGCACGGCGCTCGGCGCGTCGCGCGGCCGGCTGATCACTCAGCTCATCGGCGAGAGCCTCGTGCTCTCGGCGCTTGGCGCCACTGCGGGACTCGCCCTCGCGTGGTGGGCAGGGCGGGGGGCGGCGCTCCTCTCCGAGGCCAGCATCCCACGGTCGGCGGATGTGGGAATCGACGGGGTCGTGCTGGCGTTCGTCTCCGTCATCGCGCTGGCGACGGCCGTCCTCTTCGGTCTGGCGCCGTCGATGCAGCTGTCGACCGAGGCACTGCCCGAAGCGCTCAAGGAGGGCGGGCGCCACTCCGGCGGCGTGCTCCGCCGGCACGCGCGGCAGTCGTTCATCGCGGTGCAGGTGGCGCTCGCCATCGTGCTGCTCGTCGGCGCCGGACTGTTCGTCCGGAGCTTCTGGCAGCTGCAGCGCGTGCCCACGGGCTTCTCGGTGTCCCGTGTCATCGCGATGGATGTCGCGCTGCCGACGGCCACTTATCCCGAGGGCGATCAGGTTCCCTTCTACGAGCGGCTGCAGGAGCGGGTCGGCGCGCTGCCGGGAGTCTCGGCGATCGGCGCGGCCAACATCCTGCCCCTCAGCGCCAACTACGACAGCCGCGGGATTCAGATCGAGGATCACCCGAAGCCCGATGGTCAGGGCGAAGCGCCGCAGGCGCGATCGGTGACCCCGGGCTACTTTCGAGCGCTCGGCATTCCGCTGGTCCGCGGACGGCTGTTCGACGCGCGCGACGTCGAGGGGGCACCGCGCGTGGTCGTCGTCAGCGAGTCCATGGCCCGGCGCTACTGGCCTGGCGAGGATCCGATCGGGCGGCGGATTACGTTCAACAGCGGCATTCCGCCCGAAGCGCAGCAGGTGGTCGGCGGCGCGGGCTCACGAGTCGTCGTCGGCATCGTTGGAGACGTCCGGCATCTCGGACTCGACGAAGGCGACGTGCCGATGTTCTACACGCCGCACGCGCAGCAGCCCTCCTATCACACGATGACGCTCGTCGTGCAGACAGCGGGACCCATCGAGGGACTCGCCGCGGCCGCACGCGGCGAGGTGCGCGCGCTCGATGCCTCCGTGCCGCTCTATCAGGTGCGATCCATCGATGCCGTGATTGCACGCGCGGTCGCGCGTCCGCGCGTGCGCGCGGTCCTCGTCGGGTCGTTTGCCGTGCTCGCATGCCTGCTGGCCAGCCTCGGGGTGTACGGCGTCGTGAGCTATCTCGTGAACCAGCGAATGCACGAGATCGGCATCCGCATGTCGCTCGGCGCCACGTCCGGCGCCGTGCTGCGTCTCGTGGTTGGCGAGGGATTCAGGCCGGTGGCGATTGGCGTCATTGCGGGCGTCCTCGGTGCCGCGGCCCTCGGCCGCGCCGTGGAGTCGATGCTCTTCGGCGTCTCGAGCCGCGATCCGCTCAGCTACGCCGGCGCGGTTGCGCTTCTCGCCGGCGCCGCGCTGCTGGCGATGATCGTGCCCGCCCGTCGAGCGCTGCGCCGGAGCGTGGGAGAGTTGATGCGGCACTGAGGATCGCGGCGGAGCTGAAGCTCCGCCCTACGGTCCCGCCCTGCGATTTCAGAACACGCACGTGATGACGCCGGTGACGACGAGCGACGCGGCCCAGACCAAGTCCATGTTGATCCAGGCGCGGCGCAGCTGGCCGAGCCCCGCTCTCTCGAATACCAGCATGGCCAGCGCGCCGGTGACGAGGAGGTAGCCTGCCGAGTGCACCGCGGTCACGGCCAGGCCTGCGCCGAGTGATGCCGTGGAGGCGAGTCCGGCATGGTGCGCGTGCACGCCGGCTTCGACCGCGGAACCGGCAAGCACGAACGGCACCAGCATGAGGCCGGCGCCGTGGGCCGATGCCATCAGAAACGACCAGGAGGCGAGGCCTCCGAACCCGACGCGCATCCCGCCCCAACGTGGATGACGCGGGCGCATCAGCCGCGACACGCCGAGGCCCGCGAGCGCGAGGCCCGCGACCCACCGGAGCGTGCCTTCGGGCACGACGATTCCCATCAGGGCCGCGATGGTCACCGCCGCGACAATGGCCAGGGCGTGGCCGGCGGCAAGCGGGACCAGCGCCCAGCGCACCGCGCGGCCCCTGCCTTCCTGCATGCCGAGCGCCACCGCGAAGAGCCAGCCCATGCCCGGGTTGACGCCGTGAAAGGCGCCCAACCCGAACACGGCGGCCGACGACAGCAGTGTGATCTCCATCCCGCGCGCCTCACGCGTAGCAGAACGAGTCGGACGAGGCGTCGCCGCCCTCGAGCCGGACCTGGTGGGGACGCAGGCCGCCGAACTCCACGAAGAATCGCTCGTCGAATGCCATGCCGCCGCCGGCGGCCGTATCGATCCGCGTCATCCACCCGTTCACGCCGTCCGGGTAGAACTGCGCGTCCCACGAGGCGTAGAGCGAGTTGGTGAGGTACACGCGGCGCCCGTCGCGCGAGACTTCGACCATCTGCGGTCCGCCGTTGAGCGCCTGCCCGGGCCGGGCCGGATGCCCCTTCCGCCGCACGATGCCGCCGATGGACAGCGATCCGGTCAGCGTCGGTTCGTGGGGATTGCTGACGTCGTACTGCCGCAGTTCTCCCGTGCCCCAGCACGACACGTAGAGGAATCGGTCGTCGAGCGAGAGATTGATGTCCGTGACGAGCGGCGGCACGGCGCCGAAGCCCTGGAGAATCGGCGGCAGATCGCCTGCCGAGGCCGGTTCGGCGGGGATCTCGATCACCTTCTTCACCGCCCAGCGACTCGCTCCGTTGTTCCCGGTGCGGTACCAGAGCCAGACAGACGCCGACAGGTCCTCGAGCGAGGTCACGACGCCGGCAAAGCCGTAGGTCTTCGTTGGATCGTGTGCGGGTCTCAGTTCGAGCACCATCTGCTGCTTGTCGCCGAGATCGAGCGCCTCGACGTGCGCCCGTTTCTGGAGATCCCACACGTGCAGCCTGTGACCGTAGCCGCCGGCCATCAGCACCTCGGGGACGACGCCGTCTTCGACCATCTTCGGCGTGCCCCATTCGCTCGTGATCATCGTGTCGTGGCCGAGATGCCATGTGAAGTCGTACGCGAGGTGCTGCGGCCCGCGTGCGATCTCCCAGCGGCCCTTGACGTCGAACGTGTCGGCGTCGAGCAGCAGGAGGCCGCCGGGCCCGTTGCCGTCCGGCGCACCGAGCGCGTTGAGGTAGATGCCGTCCGGGCCGCAGTGCGACGTGTGCAGCCGCGAATAGCCGGTGATGCGCGCGACCGTCTCGGGTTCGACGACCTTCACGATGCGCGGATCGCGCGGGTCGGGCTGGGTATCGATCACGTGGATGCGCGAGGAGCGCAGTCCGGGGACGATCAGGTACCGCCGTTCCATGTGCGGGTGCGGCGCATACGGGCAGAGGCACGAACTGCACGCGTTCCACCCGAAGTGGTGCAGTTCGTCGCCCGCGTGGGGCATGTCCACCTGGCCGACCTGCTGTCCGTAGGCCTTCGATCGCGGGTCGACGTCCACGACGCCGAGCGCGTCGGGGCGCCCCTCGAGCGTGGGATTGAGCAGGGACACGTAGGCGAGCCCTTCGGGCGGCGCCTCCATGGCCATGCGGGGAGAAGGATAGAACGACTCGTCCGGCCGCCAGGAACGCATGAACAGACCCCCCGGTTGAGACGCGCCGCGGTTGTGACCTCGTCATTGAGGCTGCGACACTTCGGCGTCTTTACCGGGTACAACGAGATTCCGGACGGAAACCCGCCACACCGTGTCCGGCGATCACGACCCCGGGCTGGACAGGCGAGCGATCGCCCTTGCCATGTCGCGGGGGATGGGCGCTTCGACCAGAATCGGCGCGCCGGTCAGCGGATGCGGAAAGGCCAGCTTCCACGCGTGCAGCATCGGCCGGTCTCCGGGGCGCGCGCTCTCGCGCTGGCGGCCATAGACGCGGTCGCCGGCGACGGGGTGACCGATCGACGACAGGTGAATGCGAATCTGGTGCTGCCGGCCGGTCTCGAGCGTGACTTCCAGGAGCGCCGCGCGTGTCCCGAGGGCGCGAACGACCTTGTAGTGGGTGCGGGCGGGCAGCGCATCGCCGCTCGTGTCCACGGCACGGCGCCCGTCGTCGTATGTGGAGGAAATCGGGGCGTCGATCGTGGCCGCTGCCAGGCGCGGGACGCCTTCGACAATCGCCAGGTACACGCGTTCGAAGCGATGGGCCTTGAAGAGCAGCCGGCCCGCTCTGTGCACCTCACGAGAGAGCGCCACGGCCAGCGCACCCGACGTCCCGCGGTCCAGCCGGTGGAGCATGCCGGCATACGCCTGGCGCCCGCGCTTGTGCTGCGCGTAGGCGCGTGCCCGTCCGAGGACGGAATCCTCGTGGTCCGCGCGGCCGGGCGCCGAGGGAATCGCCAGCAGGCCGGCCGGCTTGTTCACCACGATCAGGTCACGTTCGGCGTGCAGGAGATCGAGCCGCCCCTCCGCCCGCCGGCGTGCCGTCATTCCGGCTGCAGCAGCGCCTGCCGGATCTCCCCCAGCCGGTCGAGCACGCGACGCGCGTTCTCCGGCCCCATCCTGACGATCTGTTTCTGGGCCGGGGAGAGGGCTTCGAGCGTGGGATCGGCGAAGGCCCATATCGCGCCATTGCCTTCGACGAGCGCGATGGTGCCTTCGGGGACAGGTGTCGCGAGGAGCACGTCGAGCGCGGCGGCGAGGGCCGTGTCGAGGCTCGCGCCCTTGCCGAGCCTGGCGTACGCCTCTTCGAGCCGCGGCTTGATCGTCCGATACGTGCGCGCGACCGCGTCAGGGTCGAGCGAGGCGACCGTGTCCGCAATGCCGTCATAGCGCCGGTAGCTGGCGGGATCGATGCTGCGCGAGCGCCCGGAGCCGCGCGTGGTCATGGTCTGCGAGGGGGCCAGCACCTTCAGGTCGCGAGCGGGCGTGCCGCCTTGCGCGATCCGATCGATGCCCACCACCATCTGCTGCAGCAGGCCGTCGGTGGCCAGCCAATTGGTCAACTCCGGGCGGCTCGAGAGCGTGGCGAGCAGGACGCGAAGGAAGCCGTCCATCTGGTCCATCGGCGGCAGTACGACGGCCGGCGTCTCCGCCGCCGAGGGCACCTCGGCCACGACCGGCGCCGCCGGTTGCGCATCCGGGGCCTGCCGGTCGAGCGTCCACCACCTGACCGCGCCGCCGACGAGCACGGCCACGACGAACGCACCGCCGACGATCCAGGCCGTCCGCCTGGATCGATCAGGCGGTGGAGTCAGGAGGGTATCGTCCGGACGGTTGAGGTCGAGATCGTTGCCATCCATGCCCCCAGCCTACCGCAGTTCTGCAGGAAGACGCCGGTCAGGCAACCCTGAAGGGTTGCCTCTACATCGTCGTGCGGCAGGACGCGTGGAGCCTGTGGGGGCAACCCTTCAGGGTTGCCCGCTCTCATTGAGGCTCGTCTCGATCATCTGCTTCACCACCGGCTCGATTTGCTCTCTGGACATCTGCCCCGGGTGGTAGAGCCGCACGCGGCCGTCGCGGTTGATGAAGACGAGCGTGGGCGTGGTCGAGACGCCGTACCGCGTGAAGACCTCGGTGCTCACCGGGACCATGGTCTCGGGCATCCACGGATAGTGTTCCGCGCGGATGCTCTTGATGTACGCGCGCTCGTCGGCGGGCGGCGCCGGCTGGCGTTTCGCGACATAGCCGTACAGCTTCGTCGGCGCAACGATGGTGAGGCCTGCGCCGGCGTAGGTGGATCGCAGCTCATTCAGGATGGGGCTCATCGCGCGGCAGTCGGGGCACCAGTGCGCCCAGAGATAGAGGATGACGGGCTTGCCTTCGAGGCTGGCGAGCGTGACCGGCGGGCCGGCCAGCGATTCGGTGGCGCCGAGCTCGAATGCGGGCTCGTTCTCGAGCGAGATGAGGTTGATGTTCTTGTTGATGCGCTCGATGAGCGACGTCGCACCGTAGGTCTCGGCTTCCGTGCGGAGGAACAGGACGGCCTCGGATCGATTGCCGCGCGCGGCCATCACCTGTGCGCGGACCTCGATGGCGGCGCCGAGGGCGATGGGGAGGCGCGGTTCGGCGTCGAGCGTGCGGCCTTCGAGCGCGTCGAGGGACAAGTCATAGGCGTCGAGCGCGAACTGCTCGGCCTGGTCCAGCTTCTTCTGCGCCAGTGCCCCGCGGCCAAGCCAGGAGAACGCTTCGAGCGCTTCGGGCGTCGTGCCCTTCTCCTTGCGGAAGGCGGCGACGAGCGCCTCGGCCTTCGGGATGTCGCCGGCGTTCAGCGCGGCGCGCACCTGCGGGATGATGCCGGGCGCGGGCGCCGGTGCCGGCGCCTGCGCGGCGGTGGGGGCGGCCGACTGAGCAGCAAGGCCTGCGCTGGCGGTGGCAAGGGCGAGGACGAACGCGGCTTTCAGGTACATAGGGGTGAGCATAGCGCAACAAACAGCAGGGCGGGTCTTTCAGACCCGCCGGTGCTCAGGCTCAGGTGCTCAGGTGCTCAGGTGCTCAGGTGCCCAGGTGCTCAGGTGCCCAGGTGCACGGGTGCT
>CAZJBN010000159.1:0-8044 GCA_964543955.1 uncultured Bifidobacteriaceae bacterium
GGCTGTCAGAGCCTAGAGCCTAGAGCCTAGAGCCTAGAGCCTAGAGCCTAGAGCCCAGAGAGCCCAGAGCCCAGAATGCCCCTTCCATACGACGAGTTCGACCTGTCCAACGTGCGCACCTATCCGCTCGCCTCGCGAGCGAGCAAGGTCCACGTCTCGCAGTTTGCCAGGCCCCACGTCAAGGGCGATGGGGTCGCGGCGTTCCTCTCGCATCTGCCAGACCTTCTCGGCGCAGCGGATCTTCGCAGTGTTGTCGCCGCTATCCTCGACGCGCGCCGCAGCCGCCGGGCCATCGTGTGGGGGCTTGGCGCCCATGTGATCAAGACCGGACTGTCGCCGATCGTGGTCGATCTGATGGAGCGCGGCTTCGTGTCGGCCATCGCGACAAACGGTGCCGGCATGATCCACGACTTCGAAGTGGCCCTGTCGGGAGGGACATCCGAGGATGTCGAGAGCGGGCTCGGGCCGGGAACGTTCGGCATGGCCCGGGAGACCGGCGCCGAGTTGAATCGCGCCATTACCGAGGGCGTCGCGAATGGGCAGGGCATCGGCCAGGCCGTCGGGGCGTTTCTACACCGACTGGCGCCGCCGCATGCGGGGGCGAGCGTGCTCGCGTCCGCCACGAGGCTCGGCATTCCCGTTACGGTGCACGTGGCGCTCGGGACCGACATCATCCACATGCATCCGGCGGCGTCCGGCGCCGCCATTGGCGAGGGCAGTCTCAGGGACTTCCGGTACTTCGTGTCGTCGGTCGCGTCGCTCGAAGGCGGCGTCTATCTGAACTGCGGCTCTGCGGTCATCCTTCCCGAGGTGTTTCTGAAGGCCGTGGCGCTGGCAAGGAACGATGGGCGCTCGCTCGAGGGGCTGACCACCGTCGACCTCGACTTCCTGCGGCACTACCGCCCGAAGACCAACGTCGTGACGCGTCCGACGGCGGGTGTCGGCCGCGGCTACTCGATCACCGGCCATCACGAGATCCTGATCCCGCTCCTTGCAGCGGCGCTCGTCGAAGGATCCGATGGGTAGAGCGGGCGGCGCCCTGCTGGGCGCCCTGTTCTTCGTGTGGATCGCCGGGCCGCGCCCGCTCGACCCGGGCGAGATGACATGGTTGATGCGCTACGACTGGCCCGTCCACTTCTTCGGGTGGCACTTCTTCAGGTCCGAGGCGTGGCACTGGCCGCCCGGCCTGATCGAGACATACTACGCCCCGCTCGGCACGGCCATCGGCTTCACCGACTCGATTCCGCTCGTGGCGTTTCTACTGAAGCCGATCTCCCCATGGCTGCCGCCGACGTTTCAATACCTGGGCCTCTGGCTGTTTCTCTGTTTCGTACTGCAGGGCGCGTTCGGCGCGTGGCTCGTCGCGCAGTGGACAACCAGCCGCTCGCTGCAAACGGCCGGCGGATGTCTCTTCGTGCTGATGCCCATCCTGCTCGTGCGCATCGGCCATCCCGCGCTCTGTGCGCAGTGGCTGCTGCTATGGGTGCTCGTGATCGCCTCGCGCACCGATGCGCGGCGTTACCGCACGTGGGAGTGGGGCCTGCTTGGCCTCGTTGCCGGGCTCGTGCATCCGTATCTGGCCGTCATGGTGCTCGTCATGCTGGCGGGCATCACGCTGAGCTGGCCCGTCGACGCGGTCCGCCAGCGCACATCGGCCGCGGTGCTGGCCGTGGCGGCAACACTCGCCGCGTGGTGGGCCTCGGGTTTCTTCAGCGTCTCCGGCGCCGAATCGATGGCCACCGAAGGTCTCGGCTACTACTCGATGAATCTCCTGGCGCCCATCACCCACACGGGGTGGTCCTTGTTTCTTCCCGATCTCCCGCGCGCGACGACGGGGCAGGACTACGAAGGGTTTCAGTACCTCGGCCTCGGCGCGCTCGCGCTGATCGTAGTGGCGGTTGTCATCGCGGTGCGGTCTCGCACCCGCACCTTGGGCACCCCGAGCACCCCGGGCACTCCGAGCACCCCGGGCACCCCGAGCACCCCGGGCACTTCGAGCACCCCGAGCACCCCGAGCGCCTTGGGCACCCCGAGCACCGAGGGCACCCGTGCACTCGTGCACCCGGGCACCCTATTGGCATGTTCCCTGATGGCGATCTACGCACTGAGCCCCAGGGTCACCCTGGGGAGTCGCGTGCTCGTGGACGTCTCGGGGCCGTGGGCCGAGCCGATGGCGGTGTTCCGTTCGACGGGCCGATTCTTCTGGCCTCTCGCCTACCTGCTGCTGGCCTGGGCGATCGGCGCTCTCATCAGACGATCGCCGTCGCGTGTCGCGATCATCGTGTTGACGTCCGCCATCACGCTGCAGCTGATCGATCTGCACGGCGCGCACGAGGAGCGCCGCCGCTCGGCGCGCGACCCCGCGTTCTTCGCGTGGGACAGCCCGATGGCGTCGCCGGTGTGGGACGAGGTGCTGCCGCTCTACGATCACCTCATGCTCTACCCGCCACCGCAGTGCGGTCCATCGCCAATGGCGTTCGAGCCGGCTGCCTATCGTGCGGGACTGCACGGCTTGTCCATCAACACTGGAGGCGTGGCCCGCCCGGACGAAGCCGCGCGGCTGCGCTATTGCCATGAGCTGGGCGACACGGTCAAGGCGGGAAGGATCGATGCGCGGTCGATCTACATCATGGCGCCTGCCGATGCCGAGAGCCTGAGACGCGAGACCCGGGGCGCCGCCGTGTGCGGTCCCATCGACACGGTGACCGTCTGCGTGACCGTTGACTCGTACCAGCGCTGGCGCGACGTCGTGGAGCTGCGTTGACGGCATGACCAGCCGGAGTCGCGCTGCTGACCTCCTGGCGCTTGCCGGCGCCCTGGCGACGGGCTTGCTCGCGTTCCACTTCAGCGTCGGCCTGTCGACGATTCGACCGCGGATCGTCGATTGGCTCTTTGCCGGTCCCGACTCCTCCGCCAACTTCATTGGCTGGCACCTGTTCCGCGCGTCCCAGTGGGAGATGCCTCCCGGAGCCGTTACGGCAATGGGCTATCCCGTGGGCACATCGGTGGCGCTCACCGATTCGATTCCGCTCGTGGCCATCGTGCTCAAGGTCTTCCATGGCGTACTCCCCGAGACCTTTCAGTACTTTGGCATCTGGCTTCTGCTCTGCTTCCTCCTTCAGGGTGTATTTGGCGCGTTCCTGATCGGAACCGTCACCAATAACGTCCTGCTTCGCGTGCTTGGCGCGGCGCTGCTCACGCTGTCGCCCGCGATCGCCCACCGCCTCAATCACATGGCGCTCTGCGCTCACTGGATGCTGTTGGCCGCTCTCTGGCTGAACCGGAAACACGCCACCGTCCTGACGCCTTCGTGGCGACATCTCGCCAGTTGGTGCCTGCTCGTCGCGATGGCGGCAGGCACCCACCCTTACCTGACCGTCATGGTGCTCGCGATTGCCGTCGCGACGATCGCCGCCTGGCCGGCCGTGCACCCGCATGCCATCGCGCGCGTGGCCGCGTCGCTCGGCTCACTCGGAGCGATCGCGGCCCTCGTCTGGTGGGCCGGCGGCTATTTCGTCGTGCCTGACGCAAGCAACCTCGAATCCGCGGGCTTTGGTGTCCTGTCGTGGAATGCCCTGGCGCCCATCATCCCGCCGGAGGGTGCGCTGGCGTTCGGGCGAATCCCGGTGTCGACCGCACACTACGAGCAACACGAGGGCTTCAGCTACGCCGGCCTCGGCGTGTTGTTGACCGGAGCCGTTGCCGTGCTGCTGTTGTTACGGCGACCCTGGAAGATGCCATCGAGACCTGATCTCGTGCTGGCCTTCGCATGCGTCGGCCTCACGGTCTTTGCATTGAGCCCCGTCGTGACGATGGGATCGCGAACCATCATCACGTATCCGCCGGAGTGGTGGGGGCCACTGGCCACGTTCCGTGCCAGCGGTCGCATGTTCTGGCCTGTTCTGTACTGCCTGATCTTCGCATTCATTGCCACCGTTGTTCGCAGACTGCCGGTCGCCGTGGCGACGGCAGTGCTGGCCACAGCCGTTGCGCTGCAGGCCGCTGACGTGCGCGGTGTGTATCGCCTCATACGGCCGGGATACTCAGTGCAGTTATCGGATCCGCTGGCCAGCGGATTCTGGGATCAGGTGCTGCCGCGATACCGGCACATCGTGCTGTACCCGACCGCGATGTGCTCTCCCCCGGGAGCCGGCATCGACTACCGCTTCTTCGCGCTGCATGGCGGCTACAGCGGTGCGACGGTCAACGGCGGCTTTGCCGCGCGGCACGACGTCGACGGTCTCAGGCGATACTGCGAGGCCTTGCAGGCCGATCTCCAGAACGGGATCGTGTCCGACGATACGCTCTACGTCGTTCCGCCCGGGATGGAACCGATGTTCGCGACGGCCAAGCTGGAGATGACGTGCCAGCACGTCGACGCATTTGCCGCGTGCGTGACGACGCGCAGTCGCGCGTCGTGGGCTGGTGAAGTCGAGTCGCCGGCCCGCGCGCCTGCCCCGCCGTAGTGGCCGGGCCCGCGGATAGCCGACGTCGTCAGCGGGGAGGCGGGCGGCTCGTCTGCACGTCGCCCGGCTGCAGATCCCATCGATTCCGCCACCGCTCGTAGCTGGCCACGGTGAAGCAGACGGCATAGGGCTCGAGTGGCATGCACAAGACGGGCGTGTTCGCGGCCAGCAGCGGCGGGACGTGCTCCGGTGTCACGACATAGAGTGTGTCGTCTTCCACGTCGCCACGAGCAAGCCCCGCCTCGAGGTCTCGACAGTACTCCTGAAGCTGCGCGACGTTGGCGCGCCCCGCATAGCCGGCGTTGATGGTGGCGCCGGCGCTGCCGGCCAGGACGGCCAGAGGGCGGTAGTCAATCGCCGCATTGGGATGGCACATGTTCGTGGGATAGAGCACCATGTGCCGGTAGTGGGAAGGCAGGATCGTCCACAACTCATGGCTGAGAGGCGACTCCGCACGCACATCGCGCATCGTTTTCGAGAGTCGCTGCACGCCGGCCAGGTCGACCTGCTGCGCCACGACGGCCGTTGCCAGCACCGCGACGGCCCACGGTCGCCGCAGTTTCACGATTGCGGCAATGCCGGCGAAGAGGATGGCGTAGTAGACGATCCAGAAGACCCGGCCGCTCGATCGGAAGATCTCGAGGGGTCCCCACCAGCTGGCGTCGTACTCGACGATCACACGCGTGCCAAGGGTCACGACCGGACTGATCGCGAGCAGCGTCAATCCGACGCAGGCGAGGACGAGTGGGACATAGCGTCCCCAGCCTGACGATGCACGGCGAATCGTGTCGATCCCTCCCCAGACGGCTCCGGCGAGCAGAATGAAGCCCCCGAGACCGAGGTAGCTGTAACCTTCGAGCTGTTCGTGCCCGAGTCCCGCCAGCGGCAGTCGGCCTGAGAGCCATGCCCCTGGTGGAGGAATGAAGGGGGCGGCGATGTTGAGCGAGAGACGCCCGAATCCGCCTTCCTGCAGGCTGTCGACGTCGGTGACGACGAAGTATCCAGCCGCCCACCAGAGGGCACCAATCGTGGCGGCCAGCGCCGCGCTCCGCATCGCCGCCACCGGCACGTCGTCGACGCGTCGGCAGCCGGCGATGATCGCCGCCGCGGCGACCGCGACCACCTGCACGGTCAGGTACGGGTGCGTCAGCGCGGCGGCCGCCGTCAACACGATCCACCAGCGGAATGGCGATGCCGCGTTCGCATCGACCGAGCGCACGTACAGCCACAGCGCCGCCAGGAGCAGCCAGTGTGCGCAGAGCGCCTGATGGCCGATGCGATGCACCAGCACGGGCGACAAGGTGAAGATTGCCGCACCGAGCACCTGGAGGAGCGGGCTCGCCGTCACCGTTGCCACGAGGAGCGCCCCGAAAACGGCCTGAAGGACGAAACACGCCAGCAGCCAGAGCCCCATGAACTGAAACACCGGCGGAAGCAGGCCGTCGGCCAGCTTCAGGGGCAACGCCACGATCGGGATCGAGTCCGTGAGCGCTACCGACGTGCCAATCGGATAGCCGAACGTCATCACGGCACCCGGCGGCCATCGCCACGTGTCGTGCCGGAACATGTGCCAGCCGAGGAAGTGCCCGGAGGGATCGACGCCGCCCGCGAACATCCAGCCCACTGATGACGGATCGAGAATGTGGAACCCGAGCGACCGTTCGAAGACGACCAGACCGAGCACGGCCGAGGCCGCCAGCGTGAGACGCGTCGGCATTGCTGGCATTCTACACACGCGTGCGTGCCTCCTCCCGCGTGCGCGCGACTCGAGCGAGGTATGCTGAGCCGATTCGGATGCCTGTCGGTCTGACCATTGTCGTGCCCGCGTTCCAGGAAGCCGCTGGCCTCGGTGCGGGCCTGCACGCCATCCACGCCGCCGCTCGGCAGACGCAATTGGCCTTCGAGATCATCGTCGTGGACGATGGCTCCGCGGATGGCACGTGGGAGGTCATTGCGGCCGCGCGTCGTGAGATGCCGGAGATTGCCGGCGTGCGACTGTCGCGCAACTTCGGCAAGGAGGGCGCGATCGCCGCAGGCCTCGATCGGGCGCAAGGCGATGCGTGCATCGTCATGGACGCGGACCTGCAGCATCCCCCCGCGCTCATCCCCGAGATGGTGCGCCGCTGGCGCGAAGGGGAGTGGGATGTCGTCGAGGCGGTGAAGTCCAGTCGGGGCCGCGAGTCGCTGGCGCACCGCGTCGTGGCGCGCACGTTCTATCGGGCCGCGGCGTGGCTCACCGGGTACGACCTGCAGGATGCCTCCGACTTCAAGTTGCTCGATCGCCGCGTGCTCGTCGAATGGCGCCGCCTGGGGGAGCGCGCCACGTTCTTTCGAGGCCTGGTGTCGTGGCTCGGGTTCCGCCGCCTGCAGATTCCCTTCGAGGTGCCGTCGCGCGCGACGGGCCGGTCGCGCTGGTCGCTGACCGCGCTCTCGGCGCTTGCCGTGCATGCGGTAACCTCGTTCAGCGCGCTGCCGCTCCAGCTCGTGACCTTGCTCGGCCTGGCCATGCTGCTCGTGGCCCTCGTGCTTGGCGTGCAAGCGATCAGGTTGTGGTGGGAGGGCCTTGCCCTTCCCGGGTTCACGACCGTGATCCTGCTGCAGTTGATGATCGGCGGGTTCCTGATGCTCAGCCTCGGCATCATCGGCACGTACGTCGCGCGGATCTACGACGAGGTCAAGGCGCGGCCGCGGTATGTCGTGCAGGACGAGCTCGGCAGAGAGCCGTCATGAGCACGCCGGCCGGCGGAGCGCGCCGCCGCGAGCGAGACGACGTCGAGATTCGCGGCGACTACCAGGCACGCGCGCTCGAGTCGCGCTGGGCGGCGCAGCGCTTCTGGCATGCGGCCAAGATCCGCCTGATGGACCGGATCGCGCCCGCGCGTCCCGACATGCGCGTGGCCGATGCCGGCTGCGGCTCCGGCGTCATCGCCAATCACATGGCAGCGGCCGCACAGGAGGTCATCGGGTTCGACTCCAACCCGGCGGCCATCGACTATGCCGCGAGCGCGTACCGCCGCCCCAACCTTCGATTCGTACTCGGCCCATTCGAACGCATCGTGGACGAAGGTCCGTTCGATCAGATCGTCTGCCTCGAAGTCGTCGAGCACCTGTACCTGGAGCAGGCCCGCGACACGCTGGCGCTCTTCGCGCGCGCGTCGGCGCCGGGCGCGACGCTCTTCATCACGACGCCGAACCAGCGCAGCGCATGGCCCGCCATCGAGTGGATGCTGGATCGGTCGGGCCTCGTGCCGACGCTCGACGAGGCGCAGCACCTGACGCTCTTCTCGCGGGCGCTCCTCGGCCGATGCTGCGAGGACGCGGGCTGGCGCGTGGAGGAGATTGGCGCCTTCAATGGCCTCGCTCCGTTCGTGGCACCGCTCGGCGAACGGGTTGCCCGAACGGTCGAGGGTGCGGAGTTCCGGGCACGCCGCTACCTGCCGCTCAACCTCCTGTACTGCAAGGCCCGGCGGTTCTGACCCCTGTTGTAGAATTACAGGTTGTGCCGGAGTAGCTCAGCCGGTTAGAGCGAGCGTCTCATAAGCGCTAGGTCGGCGGTTCGAGTCCGCCCTCCGGCACCA
>CAZJBN010000160.1:0-7916 GCA_964543955.1 uncultured Bifidobacteriaceae bacterium
TGCTCATCGACGAGCGGCCGGAGGAAGTCACCGACATGCAGCGGTCGGTGGACGGCGAGGTGATCTCATCCACCTTCGACGAGCCGGCGCAGCGGCACGTGCAGGTGGCCGAGATGGTCATCGAGAAGGCGAAGCGTCTGGTCGAGCACAAGAAGGACGTGCTCATCCTGCTCGATTCGATCACGCGGCTCGCGCGCGCCTACAACACGGTGATTCCGCCCTCGGGCAAGGTGCTCTCCGGCGGCCTCGACAGCAACGCGCTGCAGAAGCCCAAGCGCTTCTTCGGTGCGGCCCGGAACATCGAAGAGGGCGGATCGCTCACCATCATCGCCACCGCGCTCATCGACACAGGCTCCCGCATGGACGACGTGATCTTCGAGGAGTTCAAGGGCACGGGCAACATGGAGATCAACCTGGATCGGAAGCTCTCCGACAAGCGCGTGTTCCCGGCCATCGACATCCTCAAGAGCGGCACGCGCAAGGAGGAGCTGCTCATCCCGAAAGAAGACCTGCAGCGCGTCTACGTGCTGCGCCGGGTGCTCAACCCGCTGTCACCGGTCGAGGCGATGGAGCTGCTGCTGGACAAGATGGGCAAGACGAAGTCGAACGCCGACTTCCTCGCCGCGATGCAGAAGGGGTAGACGAACGCGTCGGGAGAAGATCACGTCGGGACGTGAAGCGCGTCGGGATGCGAGAGGCCACCGCTCCCTGACAACGACGTAGAGCCCCCCGAACACCGTGTAGAGGCAACCCTTCAGGGTTGCCTGACAAGGAAAACACGAATGGTCACGATCAAAGTGCGTCAGAACGGCTCGCTGCTCGTCGAGGGCGAGGATGTGAAGCTCATCGACTGGAACGGCGAGGAGTACATCCTCAGCAAGAAGCCGTTTGCGCTCTGCCGCTGCGGTCAATCCAAGCGCCGTCCCTTCTGCGACGGCTCGCACAGGCTGTGCAACTTCCAGGCGGAAGAGTCGGCGCCAGGCCCGAACGCGGCGCCGCCGGCGCCGCCACCAGCCGAGCCAGGCCAGGGCTGAAGAGACTGGCAAGCCATGATGAGGGTGACCTTCGTTCTCGTGGCAAGCCTCGTCGGATTACCTCTGGACGGTTCACCGCAGCCCAGCCAATCTGTCCGTCCGGACGCGTCGGGGCCGGCGCGGCATGTCCATGTCGCCCACGGACGACCGTTGCTCGATCTGCTCAGACCTGGCGACACCATGCTGGTCGTCGAAAACCCGAGCCCTGGCGGGGCCAGAGTGGAATCCCCCCAGGTCGGAGCCTCGTCGAGCACCTGACCATTCATGCCTCCTTCGTTGGGGTGATAGAAGTTGAAGAGATCGACGGGATCCTGACAACGAACCAGGAGTGGATCGACTGCCATCTCGTCGCGTACCCCGCCCGGCTTGCAGCGCCTGACACCACTCACGGCGATCGACCACCTGCACGCGGTCGACCTGCCGGTCGATGGCTGGTGTGGATGGAACTCCGTCTTCGAGCCTACCGAGGCCAATCGTCGGACGATGTCAGCCTGGGTTTCGCTGGCCACGGGCGACTGCCTGCGCGTGCTGGACGTGCTGCCTGCGCTCGGACGCGGGATCATCGGGCTGCTGATGGTGCTGGCAGTCGTACTGGTGCTGCTGATCTCGGCGCTCCCCGCCTGGCTTGCCGTCCGAGGTACCCGCATGACGCTGACCGAGCGTACCGTTTCCCGGACGACCGGCCCATGGGCACGTGCCCTGGTGGTCTTCCAGGTCGCCATGACGATGGTGCTCGTCTTCACGTCGGGCCTCATCGTCCGATCGCTGAACACCTTGCTGAACGCCGACCGGGGCTTCGACAGCCAGCGCCTCCTGTCCGTCCGGCTGTCGCCGAACCCGCGTGGCCTCGACAATCTGGATCAGACGGTATACTACCCGGCCCTCGTCGATCGACTCGCCGCTCTGCCGGACGTGGAGTCAGTCGGATTCGCACGGTACTTCGGCACGGTCAACGTCGTGCTGTCGCCGCGGCCGGTGGCCTTCCTCGACTCGCCCGACACCACGACCGGTGGCGTGATCGAGTACATCTCTCGAGTTTCTTCCACACGGTGGGCGTGCCGCTCATCGCGGGCCGCGACGTCCGCTGGAGCGACCTGCCGTCGAGTCCGCGCGTGGCTGTCGTGAGTCAGAGCCTCGCGCGTGCTCTGGCGCCCGACGGAGACGTCGTCGGCCGGTTCATCCGGGTGGGTCCGGAACCCGACGCTGAGCCGCTCGAGATTGTGGGCGTCGCCGGCAACGTCAGCCTCGGCAATTATCGTCAGACGGCGGTTGCTATCGTGTACGTGCCGGCCGTGCAGGCCGGGGAAGCCACTTACGCGACGGTGCACCTGCGCACGTTCGGCCCGCCCCTTGCGCTGGTCAACGCGGTTACCAACGTGGTCGCGGGTTTCGGCCGGGAGCACGTCCAGCGGGCATCGACGCTCGACAGCATGTTCACCAACAGCATCGTCGCCGAGCGGATGGGCGCGGTCGCCAGCAGTGCCGGCGCAGTGATTGCCCTCATCCTGTCGTGCCTCGGCCTGTATGCGCTGCTGGCGCACGCTGTTGCCAGGCGCAGGCGCGAGATCGGGATCCGCGTGGCCCTGGGGGCCACCTCGCATGAGGTTTCGAAGATGGTGGTCCGTCAGGCGATGGGGCTCGTCCTCGCGGGCATGGTCCTGGGAATCCCGGCAGCGATCGGCGCAGCGAAAATCACCGAGTCGCTCCTGTACGGCGTGACGACGACGGACCGCACGATCCTGGCGGCGTGCACGCTCCTGTTGCTCGCCACGTCCATCATCGCCGCCGCACGTCCCGCGCGCCTCGCCTCGCGCATCGATCCTGCGATTGCGCTGAGGACGGAATGACGTTGAACTCTGAACTCTGAACTTGCAGCTGTGAGCCTTATTCCATCCTCAATGCCGCCGTCGGGTCCATGTCCGCCGCACGCCGGGCCGGCAGCCAGCCGGCGAGCACGGCCGTGACGCCAATCGCGGCCGTCATGAGCACGATGGCGCCTGCGTCGAACGACACCAGCCCGAAGAGCGTGGATGACATCACACGGTTGAGTCCCACTGCCAGCACCGTACCAAACGCCAGTCCGAGCGCCGTCACCCCGGCGACGTGTCCGAGTGACAGGCGAATCACCTGCCACCGGGTCGCCCCGAGCGCCATCCTGACGCCGAACTCCTGCGTCCGGCGCGCCGCGGCGTAGGCCATCAGGCTGTAGATGCCCATCAGTGCCAGGACGAGCGCAATGCCGCTCATCAGAGCGAGCACGCGCGCCAGGTGCGTGATGCCGCCGGCGCGCTCGGAGACGACCTGTTCGAGGCTGCGCAGCTGCAGCAGGGGCAGATCGGGATCCACGGCCGCAATGGCGCGGCGAAGCTCTCCGCTGACGGCCAGCGGATCGGTTCCGGTCCGGATGGCGAACGCCGTCCCAAACGTCGGATCCTGCGCCGCCGGTGTGTAGAACGCCGGCCATTCCCGGGCGACCAGCATGTCCTGCACGATGTCGCCGGCAACACCGACGATCTCCAGCCACGGCCCATCCGCCGCGGTGCGGAAGCGCCGGCCGATCGGCGATTGGCCGGGCCAGTACCGCTCGCCGAAGTTCCGGCTGACGATGGCCACGGTGAGCGCCCCGGGCCGATCCGCCTCGGTGAACCGCCGTCCATCGACGATCGGAATGCGGAGCACCTCGAAGTATCCGGGTGTGACGCGATGAAGGCGCGCCGAGCGGACGTCGGACTCCGTCAGCTCGAGGCCTTCCGGATAGATCGGCCGCGACAGCACCCCGCCACCTGGCGAATAAGGCAGAGCAGAGGCGGCGGCCAGCGACTCCACGGCCGGCATCCCACGGAGCCGATCGAAGACGCGATCGACGAACTGACGCCGCTGCTCCGGCTCGGCGTAGGCAGGGCCATCGAGTCGCATCTCGGCCGTCAACACGTTTCGGCGCTCGAACCCGAGCGCGCCGTTGACCGCGCGGTCCACTCCGCCAAGGACGAGCCCGGCACCGACGACGAGACAGACGGCCAGGGCCACCTGCCCGACGACGAGGCCCGTGCCCATCCATCCGCGTGAGCGGCCAGCGGCAATGCTGCGCCCGCCGTCACGCAGCGATTGGGAGACGGCGGCTCTCGAGGCCTGGACGGCTGGCAGCCAGGAGAAAACGAGCGTCGCCATCACGCCCAGGCCCGCCATGACGGCGAGGGCGGAGACGTCGAAGCGAATGAAGTCGATGCCCGGGACCCATCGGTGAATGCCCGGCGGCATGCCGCGCCGCGTGGCCTCCGCGCCGGCCATCGCGAGCGGTACCGTCACGACGATGGCGAGGAGCGCGAGCCAGGCGCCTTCGAACAGCAACTGCCGCGCAATCCGCCAGCGGCCCGCGCCCAGTGCCAGCCGGACGGCGAACTCCTGGTTGCGCTCCGCACCGCGCGCCAGCAGGAGGTTCGCGATGTTGGCGCACGCGATGGCGAGCAGGAGGATGGCCGCCGCCTGCCAGATGGCGAGAAGCGGCGCCGCGTAGCCATCCGAGAGGGCGCGCGTGAAGGTGACCACGGTCAGGTCCCGGCGCGCGTTGGTTTCGGGGTACTCGCGGCGCTGCCGCTCGACGATCGACGTCATCTCGGCCCGCGCGGATCCAAGTGTCTGGCCTTCGGCGAGCCGGCCGACAACGAGCAGCCCGCCCCTCCCACGCTCGGTCCACTGCGGCTCCGTGTAGGCCAGCGGCGCCCAGGCCTGGGCGCCGTACGGGAGGGCCAGGCCAGGCGGCATGATGCCGACGACCTCGTACGGCTCGCCGTCGAATCGGATCGTTCGCCCGACCAGCGATGGGTCCGCACCGAATCGGCGCGTCCACAGGCCGTGCGACACCACGACACGCCGGTCGTTGCCGGGTACGGCTTCCTCGTCGAGGAACGTCCGCCCGATGATCGGCTCGGCGCCGATGGCACGGAAGAACGCGGGGCTGACCAGGAATCCCGGCACCTGTTCCGGTTCATCCACGCCGGACATGTTCGGATCCCAGAACGTCGCCGCCGCGAGGAGCGGGATCGTGGTGCTCTCGCGCAGCCAGTCGCGGAAGTCGGCCGGCGCGACGGAGTTGTAGTCGGTCTCGGCGCCGTGGTCCGGAGACGACGAGACGATCACCAGCCTGTCCACGCCGGGGAACCGGAAGGGGCGCAAGTACAGGGCGTCGACGAGGTTGAACACCGTCGCGTTGGCGGCGAGCGCCAGCGCCAGCGTCGAGACGATGACCGCCGAGACACCCGGACGGTGGGTAATCGCGCGCCAGGCGTAGACGGCATCCCGCATCAGCGTCCATGACCGGCGCGGCTCCAGATCCGCATCCCGCACCTGCCAGCGCCGCGGCGCCGCGGCTGGAACCACGCGGCCCGCGACGAATCGGGCACTGAGGCCCAGCGCCTGGCGCCAGTACCAGCGTTTCGCGGTGGCCAACCCGTAGCGCTGCGCGATGCCGGCAAATTCCTCGCGCAGGTCGCCGCTGACGGCCTCACCCCATTCCGGGTCGCGGATGGTGAGACGGAGCAGGCGCTCGGCAAGGCCCGGCGGGGCAGGTGGCAGGGGAGTCATGGCTGCTCCAGGACGGCCTCGAGGCCCTTCGTCAGCTTCGCGAACGCCGCGTGCGTGCTCTTCACGGCGCGCAGGCCCAGCGGGGTAACCGAGAAGTAGCGCCGCGCGCGCCCGCCTCGCTCCGGCGTGGGGTTGCCCATGCGAGACCGCAGGCAGCCCTTGGCTTCGAGGCGTTCGAGCGCCGTGTAGAGCGCTCCGCGCGCGACAGGCCGCCCCGTGCGGTCCTCAATCAGTTCCCGCATCGGCACCGCGTAGGCCTCGTCACAAAGGTGGACGACGGCCAGCAGTACGGCGTACTCGAATTCCCCGAGGTAGGGCGTTCCTGGCGGCATTCGTACTCCCGTCGCATGTCGCTCGCGTCGCATGTCGTTTCCCGCCGCCGTTCACTTCCCGACGCGTGTCCATTCACTACCCGACGTGATCGACGATGTCTGCAATGCAGACTATATCTTGGACGAGAGACGGAGCTGGATGGTTCGGGACAGGCCAGCCGATCGCCTTCTGCCTGTAGGGCCGCAGCCCGGTCGGGTAAACTTGAACTCGAGTCTCATGCCACCCGAGCTGCAGCGAGTCGCGCGAGTGACGTCCTGGGCGGAGGAGGACCGGAAGCGTCCGGCCCTCCGGTATTGGCTGTCGCGGCCGCCAGCCGAACGCATTGCGGCGGTCGAATACCTGCGGAGGCAGATCGATGGATCTCGCGCCCGACTTCGACGAGTTCATCGGGTCCTTGACTGCCCATGGGGTTGAGTTCGTCGTCGTCGGCGCATACGCTCTCGCCTTCCATGGCGCGCCGCGGTTCACGGGCGATCTCGACATCCTCGTTCGGCCCACACTCGACAACGCGAAGCGGCTGCTCAGCGCGCTCGACGCATTCGGCTTCCCGGTCCCGGAGCTGAGACCGGAAACGGTCGTCGACAGCCGGCGGATGATCGAGATGGGCGTTCCGCCGGTGCAGATTCACGTGATGAGCGCCATCAGCGGTGTGGACTGGAACGAGGCATGGTCGGAGCGCGCCGAGGGGCCCCTTGGCCGCCACAGCGTTCCCTTTCTGGGCCGGGAGGCCTTCCTGCGCAACAAGCGCGCGGCCGGCCGGCCGAAGGACGTCGCCGATATCGACGCGCTCGAACCGGGTCGCGACGAGTAGGTCGACCGGGAGGCGATGGGGCGGCCGCGCCGTTCAGCCGGCCACTCGGGGAGACTCGACCGACGCCGGTTCGCCGACGGCAGGCGGCGGTTTGAGCAGGCGCAGGAACTCGTCGGCCTCCACCACCTCCCGCTCGAGCAGCGCACGCGTCACGCGTTCGAGCGTGTCCCGCTTGTCACGCAGGATGCGGCGGGCCTCGTTGTGGGCGCTCGTGACGATCTGCTTGACCTCTTCGTCGATGAGCCGCGCGGTGTCCTCGCTGTAGGGGCCGCGCTCGGCCGGCAGCGGCATGTCGAGGAAGCGGCTCCGTCGGCCCTGATCGAAGTGTACCAGGCCAACGCGGTCGCTCATGCCCCATTCGGTGACCATGGCTCGCGCGAGGTCGCTCGCGCGCTGCAGGTCGTTCTGCGCGCCCGTCGAGATCTCGCCGAGCGCGACTTCCTCGGCCGACCGGCCGCCGAGGAGGACGGCCAGCTGGTTCTGGAGGTCACGCTTCTGCATCAGGTAGCGATCCTCGGTCGGGAGCTGCATCGTGTAGCCGAGCGCGCCGAAGCCGCGCGCCACGATGGAGATCTTGTGCACGGGGTCCGTGCCCGGGAGGCTGGCCGCGACAACAGCGTGGCCCGATTCGTGGTACGCGATGATCTCGCGTTCCTTCGAGCTCATCACGCGCTTCTTCTCGAGCCCCGCAATCAGCCGATCGATGGCCTCGTCGAAGTCGCGCATGTCGACGGCCGACTTGTCGCGCCGTGCGGCCAGGAGTGCGGCCTCGTTGACCAGGTTGGCGAGGTCGGCGCCGGCAAAGCCCGCGGTCCGCGCCGCCACCTTCTGCAGGTCGACCTGCTCGGCCAGCTTCACGTTCCGCACATGGATGCGCAGCACGGCCTCGCGTCCCTTGACGTCCGGCTTGTCGACGAGGACCTGGCGATCGAAGCGCCCGGGGCGGAGCAGGGCGGGGTCGAGGACCTCGGGCCGATTGGTCGCAGCCATGATGATGATGGCCTTCCGCGGGTCGAAGCCGTCCATCTCCGCGAGCAGCTGGTTGAGCGTCTGCTCGCGCTCCTCGTGGCTGCCCATGGGGCTCTGCACGCGCACCTTGCCGAGCGCGTCGAGCTCGTCGATGAAGACAATGCACGGCGCCTTGGCCTCGGCCTGGG
>CAZJBN010000161.1:0-7901 GCA_964543955.1 uncultured Bifidobacteriaceae bacterium
AGGTAAGAGCGACGCGGCCTCACGAGCGCCGGCCTCCGCAAGGCGTGACGTGAGCAGGAAGCGCGCGAGGTGTGGCAGCATCATCAGCATGCTGCGTGCCGTCTCGCACCTCGTCCTCGCGTCTCACGACGTCCCCCGTATTACCGACTTCTTCGCCCGTGCATTCGGCATCTCACCGCACTTTGCGAACGACAGGTTCGCGGAGTTCGTGCTCCCCTCCGCCTTCCGGATCGCATTCTTCAAACCCGTCGAGAAGCACGATCGCGACGACGATCACGGCTGCCGTCAGAAGGACCAGCGGGTCGGCGGCGCGCATCGCGTAGACACGGCTCGCGACGAGGCGGCCGCTGCTGCCCGGCTAAGGTTGGGCTGCCTGCTCCTGCTCACTGGTCTTGCGTCGGTGGCGCTCGTCGCCCGATTGCCCGTCCGTGGTGGCTGAAGCGCCGACATGGGAACCACTGCCGTCCCGCCGCCGTCTTTTCCCTCCATGCGCTCCTGGTACACCATCGACAACGTCGCAGGCGATGTCCGGTTCACGTGGCGCGCACTTCGCCGTGCCCCGCTCGCAGCCCTGACGATCGTGACGACGGTCGGCCTGGGCCTCGGACTCGTGGCCGTCGTCTTCACCGTGCTCAACACGCTGGTCTTTCGCGCCGATGCCGTGCGCGACTCGCACGAACTGTTCGCCGTCGATCGCCACCGCCCGGACGGGACGGAGGCCGATACCTTCACGACACGCCAGGGTTACGAGATGCTCCTGCGCGAGACGGATGTCTTCGCCGAGGCGTTCGCCACGACGCCGGACGTCGACGCGTGGATTGACGGCGTGAAGCGGGAGGGACGGCTCGTCACGGGAAACTTCTTCGAAGTCCTCGGCGTCCACGCCGCACGCGGACGCCAGCTCATCCCGGCCGACGATGAACCGGGGCGGCCGCCCGTCATCGTCCTCAGCCACCGGTCGTGGTCGCAGCACTATGCTCGCGACGCCGCCGTCGTCAATCGCACGGTGCGCGTCAACGGTACGTCGTTCGAGATCGTCGGCGTGATGCCGGAGGGCTTCCGCGGCCTCGAATTCGCCGCGCCGGATTACTGGGCGCCCCTGTCGCTTCATGGCCGGTTCCGCCCGGGCTCTGCGGGCCAGGACGCCATAGCCGGCGTCAACGTCGTGGGCCGCCTCGCACCGGGGGTATCGCCGGCCCAGGCACTCGAGCAACTCAACGCGTGGGACTCGCAGCGGACGCCCCGAGGTCCAGGCGAGCCGCCAGGGGCGCGACTGGTGCTCGAGCCGAGGCAAGGCACCGTGCGGTTGTCGGTGGAGACACTGGCACTCTTCACGCCGCTCTTCTTCGCGTTCGGGCTGATCCTGATGGTCGGGTGTGCGAACGTCTCCAATCTGCTCCTGGCGCGCGGAATCGCACGCCAGCGGGAGATTGGCATCCGCCTCGCGATTGGCGCGTCCCGCAGCCGCGTCATCCGGCAACTGCTGATGGAGAGCCTGCTGCTGGCGTTAGTCGCGGCCGGCCTCGCGTTCGGGATTTCGCGACTCGTGCTCGGAGGCGTCGTCTACGCCCTCGTTGCGACGTTTCCGCCGGGCATGGGTAACCTGCGGCTCGCGGTTCCGGAGGCGGACTGGCGGGTTGCCCTCTTTCTCGTGGCCGGTGCCTGTCTGTCCGCGCTGGTCTTTGCGCTCGTGCCGGCACTCCAGGCCACGCGTGTGGAGGTCGTGCGCGCCATCCGCGGCGAAGTGGTCGCGGATGTCCGCCCCAGCCGGCTCAGAAACACTCTCGTCGTCTTGCAGGTGACCGCGTCCGCGCTGCTTCTCGTCTGTGCCGCAATTTTCCTGCGAAGCTCGTGGGCGGCTGCGAGGGTCGAGCCCGGCCTTCGGATCGACGGAGTCGTGACGGTCAACATCCTCGACGAGGGACAACGCGGCACGGCTCTCGATGTCGTGCGGACCGAACCATCGGTCGAGGCGGTTGCGGCAGCGTGGCCAAGCCTGCTGGGCGGGCGGCCGGCAACTGCCGAGGGGGCGAGCGGCAGGTCGGCGACGACCTACCAGTTCGTCTCTCCAGGCTACTTCGACGTGCTCGGCATCGGGCTGGTCCGCGGGCGCGGATTCTCCACGATCGAGCAGAGCACGGACGCCGGGGTAGCCACCGTGTCCGAGTCCGTCGCGAGTCGCCTCTGGCCGGGCCGCGACCCGATTGGACAGGTGCTCGGTCTCGGGTCCGATCCGACGCGCGACCCGCGTGAGCCGGGCGATCCGCCGCCGGTCACACGCAGTTACACCGTCGTCGGCGTCACGCAGGATGTCGCCGGCTTCCGGCTGGGCGGCATGCGGCTGGGCGGCGCTGGTGTGCACATCCCGGTTGATCTGGAAGCGGCGGGAACGACGCTCATTCTCTCGACGCGAGGCGATGCGGCGCGCGCGCGACAATCGCTGATCGATCGGATGGCGCGAATCGATCCTCACCTGGCCGAGGTCGACACGCTGCAGACCTTTGCCCGCATGGAGACATACCTCCTGGCCATTCCGTTCTGGCTGACCCTGGTGCTCGGAGCGCTTGCGCTTGCGATGACCCTCTCGGGACTCTTCAGCGTGCTGTCGTATCTCGTCGAACAGCGCACCAGGGAGATCGGGGTGCGCATGGCGCTCGGCGCCACGCGCGGTAACGCGGCAGCGCTCGTGCTCTCGCAACTGGCCGGTCCCGTCGGACTCGGCCTGATCGTGGGCGGCAGCCTCACGGCGGCCCTGGGCGGTGTCCTCCTGGCGACGCCGGCGGCCGAAGCCATCGGCGAGACCGTACGCGTCTTCGATCCGGTCGCGTACGGAGCAAGCCTGCTGTGTCTCGTCGCGGCGTCGGCCTGTGCGGCGCTCGTGCCCGCACTGCGCGCAGGACGCATCGATCCGGTGGCTGCAATGAGACAGGACTGACCGCTCGTTCGTTGATTTGCGCTCCGAAGGGAAGGGTGACCGCCAGCTTCGCGGGTCTTGACAGTGCTCGTGTCGAAGCTCATCATTGGCCGCACTCGAGCCCATGGCGTTCCGGAGCAACCGCCCCGACGTCGACATTCCATCGGTCAGCCTGACGGAGTTCGTCCTCGGAGGCGCTGGCGGAGACGACGGCCGTCCCGCGTTGGTCGACGGCCTCACGGGACGCAGCCTCTCCTTCGGCGATCTGCGCCGGCAGGTGCGCCAGGTCGCTGCCGGACTGGCGACGCGGGTCGGCAAGACGGATGTCGTCGCGATCTGGGCGCCAAACGTTCCGGAGTACGCGGTGGCGTTCCACGCCGTCATCAGCCTCGGCGCCGTGGTGACGACGATCAATCCCGCGTATACGAGTGGGGAGGCCGCGTTTCAACTGCGAGACTGCAGCGCGAGACTGCTCATCACGACCGCGGCGCTCTCGGCGCGCGCGCTCGAGGCGGTCGAAGCGTCCGGAGCCGCCATACAGGTGGTCACGCTCGACGAGGCGCCCGGCCTTGCCTCGCTCGCGTCGCTTGCTGTCGATACCGATCCACCTCCTGTCGCGATCGATCCCGCCGTCGATCTCGCAGCCCTGCCGTATTCATCCGGGACGACCGGGCTCGCCAAGGGAGTGATGCTGACGCATCGCAACCTCGTCGCGAATCTGCAGCAGATCGACGCGACCGAATTGCCGGATTTGCCGGCGATGGTGGGTGTGCTGCCCTTCTTTCACATCTACGGCATGACGGTGATCATGAACCTCGGACTCCTGCGCCGCGCGACCATCGTGACGCTGCCGCGGTTCGAGCTCGAATCGTTCCTGAAGGTGCTGCAGGACTGGCCGATCCCGCTCGCCCATATCGTGCCGCCCATTGCCGTGGCGCTGGCCAAGCATCCGGCCGTCGATGGCTACGACCTGCGGGGTGTGAAATCGCTGTTCTCCGGCGCCGCGCCATTGGGCGCCGAGCTGACGGCGGCCCTTCGAACGCGCCTGGGCGTCACGACGCGGCAGGGCTACGGCCTGACCGAGACGAGTCCGGCCGCGTACTACACGCCGCCGGGCGGCGAGCGCGATGGCAAGGTCGGTATCCTGGTCCCGGGTACCGAATGCCGGATCGTCTGCACCGAGACCGGACGGCTCCTCGGGTGTGACCAGCCCGGCGAGGTGTTGATCCGCGGTCCTCAGGTGATGAAGGGCTACTGGAGGAACCCCGAGGCGACGGCCGCAACCATTGATCCCGACGGATGGCTGCACACGGGCGACATCGGCATCGTCGACGACGAGGGCTACCTCACGGTCGTGGACCGCCTGAAGGAGCTGATCAAGGTCAAGGGCTACCAGGTTGCGCCGGCCGAACTGGAGGCCCTGCTGCTCGAGCACCCGCAGATTGCCGACGTGGCCGTGGTTCCTGTCGCCGACGAAGAGGCGGGCGAAGTCCCGAAAGCCTACGTGGTTGCGAGCGGGCCGCTCACCGCGTCGGAGGTCGCCGATTTCGTTGCCCCGCGTGTGGCGCACTACAAGCGCATTCGCCGCGTGGAGTTCGTCGAGGCGATCCCGAAGTCGCCGTCGGGCAAGATTCTCAGGCGTATCCTGGTGGAACGGGAGCGCGCCGGCCTGCTGTAGAGCCGGCTGCGACGCCGCCGGCCGTCAGAAGGCTTCCTGGATGGCCAGGTAGATGCCGCGGTTGCCCCGCTCCCCGAACCCGACGTCGAAGGCGACGTTCGTCTTCGATCGCTTGTTGAGGAGCAGGCGCAGGCCGGCGCCGCCACCCGGCGCGATGCGGTCGAACAGGTGCTCGTCGGCCTGGCGGTTCGACACGGTGGTGGCGTTGGCGAACGCCACCCAGCCGAGAAGGCCATTGTCCGTCAGCGTACCTCGATACTCCAGTTCCACGAAGGCCAGCTTCTCGCCGCGGAAGCGGCCCTCGGCGTAACCGCGGCCGGAGCGACCGTAGGTGTCGCTACCGGTGGACGGGAGGTCGAAGTAGGGCGCCACGCCGTCGACGACGAGATCCGCGTAGGCCCAGGCCGCGAGCGTATCGCGCCGCGCCGCGGACACCCTGCGATAGGTACGGAGATCCAGGTTCACCCTGTCCCAGCGCGAGTCGCCGCCGAGGAACCCCGCGACCATCGCGCGGTAGCTGGCGCGCGCCGTCGATCCGCGCGACGGATTGATGACGTTGTCGCGGCTGTCCCAGATGGCTTCGAGGTTCGGACCCGCCGAGATCTGGGTGTCGAGCGGGAGGCCGTTGGCCAGGCTGTAGGTGACAAACGGTGAGTCCGGCCACGCCGCTTCGCCATTCTCGCCGGGCCTGATGTCGGTGTGACTGTCGAAGAGCAGGCCACCGCCCAGGTAGAGGTGCCGGCGCACCTGCATGTATCCGGACTGATACAGGCGGTAGAAGTCGAAGCGGGCCAGCTCGCTCGTGGAGTTCGACGCCGCCATGCCGGGCGCGTAGGTGTCCAGCGACGTCCACTGCAGACGGTGGTCGGTCTCGAACCGCCACCGATCGCCGGCGCCGAAGATGGTGGACCGCGCGCTGAAGCCGGCCTGCTTTCTGGTCGTGACGGTGGCGCTGGTGACGATCGACGACAGACGAGTCTCAGCCTCGTCGCCGGTGAAGAACGCGACGTTGCCGCCGACACCGAGGATCACCCCGGAGGACGGCTTGGCGCCCACCACCGGCGCGAGGGCCCGCATCCGTCGGGGCTGGTCATCGGACGGTGCGGGTTGCGGCTTGCCCCGCCAGCGGCGAATGAGATCGCCGACATCGGTCTGGGGGGTGGCCAGCGGATCGGTCGGCGGCGCCAGCGTCTGGGCACCGGCACCAGAAGCGAACAGCCCGAGGACGAGAACGACAGAGAGGAGGCGAGTCAACAACTGTGACGATACACGAGCTTGTCGTCGTTCAACCGTGTGGGACGCGTTAAACTCAGCCGCAACATGTCCAGCCGAGTTGCGTGCACGATCGCCGCAAAGAGCTACCCGGCCCGCAGGCGGCCTCAATCCGCCCGGCGCGAGTCCTGCCAGCGTCTCCCGGGATTGTTGAACCCGCCTGAACACGATGGTGCAGGTGACCGCCGCGCCACCTGAGGACCTGTTGCGCAAGTGGATGGTAGGATCGCGCGATGGACCGCGACTCGTTGCGGCAGTTCGTTCGCCGAGACTGGTCCGCCGTTGCCGCGTCGAAGACTCGCCACTGGCACGCGCTCAAGGCCCGCCGCTCCGCGGCTCAAGTGCTCGGTAACGCGGACCAGATGCGCACCTATGCCCAGCGGCTCCGTCCGGGCTGGCCCACCCGTCAGGACCGCCTCGACGATCTCCTGGTCCATCAGCGCGTCGGAAAGGCCCTGCGTGCCGTCGTCTGCCGGCCCCGCTGAGCTCCTGTCGGACCTCGCGGCCGCGTTGAGTGCCATCGGCGCCGAATGGTACGTGTTCGGCGCGCAGGCCGCACTCGTATGGGGGCGCCCGCGCCTGACGACGGACGTCGACGTGACCGTCAAGTGCAGCGTCTCGACCGATCGCCTGGTCCAGACGCTCGACACGCGGGGCTTCTCGCTTCGCATCGACGCGACGGAGGCCTTCGTCCGGACGACGCGGGTCGTACCGCTCGAGCACCGGGAGTCGGGTCTGGCCCTCGACATCGTTCTTGCCGGACCCGGTCTCGAGGAACTCTTCCTCGAACGAGCCGTGCCGGTTGACGTGGCTGGCACCGTCGTCCCCTTCATCAGCCCTGAAGACCTGATCGTCACGAAGCTGCTCGCCGGGCGTGCGAAAGACATCGATGACGTGCGCGGCGTGCTGTCCGAACGCGGGTCCTCACTCGACCTCGGCCGCATTCGGACGACCCTGGGGCTTCTCGAAGACGCGCTGGGCCAGAGCGATCTGATGCCGATACTGGACGACGAGCTCAGTCGCTGGCAGCGATCCGTGCAGTAGCGTCAACGCCACGCTGTCCCGCCCTGCGCCGCTCCGCTCATCGACCCCTTCGCTGTCATCCGACCAATACGCGGATGCGGCCCGCCAATATCATCGGAGCCTCACTCGCTTATAGAGGTGTATGAACGCGCCGCCCGAAGGCATTCACCCATATCGCATGGTCCGCAAACAGCTCGGCACTCAGGTGCGCGTCAAGTCGCCGGTGAGCATCAATGCGCTTCGACCGCGCCGCGCGCAGGCCGGCTTCGTCGAAGCCAGAAGATGCCGTCGGCGGCGGTGCTTGCGTGTCGGCACCAAGCGCGAACGCCACGAAAAAGACAGCGGCGGCGACGAGTCAATGGCGTTGAGACATCGCGCGGCGCCAAGGATAGAATGACGCGGACATCAAGGAGGATTCATGGCACGCGCACCGATAGCCGTCATGGTCGGGCTGGCGTTGATGATCGCCGTTCCCGCCGCCGCCCAGGACAACGCGAAGCTGGCCGCCTACAAGGCGGACGCCACACGAGGCGTGGACGAAATGGCCAAGATGGCCCAGGAAATGGTGGACTCCGTCTTCAGCTTCGGCGAGCTGGGCTTTCAGGAGTTCGAGACGTCGAAGTACCTGACCGGCCTGCTCGAGCAGAACGGCTTCCAGATCGAACGCGGCGTCTCGGGCATCCCGACGGCGTGGGTGGCCCGGTGGGGATCGGGCAAGCCCGTCATCGCGCTGGGCTCCGACATCGACGGCATCCCGCAGGCGTCGCAGAAACCCGGCGTGTCCTATCCCTCTCCGATCGTCGACGGGGCGCCCGGGCACGGCGAGGGCCACAACACGGGGATGCCGCTCCAGATCGTCGCGGCCATTGCCGTCAAGCGCATCATGGAGCGCGACAAGCTGCCAGGCACGTTGATGTTGTGGCCGGGCGTCGCCGAAGAGCAGCTCGCCACCAAGGCCTGGTACGTCCGCGACGGGATGTTCAAGGACGTCGACATCAACATCTTCGCGCACGT
>CAZJBN010000162.1:0-7616 GCA_964543955.1 uncultured Bifidobacteriaceae bacterium
GTCGGGCCCGGCACGGACATCACCCGGCTCACCATCCTGCAGCCGGGCGATCTGCTCACGGCCATCAGAATCCCGGCCACGTGGGCCGGCAAGCCGCACTTCTTCGAGAAGGTGCGCGACCGGCAGGTCTGGGACTTCGCGCTCGTCAACGTCGCCTCGGCAATCTCGGTGTCCGGTTCGACGATCGAGGATGCACGTATCGTCGTCAACGGCGTCGCGGCGCGGCCGCAGCGTCTCGCCGCGGTCGAGAGGTTCGTGCGCGGGAAGTCCCGCGACGAGCAGACGGCAGAGCAGGCGGGCGAACTCGCCGTCCAGGGCGCCATTCCACTCCGGCACAACGCCTACAAGATTCCGTTGATGAAGGCGCTCGTCAAGCGCGCCGTCAGGGGGACGACTGAATGGACCTCGTAACGTGGGCCCGCAGCCCCTGGGGTGAGAACGTTCTCGTCCGCATCTCGTGGGACCTGTTCTGGGCGGCGCTCGTCGGCGGCATCCTCTTCCTGCTTGCTCACGGCGCGTACATGCTGTTCTCGCCGCATCACAAGCGCGATCCGAAGGAAGTGGAGAGCATGGCGGCCGCCATGCCCGGCCTGCCCGAGCGCATTCCCCGCCACTCGTTCGTGGCCCGCATGTTCCACTGGGTGATGGCGTTCGCGATGCTCGTGCTCGTCTTCACCGCGTTTCTTCCGGTCGTCGGCGTCAAGTTCGCATGGGTCTACTGGCACTGGATGGCGGGCATCCTCCTGACCGGCGCCATCATCTTCCACGTCATCCACGCCACGTTCTTCATGGACTTCTGGTCCATCTGGGTCGGGCCGAAGGACATCCCGGAGGCCAAGGCGGAAATCCAGCGCGAGTTCGGCATCGACGCGCCAGGCCCCAAGCCCGGGAAGTATCCCCTGGGCAATCGTCTCTACCACCTCGCGGTGCTCGTCGCAGGACTTGGCGCCATCGCGTCCGGCCTGCTGATGATGTCGCGCATCCGCACGCCCATCTTCGAACGAAACCCGTACCTCATGGGCGATGCCGCGTATGGCTTCACCTACGTCGTGCACGGACTCACGGGCGTCGGCTTCGTCGGGCTCATCATCGCCCACATCTACTTCGCGCTCAGGCCGGAGAAGTTCTGGATCACCAAGTCCATGATCTTCGGCACGATTTCGAAGGAGCAGTACCTCCAGCATCACGACCCGGACCGCTGGGTCACCAAGTCCAAGCCGCAGAATGCCAGCTGAGCGCGCGCTGGCCGAGCTCCAGCGCCACGTGGATGCCATCGAGGGCGGCTACGAGTACCTGCTCGCGTACGCGGCGCAGGGACTCGCGACCGACGAGGGCCACGAGACGAGCGAACAGCTGCGCTCGTACCTGGCCCGCATGGACGAGGGCATCGCAGGACTCGAAGCCGCCTGTCGCGCCGTCATCGCGACGCTGGGCGCTTCCTCGGCGCAGTTCGAGAGCTTCCTGCACGTGCTCGCCCGCGACGCGTCGGCGGCGCTGGCCGCCCTCCGCGTCGTATCGGGCATGAGAGGCGTCAGCTCGCAGCTCGTCGACAACCTCAACGCCTCGGTCCACGTCCGCGCGCTGCTCACGGACTTGTTCCTGGTGGATGAGGCGATCAAGGGCCTGCGGTAAGGGCCTCGCGCCCACCTCACCGAGCGACAGCGAGGCCGAACGAAGTGAGGCCCGTCAAAGCGGTAGCGTCAGCGTGGCGCGCGCGCCACGCGCGTCCTTGCGATTCTCGAGCTTGAGCGCACCCTCGTGCGCCTCGGCGATCTGCCGGCAGAGCACGAGCCCGATGCCCGAGCCCCCTGCCTTGGTCGTGAAGAAAGGGACGAAGAGGTTGGTCGTATTGGCCAGGCCGGGTCCCTCGTCTTCAATCCAGATATCCACGCGGTTCTTGAATCGACGCCACCCGATCGCGACTGCCGGGCTCCCGACCTCGAGGCCGGCATCGGCGGCGTTTCTCAGCAGGTTGATGAAGAGCTGCTCCATCTGATCGGGATCGGCGTCGATGGTGATGTCCTGTCCGGCGCGAATCTGGACCACGACGCGTGTCTCGAGGCCCGCCAGGCGCTGGAGGAACGGCTTGAGGACGATCGGCGCCGGCCTTGGCGCCGGCAGGCGCGCCAGCCGCGCGTAGGCGCCGGTGAAGCGGCCAAGCGAGTCCGTGCGTGACGCAATGACCTGCAGCCCCCGCTGCATGTCCTCACGCCAGTCCTCCGGAGGGGGCTGGCGCTGCAGCAGGGTCTCGAGACTGCCGGCGATCGACTTGATCGGTCCGAGCGAGTTCCCGAGCTCGTGACCGATGACCCGGATCAACCGCTGCCATGCCTGGCGTTCCTGTTCGCGGAGCGGGCGGCTCACATCGGACAGCACGAGCAGGTCGTGCGGCAGC
This sequence comes from uncultured Bifidobacteriaceae bacterium, assembly GCA_964543955.1. Taxonomy (GTDB): domain Bacteria; phylum Acidobacteriota; class Vicinamibacteria; order Vicinamibacterales; family UBA2999; genus VFZN01. The sequence goes on from CAZJBN010000162.1 coordinate 2,396, forward strand.
CCGCCGAGCCGGAAGGTGGTGCGGCGCACTTCCCACCGGCCGAGCCCGCCGCCTGGCGGCGTGATGTCGACGACGCGCGGCGCGTCGCCGAACCAGCCCGTGACGCCCAGTTCCTCGGCCGTACGGCCGAGCATCTGCTCGACGGTCCGTCCCATGACGCGCTCGCCGATGCGGTTGACGATTCGCAGGTGCTGTTCGGGATCGAACGCGAAGACCGCCACGTCGATCTGCTCCATCACAGTGCGAAGCAGGGCCGTGGCTTCGACGGCGCCGAGTCGCTGCTCGTGCAGGGTCTCGGCCAGCGCATTGACCTCGACCAGGGCGGCGCCCAACGGGTCGTCTGGATTGGCCGTGCGTCCGCGAATGCTGAAGTCGTCCTCGCGGAGTGCGGCCAGGAGGTTGGCCAGGGTCTGGAACGGCACGACGACACGCGCGCGCACGGCAGAGGCGAATCCCGCCACCAGGACGACGAGGAAGACCGTCAGCGTCCAGCGGACCTTGTCCGTGTAGTCACCCGTCCAGAGCAGGGCCAGCGCGACGATCGCGCCCGGCAGTGCCGCGCCCAGTGTCAGGAGCAGGATCTGCTGGTCGATGGTGAAACGGCGCATGGAAACAGGCTTCAGGCTTGAGGCATTGGGCTTTAGCTAGAGCCTACAGTCCAGAGTCTAGAGCCTGCTAGAGTTTGTACCGCTCCAGGCGCCGGTAGAGCGCGCTCCGCGACAGGCCGAGTGCGCGGGCGGCCTGGCTCACGTTGCCGTAGCGTGCCATGGCCTTCTTGATCAGGAATGCCTCGACTTCTTCGAGGCTCATGTCCTCGAGGCGGCCTCCGCCTCCGCCGCCGTCCAGCCTGAGGCCGAGATCCTGCTGGCGCACGGTGTGGCCGCCCGCCATCAGCACCGCGCGCTCGACGGCGTGGTCGAGCTCGCGCACGTTTCCCGGCCAGCGGTGGTCCATCAGCAGCTGCATGGCCGACGGGTCGAAGCCCGAGAGCGGCTTGCGATAGCGCTGGACATGCTGCTGCAGGAAGTGGCGGGCCAGCAGCGGGATGTCCTCGCGCCGGTCGCGGAGCGGCGGCAGGTGAATCTCGATGGTGTTCAGGCGGAAGAGCAGGTCCTGGCGAAAGCGGCCCGCGGCCACCTCCGCGTTGAGATCCGCGTTGGTTGCCGACACCAGCCGCACGTCCACCTTGCGGGTCTTCGACGATCCAAGCCGCTCGAACTCGCCGGTCTCGATCACGCGCAGCAGCTTCTGCTGCTGCGTCATCGGCACGTTGGCAATCTCGTCCAGAAAGAGCGTGCTCCCGTCGGCCAGTTCGAAACGGCCGACCCGGTCCGCCTTCGCGTCCGTGAACGACCCCTTGAGGTGGCCGAAGAGCTCCGATTCGAAGACGCCCTCGGCCATGCCGCCGGCATTGACGGTCACCATGGGACGGCTCGCCCGCGGGGAGACGGCGTGCAGGGCCTCGGCGACCAGGCTCTTGCCCGTGCCGTTCTCGCCGGTCACCAGGACGTTGGCGTCGGATGGACCGACGCGCGCGATCATCTCCAGCACGGGCCGCATGCCGGGCGAATCGGCCAGGATCACGGATCGGCCGTCGGCCTGCGCCGCCCGGTTGACCGCCTCGAGCTGCTCGCCGCGGCGAATGGCGCGCCCGAGCTCGGTCTGCGTGCGCACGATCGACAGCAGCCGCTCGTTGTCCCACGGCTTCTGCACGAAGTCCCGCGCGCCGCGCCGCATGGCGTCGACCGCCACATTCACCGATCCCCACGCCGTCATGACGACGATGGGGAGCGTCTCGTCCGCGGTGTGAATGCGCTGCAGGAGCTCGAGCCCTTCGGCGCCGGACGTCGTGTCGCGCGCGTAGTTCAGGTCCATCAGGACCACGTCGAAGTCCTTGACTTCGAGCGCCCGCAGGATCTGCTGGGGCGAGGCGGCCGTCTCGATCGTGTAGCCCTCGGGCTTCAGCAGCAGCCGAAGGGCTTCGAGCACGTCGGGCTGGTCGTCGGCGATGAGGACTCGCGGAGGCCGATCAGTCTTCATCGACGACCCATCCGTCCTTGAGACGGATGATGCGCCGGCCAAAGGCGGCGTTGGTCTCGGAATGCGTGACCTGCACGATGGTCGTGCCGCCCTCGTTCAGGCGCTTGAAGAGCTCCATGATCTCGCGGCCCTGGTCCGAGTGCAGGTTGCCGGTCGGCTCGTCCGCGAGGATGAGCGACGGCTTGGCGACGACGGCCCTGGCGATCGCGACCAGCTGCTGCTGTCCGCCGGACAGCTGGTTGGGATAGAGGTCCTTCTTCCCGACGATGTTGAAGCGATCGAGGATGTCGGCCACCATCCCCTGTCGTTCGGTCTTCTTGACGTCGCGGTAGGAGAGCGGGAGGTCGATGTTCTCGTAGACCGTCAGGTTGTCGAGCAGGTGATAGCTCTGGAACACGAAGCCGACGTGCTGCTTCTGGAGCCGCATGCGCTCCTTGGCGGAGAGCTGGTGGATCGGGTCTTCGCCCAGCCAGAACTCGCCGGTCCAGGCGCTGTCGTGCATGCCGAGGATGTGCAGCAGCGTGGACTTGCCCGCGCCCGAGGGTCCCATGATCGACACGAAGTCGCCGTCGCCGATATCCACGCTGACGCGCCGCAGGACGAAGGTCTGCGAGAGGCCGTGGCGGAAGGACTTTTCGATGTTGCGAAGTTTGATCATGGTGGGAAGGAGGTCAGGTCCGATGAGGTCCGGGCAGGTCCGATGAGGTCCGGAGGTCCGGGTTCTTCACTCAGCCCTGAGCGCCCTGATGGGATCGACACGCATGGCACGTCTGGCAGGAACATAACACGCCATGGCCGCGACCGTCAGCAGTCCGATCGCGAGCGCCGCGTAGATCGCAGGATCGGTGGCGCTCGTGTCGAACAGCAGGCTGGCGAGGCCGCGCGTGGCGAGTGCGGCGCCTGCGAGCCCGATGACCACGCCGGCGACAGCCAGCCAGAGCCCCTGGCGCATGACGAGCGCGCAGACCTGCCGTGGGCTGGCGCCAAGGGCGAGACGCACGCCCATTTCCGCCGTCCGTTGCGACACCGAATAGCTGATGAGCCCGTAGACGCCGACCGCGGCCAGGAGCACCGCGAGCCCCGCGAAGGCGAGGATGAGCAGCGTCCTGAAGCGAGGCTGGCCCGTCGACTGCTCGATGATCTGCTCGATGGTCCGCACCTCGCCGATCGGCAGGTCCGGGTCGAGCTCCTTGACCGCGGTGCGAATGGCGGCGGCAACGGCCGAGGCCGGCTGGTCGGTACGCACCATCAGGCCCATGAACGGCAGTGTGAACTGTTCGTAGGACAGGTAGATCGCCGGTTTTGGAGCCGCGTCGAGCGATTGGCGGCGCGCGTCCGAGACGATGCCGACGATGGTGGCCCAGGAGCCGACATTGATGCGCGTGCCGATTGGGTCGCGCTCACCCCACTGCGACGCCAGCCGCTCGTTGATCACCGCCTCGAGTGGCCGATCGACGCCACCAGTGGCCTGAAGCGCGCGGCCGCGGAGCAGACGGATTCCCATCGTCTGGAAGAACTCGGGGGAGACGGCATTGAGCTCCGCGAGCCGCTCGGACGACCGCGGGTCGTTGGGTTGTCCCTCGATCTCGACACCGGCCGAGGCGTTGCTGCCACGAAGCGGTGTGGGAAACAGGACGGCGGTGTTGGCCGTGACCGGATTCTCGCGCACGCGAGCCAGCACACCCGAGTAGAACCGGCGCTGCGCGTCTTCGTCGTAGCGCGACTGAGGCACCGGCAGTTCGACGGCGACGAGGCTGGAGGTGTGGAAGCCCGGATCGACCGCGCCGAGCTTCAGCAGGCTGGTCAACATGAGACCGGCGCCGATGAGGAGCACGAGCGCCACAGCGACTTCGGCGACGACGAGACCGCTTCTGAAGTGGGTGCGCGCGGAGGTGCCCGTGCGGCCGCCGTCTTTGAGGTCGCTGGCGAGCGCCGGCCGAGCGGACTGGAGCGCCGGCGCGAGACCGAACAGGACACCGACGAGCGTCGTGACGAGCATGGCCACGCTGGCGACGCGCCAGTCGAGCTGCACCTCCTCCAGGCGCGGGATCGTCTCCGGCGCCAGGGCGACGAGGGCGTCCAGCCCCCAGGCCGCGACGAGCAGTCCACACGTACCGCCGATGAGGGCAAGCACCAGGCTTTCGGTCATGAGCTGTCCCGCGAGCCGACCGGCACTGGCGCCGAGCGACGCGCGGACGGCCAGCTCCCGGCGACGCGCCGTGCCCCGGGCCAGCATCAGCCCGGCGACGTTGGCACAGGCGATCAACAGCACGAGTGCCACGGACGCGAGCAGCACGAGCAGGGCAGGGCGAACGTCGCGCACGAGCACGTCCGACAGCTCGCGGACCATGAACGACTCCCCGGCATTCGAATCCGGGAAGTCACTGGCCAGGCGGTCCCCGATCTGTCGTACATCGTGGTTGGCCGAGACCAGCGTGGCGCCCGGCGCAAGCCGCGCGATGGCGGAGAAGTACTGCACATCGCGGCTGGCCAGCGGCTCATCAACCGGAATCGGGGAGGTCGGTATGTCCAGCGGCGACAGCGTCCAGACGTCTGCGGCAAGCGGGTGTCGGAACCACTCAGGCACGACGCCCACGATCTCCATCGGCGTGCCGTTGACGCCGACGTGCTCGCCGACGATGTCGGCGCGGCCCCCGAACTGCCGCTGCCAGAGGCCTTCGCCGATGACCGCCAGCATGGCACCCGGACGATCGGATCCCGACTGGAAGGTCCGCCCGATCAGCGGCCGCGCGCCCAGCACCTCGAAAAAGGAGGCCGTCGTCTGCACGCCCCGCACGCGGACGGGATCGCCCGATCCCGTGAGGTCCACGATGTCCTCTCGAAAGCCGGCCATGCTGGAAAAGGCGGCGGCGTCCCGCTTGAGGTCCAGGAAGTCGGCCGGCGCGAAGGCGCCGTCCTCGAAAGCTGCGTTGGTCCGGCTGACGCGGACGATGCGATCTGGCTCGGGGTAGGGAAGAGGGCGCAGGAGAATGCCGTCCACGATGGAGAAGATCGCCGTGGCGCCGCCAATGCCAAGCGCCAGCGTGATGATGGCGACAGCCGTGAAGCCCGGCGCGCGGAGGTACGAGCGGATCGCGTAGCGGATGTCTTGGAGCATCGGGGTTTACGGTTCAAAGTTCAAGAGTTCAAAGTTCAAAAAAACCTGGCCATCACCCGGGAA
>CAZJBN010000163.1:0-7597 GCA_964543955.1 uncultured Bifidobacteriaceae bacterium
GAGCGGGGCTTTGGGCTTTGGCTAAAGCCTAGAGCCTAGAGCCTGAAGCCCAAAGCCTAGAGCCTAAAGCCCAGAGCCTAAAGCCCAGAGCCTGAAGCCCAGAGCCTGACAAGTCACTTGACCTCCAACAGCTCGACCTCGAAGAGGAGCGTGGCGTTGGGCGGAATGACGCCGCCTGCGCCGCGCGCGCCGTAACCCATGTCCGGCGGAATCGTGAGGACGCGCGTGCCGCCGACTTTCATTCCCTGCACGCCTTCGTCCCAGCCGCGGATGACTTCGCCCGCACCGAGCGAGAACTCGAACGGCTCGTTCCGGTCCTTCGAGCTGTCGAACTTCGTCCCCTTCCTGTCCGCCTTGGATGCATCGTAGAGCCACCCCGTGTAGTGGACGACGACGTTCTGTCCGGCAGTGGCCTCGGCGCCGCTTCCGGCGAGGGTATCGGTCTTGTCGAACGACATGGTGGGGCTGGCTCCCGCGCACGCGGCAAGGGCGATAACCAGAAGCGCGCTGCTGAGTGATTTGAGCATTGGTGATCCTGACAGACGTCGATTATCCACCAAGGCGGCCTTCCCGACCAACGCGTCACCGGCGCCTGTCCAGGAGCCTTGACGGCCCGAATGTCGACCGAAGAGGTCAAGTTTCAGGCCAGGCATGCTCGGCGGGCTCGGGCAGGGCCTCGCTACCTGTGGTATCAATGGCGCCATGGCAGCCAGGCTGTTGCTCGTGTGGTTGGTCGGATGCTCGGTCACGGTCAGCGGCCAGGCGCCTCGGACGGAAGCGACGAGTGCCGAGGCCGGTCAGCAATTGTTCCGGACCTATTGCGCGAGCTGCCACGGAATCGAAGGCCGAGGCAACGGTCCGATGGCGGAAGAGCTGAGGAAGCCCGTTCCCGACCTGACGAAGTACACCGCCCGAAACGACGGTGTCTTCCCAGGCGAGCGCCTGCGCCAGATCATCGATGGAAGGGACGTGCGCGCTCACGGCAGCCGCGAGATGCCGGTCTGGGGCGATGCCTTCAGGACCTCTCGCGGCGGGCTCGATCCCGACGCCGTCGCGGCACGCATCGACGCCCTCGTCAAGTACATCGGCGCGATCCAGGAACGTGCGGCCTACTAGCCGCGCCGTCGCATCGATTGCCGGCGACGGATGATCCGCCTCCTGCGCCTGCAGCTCGTCGAAGTCCTGAAGGCGGTCGCGCCGCTCGTCGTCGCGGTGTCCGTGTTCGAGCTGGTGCTCGTTCGCGCGCCTCTCGCGCTCTTCTTTCAGTTCATCGTCGGCGCGACGCTCGCGGCACTCGGCATGCTGCTCCTGTTCACCGGCATCGATCTCGGCATCGTGCCCATGGGACGGTTCATCGGCGCCGAGCTGCCGCGGAAGCGATCGCTCTGGCTCATCCTCGCGGTGGGGTTCGGGCTCGGGTTTGCCACGACGGTCGCGGAACCGGACGTGCTGGTGCTCTCGGAACAGGTGTCCCGGATCTCCGAAGGCACGACCGGAGGCCGCTCACTGGTGGTCCTCGTTGCCGCGGGCGTCGGCGTCTTCACGGCGCTCGGTCTGCTGCGCATCGTCTGGGGCTTCTCGATCAGGATGCTGCTGGTCGCCGTGTACGGGGTCATGCTGGCGCTCTCGCTCGTCGCACCCGCGGACCTCGTGCCGCTGGCCTATGACGCGGGCAGCGTGACGACGGGCGTCCTGACCGCACCGGTCGTGCTGGCGGTGGCGCTCGGATTGAGCTCTGTGCTGGCGAACCGGTCGGCAGAGTCGGACGGATTCGGGCTGCTGGGTCTTGCCTCCGTTGGTCCGATCATCGCGGTGCTGTTGATGGGGATCCTGTCGTCATGAGCGACGCACCGCTCCTGACTGATCTGCTGGCCACGGCGCAGAGCGTCGTGCTGGCGGTGCTGCCGCTGGTCGTGCTGTTCCTCCTGTTCCAGGTGTTCGTCCTCGGGCTGCCGCGGAAGGAAGTGGCGCGGATCCTGACGGGCACGCTGGTGGCCGCGCTCGGGCTCTTCCTGTTCCTCCTGGGAGTGAGCGTCGGGTTCGTCCCGTTCGGGCGTGCGATGGGAGCCGCGGTGGGGACGCTGCCCGCGTACTGGCTCGTGCCGTTCGGGATGCTCATCGGCTTCGTGACGACGTGGGGCGAGCCCGCCGTTCGCATTCTTGCCGACCAGGTGGAGGATGCAAGCGCCGGATCGATTCACGCGACGTGGGTGCTGTACGCCATTTGCGCCGGCGTCGCCGTCGCGACCGGCACCGGGCTCTTCAGGATCGGCTACGGCGTCCCGCTGCTCTGGCTGCTCGTGCCGGGGTATCTGATCGTGCTCGCCATCATCATGGTGAGCGACAGCACGTTCGTCTCGATTGCGGTGGATGCCGGCGGCGTGGCGACGGGGCCGCTGGCGAATACGTTTCTGCTGGCGCTGGCGTTCGGCGCGGCGGCCGCGGTGGGCGGCCGGGATCCGCTCGTGCACGGCCTGGGGCTCGTGTCACTCATCGCGCTGGCGCCGGTCATCTCGGTCATGGTGCTGGGGCTCGTCGTCCGCGTGAAGCCTCGCAAGGAGTCGTAATCATGTCGAAGACCTCTGTCATCGTGAGCATCGTCCGCAAGGGCTGGGGCTCGACCGTGCTCGAAGCGTCCGTGGGGGCCGGTGCGAGAGGCGGCACCGTGCTCTTCGGGCGTGGCGCGGGCATCAACGAGCAGGAGAAGATCTTCGGCATGTCGATCGAGCCGGAGAAGGAGATCGTGCTGACGGTGGTACCGTCGGACCGGGCGGATGCGATCCTCGATGCGATTGTCGGCGCGGCGGAACTGAACGCCACGGGCCGCGGCATTGCGTTCGTGCTGCCCGTGGAGAGAGTGGTGGGTGTCGCTCACTTCATGAAGGAGGCTTCGGACTAGTGGCCCAGGCGGACGCTCGCGCACGGTCATGATTGGCCCTCGGACGTCGAACGGCCTCTCCGGCGGGATGTGCGTTATAGTGCACAGGCAGTCGAAACACCGAACTCTTCTTCCCGAGTTCCCATGAAGGTGCATCACCTGCACGGCACCGTTGCCGAGGCGCTCGTCCTGCCCTTGACTCCGCTCGAGCGGCTCACACACCCGTCCGGCTTCCGCTAAGTCGTCCTGTCGTCATTCGTCCCGTTTCCTGGTGACTCCGCCCGCGTGGCGATTCGCCATGAGCGAAGCAGCCTCGCGCCGTACGGATGGAGGCGGTCTTCGCATTCTCACAGGGAGGACAGGCTCATGTGGCAGCAGCTCTTCAATCGTTCGTCGAACATGGTCGCCGACTATCTGCCGAGCATCGCCGGTGCGCTCGTCGTGCTCGTCGTGGGGTGGCTCGTGGCTCTCATCGCCGCGGCCATCGTCCGGGGCATCCTCAGGCGTACGACCATCGAGAACCGCATCGCGGCGTGGATCTTCGGTGAGCAGAAGGCCGGCAGGATGCCCATCGAGCAGTACTGCGCCTCGGGCGTGTTCTGGATCGTCATGCTGTTCGTCCTCATCGCGTTCTTCGACGCCTTGAGGCTCCCCGTCGTCGCCGGTCCGCTCAATACGCTCCTGCAGGAGCTCGGGACCTTTGCGCCCCGGCTGCTCGGCGGGCTGCTGCTGACGGTGCTGGCGGCCCTTGTCGCGATGCTGGCGCGGCGGCTGATCGGCACCGGGCTGGCGGCCGTGCGCGCGGACGAGCGGCTCGGCACCGGGGCGGGACAGCCCGTCGCCAGCTCGCTGAGCGAGGTCGTCTACTGGACGGTCTGGCTGCTGTTCCTCCCGATGATCCTCAGCACGCTCGAGCTCACGGGCCTGCTCGAACCGGTGCAGACGCTGCTGAACAAGGCCCTGGCGTTCCTGCCGAACCTGTTTGCGGCAATCGTCGCGCTCGTCGTCGGATGGTTCATCGCGCACCTGGTGCGGCGCATCGTGACGAATCTGCTGGAGGCCGCCGGCATCGATCGCGTGGGCGAGCACACCGGTGTCTCCAGGGCCCTGGGACACACCTCGCTCTCCGCTGCCGTCGGGACGATCGTCTACGTCCTGATCCTCGTTCCCGTGGTCATCGCCGCGCTCAACGCGCTGCAGATCGAGGCGGTCACTGCCCCGGCGAGCAACATGCTCAACACGCTTCTGGCCGCCGTACCCGCGATCTTCGCGGCTGCGCTCGTGCTCGTCCTGTCCTACATCGTCGGCCGGGTCGTCGCCTCACTCGTCACGCGAGCGCTCGACGCCGCGGGCTTCAACCAGGCCCTCGCCGCCATCGGCGTCACCGGCCGGCCGGGTGCGCCGGACCCGAAGCGCCCGCCATCGGTCATCGTCGGACAGCTGGTGTTCGCGGGCATTCTTCTGTTCGCCACGATCGAGGCGGCGGGCCTGTTGGGCTTTACCGCGTTGCAGGTGCTGCTGTCGTCGTTCCTCGTCCTGGCGGGGCGCGTGCTCCTCGGGCTGGTGATCTTCGGCGTCGGGTTGTACCTGGCCGACCTGGCGGGACGCACGGTTGCCGCAAGCGGCGCGACGAACGCGCGTCTGCTGGCAACAGCCGCGCGCGTGGCCGTCCTCGTCCTGACGAGCGCCATGGCGCTCCGGCAGATGGGACTGGCCAACGAGATCATCAACCTGGCGTTCGGGCTCGTGGTCGGCGCGATCGCCGTGGCCGTCGCGATTGCGTTCGGGTTCGGCGCCCGAGAGGCGGCCGCCCGACAGGTCGACGAGTGGGCACGAGCGTACGGGAAGCGGAGCGAGGACTGAGGCCAAATGGTGAGAGGCAAAGGGTGGGAGGAAGGCGGAGAACGTGGTCCGCCTTCGCTCGCTGCCGCGAGCAACGGCGTGACAGACTTCGCGTGTCGAATACGCGTTCTATGTAGTGATAGTCCTCGACGCAGACTTCGCTGGCATCGCCGTCCTCCCACCGGAACGTGACCCGGTACTGATCGTCGACGAAGTCCGCGTTGACGAACAGCACGGGCTGGCGTTCGCACAACACGGCAGCCGTCGACGTCGTCGGGGTTGACGATGAGAATCCCGGTCGGCCTCAGAAACGTCTCGACGAATGTCGATTTGCCGGCTCCGTTCGGGCCAGCGACGACCACGAGGAGCCGGTCCCTGGCGCGGGTCCGCCGGCGTCCCGTCCGGCGGTTCCGATCGGGCCTGGACATCAGCGGCGGCCAGAACGAGAAGGACGCACGGGCACGAAGCGTCGGTCCGTCGGGCGCCCGAGCGTACGCGTGCCGTCAGCCTCTATCCGTTCGATCAGCCCTGACCCTGGGGGATCGCTCTGGTACACAGTCCGGCCGGCCTTCAGTCGTCTCGCGAGCGAGCGGCGGTACGTTTCGGTCGCGGCTCGCTCCAGTCTGGCGTAAATTGCGCGGCGCGCGGCGCTTGTCAGTGCGACGTTGAGTGGCGACCGCTTCAGCGCCTGAACCTCCTGGTGACGGAGAACCGTCTCTACCGAACGTCCGATCGTCGCCCAATGCTCAATCTGGCCGAACCGGGACCGTCAGGAGGCCCTGCTGGCCGCTCGGCGCACCGCCTGATGAAGATCCCAATCGGCCTGCAGCCGCATCCAGAGTTGGGGCGAGGTCTTCAGGAACTTCGCCAACCGCAGCGCCGTGTCGGCCGTGATGCCGCGCTTGCCAAGCACGATCTCGTTCAGCCGGTTCAGCGAGACGCCTAGCTTCTGAGCCGCCTCGACCTGCCCCACGCCCAAGGGCTTCAGGTACTCCTCCAGCAACATTTCGCCGGGATGGATCGCAGGGCCAAGCCAGTTCTCGTCCCTAGTGATAGTCCTCGACGCAGACTTCGTTGGCATCGCCGTCCTCCCACCGGAACGTGACCCGGTACTGATCGTTCACGCGAATGCTGTGCCGCCCGGCTTGATCGCCCTTCAGGAGTTCCAGCCTGTTCCCAGCAGGTGTCCGGAGGTCATCGCGTCTGGTCGCCGCATCCAACAGCTTCAGCTTCCGCCCAACAGCCCTCCAAAGTTCGCGCGGAATCCGCCGAGCGGCACGCGTGTTCCGTTCGCGGAATAGATCAGTAGTCGTGTCGTCGCGAAATGACCGGATCACGGTTCAATCCAGATTACATGGCCTCCGTGTAATGCGTCAATACCCCGGCGCACGCCCCCGCCCATTCGGCCAATCGTTCCCGAGCTTTTGGAGCACACAGGCTGTCGACACGGCGTTCGGCGAACGTTTGCTGCGCGCGTGCGCGGCGTCAACTACTTGTGCCGGGCGGCAGATTCAATTGTCGCCGCGCAGCGCGCAACCGACTCTGCGCCACGCGGACACGTCGTTGCTGCCGACATGGCCGTCACATCGCCCGCCCTCTCGTGCGGTGAGTCGGGGGCTGGCAGGCACCTTGGGATGTCCGTCCCAGGTTGCCCGGCGCGAATCACTTCGTGCCACCCCGGATGTCGTGGAGGTGCTACCCGAGCCCCGCGCGGAACCCGCCCCGCCGCCCACCGGCGCAAACGGGGAAGCAACCGCGCGGCAATCGCCTCACGAGCGCTATCGTCGCCCTGCTGAACACGGCGCAACAATTCCAGTGTCGTTTGCGTCTCGCAGCGCTCGCGCATATGGGGAGCCGACGCTCAGGAGAACGACGCGAGGCAACTCTAGGTGAACGGCCTGGCACCTGCCAAGCACGATTTTGTCGGTCCATCGGCTTTGAGCACCGCGGCATGGACAGGCCGAGTTCGCGGGCGCATGGGGAATTCGCGACATGCGACTTGCACGCGCGCACCCTCGCGCTCCACGGCCAAGATCCCGTCTCCGGCGCCCATCGCGCGCACCCTACCTCTTCTGGTACACGCACGGGCGCGACGTGGAAGTCTGACTGCCAGCCAGCCAACGTGAAGGGTGGCGGAGGGAGAGGGATTCGAACCCCCGATACCCTTTCGGGTACAGCGGTTTTCAAGACCGCCGCCATCAACCACTCGGCCATCCCTCCGCTTTGCAAGTTCAGAGTTATCAGTTCAAAGTTACAGAAAGGCGCGGCCGTCCTTTCCCGTTCCCCTCGGTCATCTCTCCGCGCATCGAATCATTGTCACACAAGGTGGCGTCGGCCCCGCTCATCAGGAACACGTGCCGGATCTCGTGACTCGTGACCTCGCCCGTGCCGTCGCGCCAGTGCACACGCTCCAGGTGGCCCTCTCCTTCGAGGGTCACGATCTCGGTTCTCGTTCTGAGCGGAGGAACGCCAGCAGGTCGCGGTTGACCTGGTCCGCGTGCGTGGCCGTCAGGCCATGCGGCAGGCCCGGGTAGAAGAGCGCCTGGGCTCCCTTGATGAGGCGCGCCGACTTCGTGCCCGACGCCGCGATCGGGACGATCTGGTCGTCTTCGCCGTGCATGACCAGCGTCGGGATATCGAACTTCGTGAGATCGTCCGTGAAGTCGGTCGCCGAGAACGCGGCGACGCATTCGTACGCGGCCTTCAAGCCGACCTGCATGCTCCAGAGCCAGAACTGGTCCAGGAGTCCCTGGGAGACCTGTGCACCTGGACGGTTTGCGCCAAAGAACATGACCGCGAACTCCTTGTAGAACTGCGATCGAATCATGAAACTCGTCATCATCGGCGGCACGGGCCTCATCGGCTCGAAGCTCGTCA
>CAZJBN010000164.1:0-7324 GCA_964543955.1 uncultured Bifidobacteriaceae bacterium
CCTGGCGGTAGACGTGATCCTGCACGTCGCCCGCCGCGAAGACGCCGGCGACGCTCGTCCGTGATCCGCGGTGGGTCTTCACGTAGCCGGCCTCGTTCAGTTCCAGTTGCCCTCGAACGAGCGCGGTGTTCGGCGTGTGCCCGATGGCGATGAAGACGCCGTCGACCGGCAACTCGCTCTGCTCCCCGGTCTGGTTGTTGCGCAGGACGAGCGCGGTGACCTCGCCTTTGTCCGGGTCCTTGATATCCACGACCTCGGTGTTCCAGACGAACGCAATGTTCGGCGTGGACAGGGCCTTGGCCTGCATGACCTTCGACGCGCGCAGCGTCTCGCGGCGGTGGATGACGGTCACGTGCGTGGCGAGCTTCGACAGGTAGATCGCCTCTTCGAGCGCGGTGTCTCCTCCGCCGACAACCGCGATGGGGCGGCCCTTGAAGAAGAAGCCGTCGCAGGTGGCGCAGGTCGAGACGCCTCGGCCCGAGAGCTTCTTGTCGACGCCGAGATCCAGCCACCTGGCCGATGCGCCCGTCGCCAGGACGATGGCCTGAGCCGCGTAGAGTTTCCCCGAGACCTGCACGGTGAAGGGGCGCTTCGACAGATCGAGCGCCGACACGTCGCCCTGGACGATCTCCGCGCCAAAGCGCAGGGCCTGGGCGCGCATCTCCTCCATCAACGCCGGCCCCATGATGCCGTCGCGGTAACCCGGCCAGTTCTCGACCATGGTGGTCAGCATCAGCTGACCACCGGCTTCGAGGCCTTCGATGACGAGGGGATGGAGATTGGCCCGGGCCGCGTACAAGCCGGCGGTCAGACCGGCCGGCCCGGAACCGATGATGATGACCTGCCGCTCCGTGCTCATCCGCGGCTCAGAGGTGCCGGTCGATCATGCGCGTCAATTCCGCCTTGTCGGCCAGGCCTCCGACGACGGTCTCCATGAGATCGCCGTCCTTGAACAAGAGCAGCGTCGGGATGCTGCGCACCATCAGGGTCGGGGGCGTCACGGGGTTCTCGTCGACGTTCATCTTGGCGATGGTGACGCGGCCGTCGTAGTGCTCGGCGAGTTCGTCCACCGTGGGGGCAATCCGCCGGCAGGGCGCACACCACTCCGCCCAGAAATCCACCAGCACCACGCCGCTCTTGACCGACTCCTTGAAGTCCGCGTCGGTGACCTTCTTGACCTTGTCAGATGCCATTCCGTCCTCTGTCGTTTAGATGCCGCGGCTCCCCTGGCGGGTGTCCCGCCGCCTGGCCATCACTCTTTTATACACCGTGACGTACTCGCGCGCCGAACGCTGCCAGGAGAAGTCCTTGCGCATCCCATTCTTCTGGATGCGCGTCCAGGCCTTGCGGTTCCCGTGGTAGAGCGCGAGCGCCTCCCTGAGCGCGCGGAGCATGGCCCAGGGTGCGTAGTCGGAGAAGAGGAAGCCAGTCCCCTGTCCGTTACGCGGGTTGTAGGGACGCACGGTGTCGACGAGCCCGCCGACGGCGCGCACGACCGGCACCGTACCGTACCGCAGGCTGTACATCTGGTTGAGCCCGCACGGTTCGTAGCGCGAGGGCATGAGGAAGATGTCGGCGCCGCCTTCGATGAGATGCGCGCGGCGTTCGTCGAAGCCGATGTGAACGGCCACGCGATCGGGCCGCCACGCGGCAAGGCCGCGCCACAGGTCTTCGTACAGGGCCTCGCCGGATCCGAGCACGACGAACGTCGCATCGAGGCCGGGCAGCTCGCCGGCCGCCGCGGCGACGAGATCGAGCCCTTTCTGGGTGACGAGCCGCGACACCATGCCCACGATCGGCCGCGCGAGCGCCTCGTCGGTTGGCGTCAGGCCGAACGTCTCGAGGAGCGCGCGCTTGACGAGGGTCTTCCCGGACAGATCGCTCGCATCGAACGCCGCGGGCAGGAAGCGGTCCGCGGCCGGGTTCCACTCCTCCGCGTCGATGCCGTTGAGGATGCCCGTCATCTGATCGCGGCGGTGGCGAATGATTCCGTCGAAGCCGTAGCCGTACTCGGGCCTCTGAATCTCGTCGGCATATGTCGGGCTGACCGTGGTGATCGCGTCGGAGAACGTAATGCCGGCCTTGAGGAAGCTCAGGCGGTCGTGAAACTCGCACCCGGCGACCGTGAAGTCCCCCCAGCTCAGCCCGAGTCGCGGCACCCACGACTTGTCGGCCAGGCCCTGGTAGGCAAGGTTGTGGATGGTAAACACGGTACCAGGGGTCGCCATGGTGCCCGGGGTGGCCATGGTGCCCGGGGTGCTCGGGGTGCCCAATCCGCCACGAGCCCGAAGGTAGAGAGGGGCGAGCCCGGCCTGCCAGTCATGGCCGTGAACGATGTGGAAGGGTTGAGGCTGGCGGGCCATCCAGTCGAGCGCGGCAGCCGTCAGCAGCGCGTAGCGGACGGGATTGTCCGGGTAGTCCGCTCCTCCCTCGTAATAGAGGCCCGCGCGGTCGAAGAGGATCGGACAATCGACAACGAGGGCGCGTGCACCGTGCCCCAGTTCGTGCTCGAGCAGCGCGACCTCGAAGGCGCGATCGGCAACGACGAGCTGCAGGCGATCCACCTCCGGCCCGGCGTCGACGCCCCGATAGCGCGGCGTCACCAGCGTTACCTCGTGACCAAGGCTGCCAAGGGCCCGTGGGAGCGCCGTCGCAACGTCGGCAAGGCCACCGCTCTTGGAGAACGGATACGCCTCGGAGGCAATCATCAGAATGCGCAGTGACCGGGGTCCTCGTGGGGGCATTCCCAGAGCTTATCTCCGCATTCCGCACTCTGTACTCCCCGCCCGCACGCTGCACGACGTCCCCTGCACTCCCCCTTACGCACGCCGAATTCCGTACTCAGCACCTGGCACTCAGCCCTCTCCACACTTCAGGTAAGCTCTACCCATGTCCCGCCCCCCCAGCGGCGTGCGGCCTCCGCCGCGCGAAGTGGTCGAGCTTCGCGCACTTGCAGCCAGGCATCCCGACCTCGCCCAGGCTGCCGAACTGCACGGCGACCTCGTGGCGCTCGTCCGGCGTGTCGAGAGCCGGCTCACCACGCCGCTGATGGACATCTCGTCCGACCTGCTGGCGACCCGGCTGGCGCGCGGTGTCCCGCTCGTGGCCTTTGGCGAGTTTCCGTTGGACTGGGCCGAAGTTCGTCTGCTGATCCGGCAGGTGACCGACGTCCTGCGGCGCATGGACCTGATCGATGCCGATTCGGTACAGCGCCTCCATGCCCTCGGACGGGATCCCGACCTGTCGGATCGCGTGCGGGACTGGTATGAGGGGCGCCCTTCGCCGTCGGTCGATTCAGACGCTGGAGGGGATGCCATGTGGCCGGAGGTGCTCCTCTGGGCGATCCGGCCGTTTCTCATTCGCACGGCCGACGTGCTGTCGCGCCGTGTCGCGCTCGACGGCTGGCGGCGGGGCACGTGTCCGATCTGCGGGGCCGAGCCGGAGTTTGCCGTGTTGGGCGTGGGCGGACAGACGCTCCTCTGCGGGCGCTGTCATGCGCGGTGGCCGGTCGATCGCGGGTGTCCGTTCTGTGGCCAGCACGACATGGAGCGCCTGCGGACACTGGCGACGCCGGATCGCGTGTACCGCGTGATTGAGTGCCTGGAGTGCGGACGCTATCTGAAGGCGATGGATCCGGAGGCCGCGGGCCGGCCCCTCATGCCGTTCTATGACCCGGTCGCCACGTTGCGGCTCGACGCGGCGATGATGCAGCGATAGCGACGCTACGGGTGCTGCAGCAGGAACTCCTGCTGCAGTTCATCGGGCTGCGGTTCCGTCGTGCCGATGAGCGACCTGGTCTTGTCGGTGAGCCAGTTGAACAGGTGCCGCGTCTCCCAGAAGCGGCTCGCGTTCGACTTGGCGCCCAACACGACCACCGCCACCTGCTGGCCGGTCTGGGGCAGGCGGAGGAGCGAGGCCAGACAGTAGCCAGACCGGCTGATGAAGCCGGTCTTCCCCCCGAGCACGTCGATGTCTCCGGTCTTGACCAGCTGATTGGTGCTGTTGGCGGTGATGCGCCGCGTGCCGGCCATCGTCGTGTATGAGCTCTTCCGCATGATCTCGCCGATCCGCTCGTCGGCGGCGGCGTAGGAGATGAGCTGGGCCATGTCGTAGGCGGACGAGACGTTGGCGGCCAGCAGGCCCGAAGGATCCGCGTAGTGCGTGCTCACGAGGCCGAGATCGGCGGCCTTCTCGTTCATGCGGTCGATGAAGCCCTCCGCGCCGTACGGCGACGTCCGCGCGATCGCCCGCGCGGCAGCATTGTCAGAACCGACGAGGATCAGGTTGAGCAGGTCTTCTCCGGTGACCTTGTATCCCGTTCGAAGATACGTGGTCGAGGCGCGTGACACGTCGGACTGCCTGACGGTCACGGTCTGCGAGAGGTCGGCGCCGCTCTCGAGAATGACGAGCGCGGTCATCACCTTCGTGATGCTGGCAATCGACCGCTCACTCTCGGCATTCGATTGCCACAGGATCTCGCGCGTCTCGGGATCGTAGATGATGGCCGCTTCGGCGCGAACATCGGGGACCTGATGACCCAGGGCGTCGACGGTGAATCGCGGGGTCTGCGCCTCGCGCAGCTCGCGGGCGCGCGCGGCGGCTCTTGCCTTGGCCAGACGAGCGCGTCGTGCAGCCGCCGTGTTCGGGTTGTAGGCTTTCTTCGTGGTGGCGCGGGGCGGGGTCTTCTGGGCGGGTGTCGTGCGGGCCGTCCCGGCGCCTGAGGTGGACTTCTTTTGAGCGCTCGCAGCCTTCGTCTGCGCGCCATCCACCGATGCCGGAGCGAGCAGTCCCGCCACCGCGACGAACACCGCCGCCACGCGGGCCAGCTGATTGAGGGATCTCAGCGCCATCAGCCTCTCTCGACCACGGGTCTCCGGCCGTCCGGACACCCTGTTCTATTTCAGAATGTCGGCATTCTACCAGACGAGCTGTAGAGTGCAAGGGCTATCTTCAACCGATCACAGGGTTTAGGGGGATTGATGGAAAAGGACAGCACCTCCAGCCAGCTCGACCTGGCCGAATATGCCTCGCTCCGGCATGCCATCCGGGCGCGCGGGCAGTTCCGAACCGGCCTCTTCGTCGCCGGAGTCATTGCCTGGGCGGCGGTGCTCGTGGCCATTCTCATCACGCTTCCCTACCCGCTGGTGTCGATCGTCCCGTTGACGTTACTCGCCGCCACTTTCGAGGCCATCCGCCCGCTCCACATCGGCGCCGAACGCATCGGGCGCTACGTGCAGGTCTTCTACGAAGAGCGAGGGAACACCGAGCGACGGTTCGCCGACACCCCGGCCTGGGAGCGGACCGCGATGGCGTTCGGCCGCACGGCGCCGGGCGCCGCAGGCCATCCGCTGTTCGGGCCGCTCTTCGCCGTCGCGACGATCGTCAACTTCGTGAGCGTCTGGCTGCCGGGCCCCGTACCGGTGGAAGTCGTCACGCTTGCCGTCCCGCACGCGGCGTTCGTCGTGTGGATTGTCGTGGCTGATCGCGCGATGCGCGCGCAGCGCCCGCGGGAGCTGGCGCGTTACCGCGAGCTCATTTCGAAGTGAGGGGAAGAGAGAAGGGAGAAGGGAGAAGGGAGCTTCTCACTCTTGACTTCTCACTTCCGCAAGTCTCAGGGCTGCACCAGCGCGAGCGTGATCAGCAGCGCGCGCTCGGTCCCCTTCCACGAGTCGGTCGTGTCGAACGATTCGGTCAGCGCGTGTGCGTCGGTGCCGCGCCCGCCGCCGTCGATCGTGATGGCGGGAATGCCGAGGCTCATCGGATAGTTCGCGTCAGTGGAGCCCTCGTCGAGCGCCACGGGCAATCCCAGCGCCTTCGTTGCCGAGACGGCGGCCTGTACGATCGGCGCGTCGGCCGGCGTCCGGCCCGCCGGACGATTGCCCACGAGCTCGTTGTCGACCGTAAGGTCGTTCTTGCCCCATCGCGTGTTCTCCTCGCTGACGGCGCTCGCCACGGCCCGTTTGAACTTGACGTCGAGTGCCTCGAGCGCCTTGGGGTCGGCCGACCGCATATCCACTTCGGCCCACGCCTCGAACGGAATCGAGTTGACCGACGTTCCGCCGCCGGTGCGCCCGACGTTGAACGTCGTCTTGGGCTCGGTGGGCACCTCGAAATTGGAGATCGTGTTGATCGCGCGGCCGAGCGCGTGGAGCGGGTTGACCCGTCCGAACGCGCCGTAGCTGTGGCCGCCGGGCCCCTTGAAGGTGACGCGGTAGCGAAGGCTTCCAACCGCGATGTGGGTGATGCCGAGTCCGGTCCCGTCGATCGAGACGAAACGATCGATCTGCCCCTTCATGCCCTCGTTGAACAGATATTTCACGCCGCGCAGATCGCCGAGTCCTTCCTCGCCCACGTTTCCGACGAAGGTGATGGTCCCCGGCGTCTTGATGCCGTGCTTGACGACCGTGCGCGCCACGGCCAGGACGACAGCCAGTCCGCGGCAGTCGTCGCCGATGCCCGGTCCCCGCAGCACGGACCCCTCGCGCGTGACGTGGACGTCGGTGCCTTCGGGGAAAACGGTATCGAGGTGCGCGGCGAGCACGAGGTGCGGACGCGGCGCGGCGCCGGCATACTCCCCGAGGACATTCCCGATCTGGTCGATCCGGACGTTGGTGAGACCCGCCTCGCGGAGCATCTGCGCGTAGACCTCGCCACGCTTCTCCTCCTTGAACGGTGGCGCCTCGACCTCGCAGATTCGCACCTGATCTTCGAGGGTCTGCGGCTCGGCGGCGCGAATGGCGGCCAGCGCGGCCTTGACGGTCGCGTCCTCGAGGAGACGCGGGCCAAGAGCAGCCGCCTCGTTCTGCGCCCACGATGGAATGGCGCTCGCCAACAGCAGGAGCACGGCTCGGCAGAGAACTCGGGTCATGCGCGCCAGTATAAGACGTCTTGCGCCGGGGCAATCCCCCGCGGGGAAGATCCAAACGGCTGCATCGCCCGGACCACGCGCGGCGGCGGCCCACTGCCGTGTGGTGCGCCCGAATGCCGTCTTTCGGGGGCGAACGACGGCCAGAGGCTGTCGGCACCAGGCGGCACCACGTTTGGCCGCTCGCAGGCCAACGCGCGCCCTGGTGCCGGGGCAGGGCCCACTGCAAGAACCCTTGCAAAGGGGTAACACCCGGTCTACCATCGCGCAACCTAAAACGCCCGGGCGCCCACACGCCAGGGTGTCTTGTCTGCTTTTGCTGGAGGACGACAATGAGGCTGAAACAGTCGTGGCTGTTCTGCCTGTGCTTGACCCTTGTCTGGGTCATCCCCGCAGGTGCACAGGACTTCCGTGGCCGAATCAACGGCACGGTGACGGATAACACGGGGGCGGTGTTGC
>CAZJBN010000165.1:0-7164 GCA_964543955.1 uncultured Bifidobacteriaceae bacterium
CAGATACGCAGATAGACACAGATGCGCAGATAGACACAGATGCGCAGATAGACACAGATGCGCAGATAGACACAGATACGCAGACCAACAAACAGGGATGCCGGCTCAAACAGGGATGCCGGCTCGTTCTCCAATGCGGCACTGCTTTGAGGCCCAGGCACTTGAGCACCCGCGCGAGGCGGGTCTGAAGACCCGCCCTACGGGGCACTCGTGCACCCCGAGCACCCTCAGCACTCGATCACCGGCCACCTCGAGCATCGCGCGGGGCACGATATCGGGCTCACGGCAGTCGTGACAGCTCGGCACCTCGGTGGTTGTCGTCCATGGACGCGCGACGGCAGCGCGACGCCGAGACTCACCCGGCCAGGGCATCGGCCAGGCGCTGTGCCAACGCCATCACGGTCAGCGGCGACGAACCCTCTGCCTTGTTGTTGACCAGCACGAAGGCGCGGCGCTTCTTCGCCAGCGCGCGCCTGACCACCGCCACGACGTCGGCCCGCATCTCCTCGTCGGGCGCCGCCAGCCGGTTGAACGGCTTGAATCGGTCCCGCTGATCCTCGTACCACGTCCCCGGCCTGAGCAGGAGCCGGACCACCGCGAATGGCGGTTCCTCGGGCGGGACGACGGCCATCTGCTGACCGGGCGTGGGCATCGCGCTCCAGTAGTTGAACGTGTGCGCGACGCCGTGGCGCTCGATCAGGGCCCGGTACGCCGGCGTCAGGAGGCGGCGGTCCCTCAGCTCGACCGCGTACTCGAACTCCCTCGGCAGGCCGTCCAGGAAGCGATCCAGGCGGGAGAGAAACTCCGCCGGCGGGAGCGCGCGCCCGCGTGGGAACGGAGGGAACTCCAGGATGGTGGGACCGGCGTGATCGCGAAAGGCGATCGCGCAGGGTTGAAGCAGATCCTCCACGAGCCGATCGACCGACAGGAAATCGGGGTTCGCTGTCTGCGCGCCTGGCGGGCCGAGGGCAAGTGCCGTGACCGCCGCCGGCGCCTTGAAACAGCAGCGGAAGCCGTCCGGCAGCTGATCGGCATAGGCTCGCAGGTCCTCGATTGGCACCGGTGCGTAGTAGCTTCGGTCGACGCCAACGGTCCGGAGCAGGGGGTGGCGGGCATACTCGCGGAGGCCTTCGCGCGCCAGCGCGGTCTGCGACCGCTCGGACGAGTAGACGAGGCCGCGCCAGCCCGGGAAGCTCCACGAGCTCGTGCCGAAGAACACGTCGGGCGGCAGGCGTGCGGCCAGGTCGGCCGCCCTGCGATGCACGTCGGCGAGCTGTGCGGCCGCAGGGTCCGCCGCCTGCGGCAGGGACGTATCGAAGAGCGCGAGCTGATCGCTCATGACCTATCCTAGTGTGACGTGGTCGAGGATCTGACGGAACTCGGGTGGGACGCGCAGTGGGAGGCGGCCTTTGCGCCTCATCGATCCGACGACGTGGTGGCCGGGCGCGTGGCAGTCGAGTTCAACCACCTCTTTCGCGTCTGGACCGAAGGGGGCCACGTCCTGGCCCAGCAGGCCGGCCGGATGAAACACCGTGCCGGCGGCCGGCACGATCTCGCTGCGGTCGGCGACTGGGTCGCGCTGCGGCGCCCGCCTGGGCAGGCCGAAGGCACCATCGAGGCCATCCTGCCGCGACGAAGCTGCTTCTCGAGAAAGGTGGCCGGTGAGACCACCGAGGAGCAGGTCGTCGCCGCCAACGTCGACACGGTCTTCATCGTCATGGGGCTCGACGGCGACTACAACCCGCGACGGCTGGAGCGCTACCTGCTGCTCGCGCAGGACAGCGGTGCCGCGGCGGTGGTGCTGTTGAACAAGGCGGACATCGCCGCGGATCTCGACGCCGCCCTCCTGGAGATTGGTGCCATTGCGGGCGCGCGGCCCGTGCACGCGATCAGCGCTCGCACCGGGCAGGGGCTCGACGAGGTATTGCACCATCTCGCGCCGGGACGGACCGGTGCGCTGCTGGGGTCATCGGGCGTGGGCAAATCGACGCTCGTCAACGCCATCATCGGAGAGGCCCGCCTTGCCACCCGTGAAGTGCGCGCCGGAGATTCGCGCGGCAGACACACCACGCGGCACCGCGAGCTCATCCGCCTCCCTGGCTACGGCCTGATGATCGATACGCCGGGCATGCGCGAGCTGCAGCTCTGGGACGTCTCCAACGCCATCGACGAGGCGTTCGACGACATCGACCAATTGGCGGCGGACTGTCACTTCGGCGATTGCCGGCACCGCGACGAGCCGCGATGCGCCGTCAAGGCGGCTGTGGCCGAGGGGCGCCTGGCGGCGTCGCGCCTCGCCAGTTACCTGAAGCTCCAGGACGAGCGCGCGGTGCTCGACGCCCGCAAGGACGAGCGCGCGACCATCGAGGAGAAGCGCCGGGGGAAGATCATGGGCAGGGCGATCAAGCAGCTGTACCGTCAGCGCGGCCGCTGAAGAGCGACAACGCCCGCCAGGCCTTCGACGGCAGGCGCGGCGCCTCGAGGCTGGCTACGGCGTGGCGGTGCGCCGGACCGAATCGTAGCGCTGGGCCAGAATGGCTGCCACGCCCGACGTGAGCTCCCGCCGCACGTCCGATCCCACCGCCCGCGCCCCATCGGTCTCCCAACCCACGTCGCCGTTCAGCCGGCTCTCGCGCCCGATACGGCGATAGAGACGCGTCAGCGACTCGTCGTCCTGAACCTCGGGTGCCGCGATGATTTCCCGCACATGCTGGAGTTCGTGTGCGAGCGACGCCACAATCTGTCCGGCAGGGAGGTTGCCGTTGAGCGCGACGTGGATGTAGCGGTATCGCCCGCCCCTGCCGGCGAAGTTGAGTCGGCCGGCGAGCCGGTTCGGCATGTCCGTCCGGATGCCGATGTAGACGATCACCGGCGCGGCCTCGATGTCCTCGGCGATCTGCCGGAGGATGGCCGATCGCTCGAGGCCCAGGCGGAGGATGAGTGCGGCGCTCGCGTCAGTCGTGCGAATCCGCGGACCGCCGTCGCGCCACCATTCGGGCAGATCCGACGGCGGCTCTGCGATCGCGGGAGGGGCGAGCGTTGCGAAGGGCTGGCGTGGAGACGCCGGTTGACCGGCTGCCGGCCACGCAGACGCGGCAACGACGAGGGTGGAGAGCGCGACGCGGGCGAAGCACGGCAGGTGCATGATGGTGTCTCCTGCCTCGCACCCATCCAGGTAGTTCAAGACGTCCAGGTCTTCATGCCTGCAAGTTGGAGATGTAGACGCGCCCATCGTTCCGGTGGTTCGCCTCCGACGCGAGAACGATGAGACGAACGTGGGGACCGGGGTGCGGCGATAATGACGAACATGCGCAGCGCCCTGTCCGTCCTCGCATGCATGCTGTTGGTCCCCTCCGTCTCCGCGGTGCAGGATCGCCCGCAGCAGGCCGTCATCGAAACCTCCGCCGGCACGATCGTGCTGGACCTGCTTGCCGACAAGGCGCCGGCGCACGTGGCGCTCTTCGTCCAGACGGCCCGGGAGGGCGGCTACGACAACACGATCTTCCACCGCATGGTGAGCGGCGGGATCATCCAGGGCGGCGATCCGCTGACGAAGGATCCCGCCTCGCGAGCCCGGTACGGCTCAGGCGGACTGAACAAGCTCGAACCGGAACTGTCGGACGAGCCCATGAGCCGGGGCGCGGTGGCCGCCGTGCAGATTCCGGGAAAGCCCGACAGCGCGGGCACCCAGTTCTTCGTCTGCGTGAACGCGCAGCCGGCGCTCGACGGCAAGTACACCGTCTTCGCCCGCGTGGCGGAGGGCATCCTCGTAGCCCAGAAGATCTCCGAGACGCCGGTCGACGACACGGGCCTCGCCACCGAGCGCGTCACGGTGAAGGCGGTGACCATTCGTGAGAAGCCCGCCGACACACCCGAGCCGTTCTCGATCGAGAGCGTCGAGGAGCTGGCGCGCTACCGGGCGGTGATCGAGACGTCGGCGGGTGACATCACGGTGTCGTTCCTGCCGGACAGGGCGCCCAACCACGTCCGCAATTTCCTGCGGCTGGCAGACGCCGGTGTCTACGACGGGATGAGCGTGCACCGTGTCGTGAAGGGATTCGTGATCCAGACGGGACATCTGCCCACGCGCAGCGATCCGCTCGGTGAGCGCCAGCAGTCCTACATCCGCCCGCTCAAAGCGGAGTTCAACGACGTCGTCCACGATGTGGGTATTCTGTCGATGGCGCGCACCGAGGATCCCGACAGCGCGACCTCGTCGTTCTTCATCGTCACGGCGCGAGCGCAGGCCCTCGACGGCAAGTACACGGCGTTCGGCAGGGTGGAGAGCGGGCTCGAGGTCGTGCAGGCGATTGAATCGGTGGCCGTGAACGGAGAGACGCCCGTCGAGCGCGTCGAGGTGGTCACGGTCCGCGTGGTGAAGCCGTAGGGACGTGAACGGCGGCGGGCTCGCGTCCGCCGTTCATGGTCCACCGGGCGCTATTTCACTCCAGCGAGCGCCATCACCACGTCGTACTGAAAGCGCACGAATCTGTACAGCTCATCTTCGAGGATCCGCTCCTGGTCGCTGTGCGCGCCGAACCCTTTCGGCCCATCCTCGGTGTCGAGCGCCGGCCCGATGCCGTAGCACTGGATCCCCTTCGATCGAAT
The DNA here is from genome assembly GCA_964543955.1 of uncultured Bifidobacteriaceae bacterium. Classification (GTDB taxonomy): domain Bacteria; phylum Acidobacteriota; class Vicinamibacteria; order Vicinamibacterales; family UBA2999; genus VFZN01. The sequence continues at coordinate 4,609 of CAZJBN010000165.1, forward strand.
CTGCGCCATGTCACTCGCGCCGGTGCTCATGGTGGGCAGCACGACCGCACCGTAGTGCGCCTTGACCTGCGCCTCGATGGTGCTGAACGCCTCGGTCGTGAGCGACGAGGTGCCGGCGGGCCGATAGCGGTCGCGGGCCCAGCGCACCTCCACGTTCGGGTCGTCGATGACGGCGCGGAGCGTGTCGAGGAACACGGACTGATCCTCGTCGGGATGCAGCCGGACGTCGATGGTGGCCCTGGCCTCGGATGGGATCACGTTGTAGCGGTAGCCCCCGTCGACAATGGTGGGGACGAGCGAAGTATGGAGCATCGACCAGTGTCGCGGCTCGTGCTCCAGCATCCATTCCGCCGCCGGACCAGAGACCTTCGGATCCGGGCTGAGCACCTCCTGGTACTTCTGCGCCTGCTCCGGGCTCGAGATGGCCGCCAGCTTGCGGAAGTACGTCCCGGTCGTCTCGTTGACACGCAGGGGCGGCGTCCACTCGGCGATCCTGCCGATGGCCGACGACAGCGTCGTCACGGCGTTCGTCCGGGACGGCACCGAGCCGTGCCCGGCCGGCCCGCGTGCGATGATCTCCACCGCGCGAGGCTCCTTCTCGGTCGTGCCGACGCTCGCATACTGGATCGTCCCGCCCGTGCGGACCACGCCACCGCCTTCGGCCAGACAGAACTCCGCGTCGATGGCCGCGAAGTGCTCGTCGATCATGAACTGCGCTCCGACCTGCGGCGCGCCCTCCTCGCCGGACTCGGCAAGGAAGATCACGTCGCGGTCGAGCGGGGTCTTCTCGCGATGCAGCCGCAACACCAGCATGAGGGTCGCAACCAGGTTGTCCTTGTCGTCCACCGTCCCGCGCCCGTAGATGTATCCGCCGTCGCGATCGGCGCTGAACGGAGGGAAGGTCCATTTCGCCGGGTCGACCGTTACCACGTCGGTGTGGCCCATCACGAGGAGCGGGCGCTTGTTGCCCGAGCCCTTGATGCGCACGACCAGGTTCGGGCGCTGCGGGTCCTTTGCGAAGACCTCGTAGGGAATGCCGTTCGCGTCGAGCACCTGCTTCAGGTACTCGACGACGCGGATCTCGTTGCCGGGCGGGCTGCTCGTGTCCAGCCGCACGAGCGCCTGGAAGTGCTTCAGCGTCTCGGCGTCCAGCGCCGCGTCCGGGCGAGACTGTGCCGACCCCTGCCAGGTGGCGAGAGCGGCCAGGACGATGGTCAGGAAGAGGAGCCGCGTGCGCATGATGGGCGATTATCACACGTGCGCCCGAACAGCGAGCTGCGCGGCGCGCGTGGTTGCCATTCGCGCGCGGGAGCGGAGTTGTCCGCCGTAGCGCGGGATTGTCAGTCGCGCGAAGGCGGATCGAACGGCAGCCGGCTGTCGTCCTCTTCGGCCGGCTGGTCGACGTGCGGCGTGCCGGCGAGGTTGTGAACGCTGACGCCGAGGAGCCTGACAGGCCGGCGGCCGGCCTCGGTCCGCTCGATGAGCGCCAGCGCGCGTGCCGCAAGGTCGTCGGCATCCCTCGTGGCCATACGCGTGCTGTGGCTTCGAGTGATCGTCGTGAAGTCGCCGTAGCGAACCTTGAGGACGACGGTACGGCAGAAGAGCTGTTTGCGATCGAGCCACGAGGCGGCATCGCGAGCCATCTCGTCGACTTCGCGGCGCACGTCGGTCCGCGAGATGAGATCCTCGCGATACGTGCACTCCGAGCCGGACGACTTGGTCTCCCGGTTCGGCTCCACCGGCCGATCGTCGCGCCCGTACGCCAGGTCGACGAGCCAGCTGGCCAGGCTGCCGACAATCGACGTGAGATCGTCGAGGGGCCGGGCCCGGACGTCGGCCAGGGTCTGCAGGCCATGCTCACGGAGGCGTGCGGCCGTCTTCGGTCCCACACCCCACAGCGCATCGACGGGCAAGTCCAGGATGAACCGCTCGACACGCTCGGGCGCGACGACCGTCAGGCCGTCCGGTTTCTTCCATCCCGACGCGACCTTGGCCAGGAACTTGTTCGGCGCGACGCCGGCGGAGGCCGTGAGGCCGGTGAGCGCGTGAATCTCGTCCTTGATCCGACGCGCGACCGTGACACCCAGCGGCTCGCCCCAGGCGTTCTCGGTCACATCGAGGTACGCCTCGTCGAGCGACAGCGGCTCGACGAGCGGCGTGACCGCGCGATAGATGTCGAAGACCTGCTGCGACACGGTCCGGTACTTCGCGAAGTCCGGCCGCACGATGATCAGCCCGGGGCACAAGCGCACGGCGCGCGACATGGGAATGGCAGATCGCACGCCGAAGCGCCGGGCCTCGTAGCTGGCCGCCGCCACGACCCCACGCCCCGCCGGATCCCCGCCGACGGCGACCGGCTGGCCGCGCAGGGCAGGATTGTCACGCTGCTCGACGGACGCGTAGAAGGCGTCCATGTCGACGTGGAGGATCTTCCTCATCGCTCACTACGGCCATGTCTTCGGGTTCCCAGATGCCCGAGCACCTGAGCACCTGAGCACCTGAGCACCTGAGCACCCTGAGCACCCTGAGCACCCTTGTTCATTGTCCCGTGCTTCC
>CAZJBN010000166.1:0-7078 GCA_964543955.1 uncultured Bifidobacteriaceae bacterium
GGGCACCTTGGGCACCCGGGCACCCTGAGTATTTGCTATTGTTCCCGCCATGAAACGCATCTCCCGCAGCGAGTTCCTTGGGTTTGGCGCGGCGCTTGCGGGAGCGGGCGCGGTCGCCACGACGGGCCTCGACGTGCTAGCGCAGGCCCCGCCTGCACCGCCGCCGGCGGGTGCCGGCGTCGAAGCGGACCTGGTCGTGATCAACGCGAGGGTCTTCACCGTGGACGCGGCGCAGCCGCGCGCGGAGGCGTTTGCCGTCAAGAACGCGCGCTTCCTTGCCGTCGGCTCGACCGCCGACATCCGCAACCTGGCCAGCGCGCGCACGCGCGTCATCGATGCCGGGGGCCAGACCGTCACGCCCGGGTTCATCGACACGCACTGCCACGTGAGCGGTGTGAACGAGCTGTACAGCGTCAACGCCAACGTGCCGCGCGTCCGCGAGCTGCAGGCCGCGCTCAAGGCCAAGGCCGAGAAGACCCCTCCAGGCCAGTGGGTCGAAGGCGTCATGTTCGACGACACCAAGCTCGACGTCGTCTTGACGAAGCGCTACCTCGACGAGGTGACGCGCGATCATCCACTCGTCGTCAACCACCGCGGCGGCCACACGAGCTGGTACAACTCGAAGGCGTTCGAGATGGCCGGCATCACGAAGGACACCCCGGATCCGGATCACGGCCGCTTCTTCCGGGACGAGACGGGCGAGCACACCGGCCGCGCGGCGGAGCTTGCCCGCGGTGTTTTCGCCAAAGTCGGCACGCGCGAGACCTTCACGCCCGAGCAGCAGCGCGAGCGCGGGCGGAACGGCATGCGGCACATCTCGGGGCTGCTCACCGCGGCCGGACTCACCTCCGTCCACGACGCCGGCGCCAACAGGAGCCGCATCCAGGCCTACGAAGACGCGCGTGCCAACGGCGAGCTCAGGCACCGCGCCGGCTTCCTCGCGCGCGGCAACGACACGATCGAGGGCTTCAAGGCCGCGGGCATCCACTACGGCTTCGGCGACGAATGGATTCGGCTCGTGGGCGTCAAGTACGCCGCCGACGGCTCGGCCTCCGAGCGCACGATGCGCATGAGCACGCCCTACGTCGGCACGGATGACTACGGCATCCTCACGATGACCGCGCAGGAGATCCAGGAGGCGGTCGAGGACGCCTGGCGTCACGACCTGCGCGTCGCGGTCCATGCCAACGGCGATGTCACCATCGACCTCGTGCTCCAGGCGTACGAGCGCGTCCAGAAGACGTGGCCGCGACCCGACCCGCGCAACCGCATCGAGCACTGCTCACTGGTCAATCCCGAGCTGCTGACGCGGATCAAGGCGCTCGGCGTGATTCCGGCCCCCTTCTGGACCTACGCGCACTATCACGGCGAGAAGTGGAAGGAATACGGCGACGAGAAAATGAACTGGATGTTCGCGCACAAGTCGTTTCTGGAGTACGGTATTCCCGTCGCGGGCGCCTCGGACTACGGTCCAGGCCCGTTCGAGCCGCTGATGGCCATCCAGAGCATGGTCACCCGCAAGGACTTCAGCGGGCACGTGTGGGGACCGAACCAGTGCGTCACGGTGGACGAGGCATTGACGATTGGCACCATCAACGGCGCCCACGCGTCGCACGAGGAACATACGAAGGGCTCCATCACCGCCGGCAAGCTGGCGGACTTCGTAATGCTGGCCAGCGACCCGCACGAGGTGAACCCTGACGAGATCAAGAACATCCGGATCGTCCGGACGGTGGTCGGCGGCAGGACGATGTACGAAGCGTGACGATGTCTGACCGCAAATACCGGCAACGCGGCTACCAGGACGACGACCGCGAGCGGCGCCCGCCTGGCACACCCGGTGGCGCGCCGCAGGGCCGTCCCGAACGCGAGCCTGGCGCGCCGGCCGGCGCGCGCCGCATCTCCTCCGAGGGGGCCAAGAACCCCCGCATGATGGGCTACCGCGAAGTGGCGCGCTGCGCGCGCTGCGGCACGCTGGTCGATCCGAAGATCCTGTCGCTCAGCCGCTGCCCGAAATGCCAGCAGGATCTTAGGTCCTGCGTGCAGTGCACGAACTTCGATCCGGCCGCGCGCTTCGAGTGCGCGGCCAACGTGCCGGCACGCGTCTCGCCAAAGGACACGGCCAACGAGTGCCCGGTCTTCGAGGCCCGCACATCTCTCGAGCGGGAGACGACAACCGCCCCGCCGCCCTCCTCGTCCTCAAGCCAGTCCCCGGCCGAGCCCTCATCGGCCCGCAAGGCGTTCGACGATCTCTTCAAGTTCTGACGTCGGCTCCGGCGGGACTTCTTCGGACCTCCCCGGCCGCATCCGCTTTCGCTACGGCGAGTCCGCCGACTTGTCCGCCGTAGCCCGCAGGGCGAAGGTGGAAGCCTTGGCGAAGGCGGGACCTCCTCGGACCCCATCGGACCTCGCATGGGATAATCCCCATATGGCCCTTCTCTCGGATAACGATGCAAACGTCCTCAAAGAACACCTGTCGGGCATCGACACGCCCGTGACCCTGCTCCTCTTCACGCAGACCATTGGCGGATCGGAAAGCGGCCCCATTGCGAAGCAGGTCCTCGACGAAGTCGCTGGCCTCAACGACAAGATCGCGGTCGTCGAGAAGAACGTCGTGCTCGACACCGAGGACACGGCGCGCTACGGCATCGATCGCGCGCCGGCGATCGTGGTGTTGAGAAACGGCGAGGACACGCGCATGCGCTTCCTCGGCGCGCCCACGGGCTACGAGTTCGTCCCGCTCGTCGAGGCCATCGTCCTGGCCGGGACGGGCAAGGCGGATCTCGAGCCGGCCAGCGTCGACCTTCTGGCATCGGTCACGACGCCGACGGACATCAAGGTCTTCTCGACACCGACGTGACCGCACTGTCCGAGGGCGGTCGTCCTCGCGCACAAGATGGCGTTCACCAATCCGAACATCACCGCGACCTCGGTGGAGGCCACCGAGTTCATGGACCTGTCGCGGAAGTACCGCGTCACGGGCGTGCCCAAGACGATTGTCAACGAGACGATCGAGATCCTCGGTGCGCTGCCGGAAGAACAGTTCCTCCAGGCGGCCCTGCAGACGAACGACGCCGCCGGGTAGAATCTCGATCCCATGAGACTGTCCGTTCTCGTCACAACCGCGCTGCTGGCCGGTTTCGCGATGCTTGCGAGCGAACCGGCTTCCGCGCAGGGGCGCAAGGTCTACATCTCCGTCGACATGGAAGGCATTTCCGGGATCAACGGCGACGACCAGACCTCGCCATCCGGCTCGGAGTACGCGCGCGCGCGCAGGCTGATGGTGGAGGATGCCAACGCCGCCATCCGCGGTGCCTTCGACGGCGGCGCGACCGATGTCCTCGTCAACGATTCGCACGGCTTTCAGCGCAACCTGCTGCCTGAGGATCTCGACCCGCGCGCGAGGCTCATCAGCCATACCTTCAAGCGTTACGGGATGATGGAAGGCCTCGACGAAACCTTCGACGCGGTGATCTTCGTCGGCTATCACGCCAAGGCCGACGCGCCGCGCGGCCTCTTCGCGCACACGGGCTCCGGCGTCGTGCGCGACCTGCAGATCAACGGGCGGTCGGTTGGCGAAGGCGGCATGAACGCGGCCCTTGCGGCGTGGTACGGCGTGCCGGTCGTCGCCGTCTCCGGAGACGATGTGGCGGTGGCCGAGGTCACCGAATCGGTGCCGGACGTGCGGGGCGCGATCGTCAAGCGCGCGATCAACGTGCGCGCCGTCGAGCTGAAGCCGCTGGTCCAGGCGCGGCAGGAGATCGAGGCCGCCGCACGCGAGGGCGTCAAGACGGCGAAGAAACCGGCGCCCCAGCGGCTGTCCAGCTACGAGGTGCGCATGCGGTTCCGGAACTTCACGACTCCCGAAGTGGCGTCAGCGTTCTCGGAGATGACCGTGCCGGAACCGGATACCGTGCAGTTCTCCCGGGCCACGATGCCGGAAGCCTATCGCCTGATTCGCGTGCTCTACCGGTTCATCAATACGGATTAGGCAAGGGCTTCGGGCTCTAGGCTTCAGGCTTCAGGCTTTAGGCTTCAGGCTTTAGGCTTTAGGATCGCGGTTCTCGGACGCAGGCTGTCGATCAACGCGACCAGCATCCTGGACACTTCCGCCGCTTCGTCGGGTAGCCGGTTCCCGTTCTTCGTCATGTCCGGGTAGATCCTACCCGCGACGCCAATGAGGTACGCGAGTTCGGCCGACGAGCCGAGGGCGACGTTGAGGAAGTGAAGGTATTCACGCTCACCCAACCGCGCGGCCCCTTCGACAATGTTGGCCGGCACGGAAACGGCGGCACGCCGGAGCTGGGTCTTGAGGACGTACCGCTCTTCGATTGGAAGCGCTGCTGCCCACGCATGCACGCGCAGCAGCAGCGCGTCGGCCTTTTGGAACACGACGAGCTTTCGATAGTCGCGCATGACCGCCAACATCAGCAAGCCGCGCGCCAATCCAGCCTAGAGCCTAAAGTCCAGAGCCTAAAGTCTAAAGCCTAAAGCCTAGAGCCTAGAGCCTAAAGTCTGGCCCCCTACGCCCGCGCTCTCGCATCTCGAATCGTCTGCAGCACTTCTGCGTCGACGGTCGCCGACGCCAGCAGCACGACGCCCGCGGTATCGATGGCAAGGTCGATCTCCACCACAGTATCAACGGCCTCATGCGTTCCCCGCGCGTGTCCAGACATCCAGACGCGCGTGGTCACGTGCGGTTCGCCGCTCACCATGGCCTCCTCCACTTCCCCGCGCTCGACCCTGGCATCGGGAATCGCGTGCTGCAGGGCCTTGACAGTAAACCGGTAGCCCGCGGCACCGCGCGTGAGCATCAACACGAGCGGATCCGGGTCGGGTCGGCCGAGCAGCGCCTCGAAGGTCTCGCCGTTCAGGCGGAACGCCGTACGCCGGTCGAAGAGACCGTCCGGCACGTCCAGACCCTTGCGGTTGAAGAGCGCGATCAGCTCGTCGATGCGGGCGGTCAGGGACGCGTCGGCAGCCATCCCTTGTCTTCCGTCAGGATGAAGCGCGTCTCTTCGGGCACGGTCCAGCCATCGATCGTGGGATAGAGCGGGTCGCCCGGCAGGGTGAGCATCGACCCGTGCTCGCCCGTGGCGAACCCGGGCATGATCGAGACAATGCGAACCGTGCGCGCCCACGCCAGCGCGTCGTCGAGCGTCTGCCGATCGCCAAGCTGGCGCAGCAATGTCCACGTCGGCGGCGGCAGCCTGATCTCGCCGCGCCGGCAGCGCTCGATGGCCTCGTCGGGCCCGAGCCACGCCAGCTCCGTTGTCTCGCCCTCGTCGTGCCGCGCGTGCTGGCCTTCGGGCGCCAAGGCCAGGAAGAACCGCGTGTCGTACCTGCGAATCTCGATCTCGGGCGTAATCCAGTGCGCAATGGGGAGCAGGTCGTCGACGTCCATCCTCAGACTCGCCTCCTCGGCCAACTCGCGTACGGCGGCAACGCGATAGGCCAGCTCCTGATCGGGCCGGAGGTCGGCAAAGCGCGCGGGCGCGGACAGGAATCGCGCACCCGGCACGGTCCCGTGATCGGCGGCATCCACTCGCCCGCCTGGAAAGACGAACGCGCCGGCCATGAACGCCACCTTGTCGTTGCGGCGCACGAGCAACACTTCGAACCTCTCGCGGGCAGCTGGCCTGACGACGACAACGGTCGACGCGGGTCGCGCGTCTGCGGGAGCGGAAGTCATGGAGACATTATCGGCGATGACCTGCTGGTGACTGCAGGCAGGCGACCTGAAGGGTCGCCTCTACAAGAGATCTTGGTCGGATCGCCCCTGCAAGTGCTCTCCAGATCGCCAGATCGTCACATCGCCAGATCTCCAGATCCTTATTTGTCCCACACCCCGATTGCCTCGATGTGCTCGGTGTGCGGAAACATGTCGAGGCCCTGCAGCGAGGACATCGCGTAGCCGGCCCGTTCGAGCGTTGTCCTTTCGCCGGCAAGCCGTTCCGGATTGCACGAGACGTAGACAATGCGCTCGGGCCGAATGCGCTCTGCAATGGTCGCGAGCACGCGCTCGGGGCATCCCTGCCGGGGTGGATCGAGGACAACGGCATCGAACCCTGCTGCAGGGATCTTCGCGAGTCCGTCCTCGACCCTGGCGGTGACCAGGCGAACCTTCCGCGGGTCCACGCGGTTCAGCCGCAGGTTCTGCCCGGCGTCGTCTGTGGCCGCGCGATTCTCCTCGATCGCCACGACCGAGGCACCGCCGATGGCAAGCGGAATGGCGAAGAGCCCCGAGCCGCTGTACAGATCGAGCACTCGCCGTGCGGAACCAACCCGGTCGAGCACGCGCGTCAGGAGCTCGCGCGCGGCGAGCACGTTGGTCTGGAAGAACGCCGTCGGCGAGATGAGGAACTTCGTGCCGAGCAGGTCTTCGCGCACGTGGCTCCGCCCGTCGATGCGGATCGTCTCGCGCCCGACCATGAAGGGCCCCGGCCGATCGTTGACGTTCAGGAAGAACCCCGTCGGCGCCGGTGACGACTGCAGGAACGCCCGAATGGGCGCCCGAAGCGACTTGTGGTTGGTCCAGACGACGAGCATCACCGCCGCTTCGGCGCTGGATGCCGTGGTGCGAATGAGCACGTGTCGCAGGACCTCGGGCGGCACGCGGGACCGCGCGAGCGCGTCCCGAAGTTTGAACGCCAGCTCATTGCCGCGGTCGCTGTGCACGGGACACTCCTCGACCGGAACGATTCGCCGCGCGCCCGACCGGAAGTGGCCCATGACCAGGCCATCGCCACGCGGGCCCGGCCCGAACACGAACGCCACCTTGTGGCGGAACCGATCTTCGGCGGGCGAGGCGACAAGAGGTGGGACGTTGACGCCCGGAAACCACGCGGCAAGACGCCTGTGCTTCTCGCGCAGCTGCTCGGCGTAGGGTACGTCGGGCAGGCTGCATCCGCCGCACACGCCGAAGTGACGGCAGAACATGGGAGCGGGGCTTTGGGCTTTGGCTAAAGCCTAGAGCCTAAAGCCTAGAGCCTGAAGCCCAAAGCCTAGAGCCTAAAGCCCAGAGCCTAAAGCCTAAAGCCCAGAGCCTGAAGCCCAGAGCCTAAAGCCCAGAGCCTGA
>CAZJBN010000167.1:0-7047 GCA_964543955.1 uncultured Bifidobacteriaceae bacterium
AGCGCCACGTCGATTTCCTCGCCTGGCTGTATGTCGCGTGGGGCGGGCTCTTCCTGCTCGTGGCCGTCGCCAGCGCCGCCCTGGCTGCCGGCGCCTTTGCGATGTCGGGGTCACCCGATCGGCTGCCCCTGTCATCACCCCTTGCCGCCCGCCTGACCGCGGCCACGCTGGCTGCGCTTGCCGGCCTTGCCCTTGCCTGGGCGATCCTGCACATGTGGATCGGCCGCGCACTGGCCGCCTATCACCCTCGTGCACGCCTCCTGGCACTCGGTCTCGCCGTCGTCAACCTCGTGGTGCTGCCTGCAGGGACCGCGCTCGGCGTCTACGCCTGCTGGGTGCTGCTCAAGGACGAGGGACGGAAGGTCTTCGTGGCCTGATCAACGTCGCGGCCAATCCTGCCGTCTAACCTGCGCATGGAAGCCCTGTGGCAGGACCTGCGTTACACGGTGCGGAATCTGCGGCGCCAGCCCGGCTTCGCGTGCACCGCGATTCTGACGCTCGCGCTCGGCATCGGACTCACCGCCGCCATCTTCTCGGTCGTCAACGCCGTGGTGCTCCGCCCGCTGCCCTTGAGCGAGCCGGAGCGCGTCGTCTCGGTCCAGAATCACTACGTCGCAAGCGGCCGGAACAGCCTCACCGTCTCCGGGCCCGACTTCGCCGACTGGCGCGACGAGAGCCGGAGCTTCACGCACCTGGCCTACTACGCCGGTGGTGAGACCAGCGTCAGTGTCAGTGGTACGGCCGACTACGCTGCCGCGTTCGTGATTACGCCGGGCTTCTTCGAAGCGCTTGGCGTCGAGGCTCGGCTCGGCCGGCTCCTCGACGCCGCCGAGCAGCGCCCCGGCGGCCCCCCGGTGGCCGTCGTAACCGACGGATTCTGGCGCCGGCGGATGGGCGCCGATCCGGGCGCGGTCGGCTCGACGATCAGGTTCGACGAACGCACCTACGAGGTGGTCGGCGTGCTGCCGCCGGGCATCCGCATTCCAGCGCGCGCCGACATCTACTACCCGTCGTCCATCGTGCCCGAGACGACGTCTCGATCAGCTCACAACTACCGTGTCATCGGTCGGCTCGCACCGGGCGTCACATTAGGGCAGGCCAACGAGGACATCGCCGCGATCGCACGCCGGCTGGAGCAGCAGCACCCGGCATCGAACGAGGGCAAGCTTGCGGTCGTCGTGCCGCTCCAGGACCAGGTCGTCGGCGATGCGCGGCGGACGCTGCAGATGCTGCTTGCGGCCGTGGGGCTCGTCCTCGTGATCGCGTGCGCGAATGTCGCCAACCTGCTGCTGGCGCGCGCCACGCTCCGCGGGCAGGAGATGGTCGTGCGCTCGGCGATTGGTGCGAATCGCGGACGGCTGATCCGGCAGCTGCTCACGGAGAGCCTGATTCTGGCCCTCGCGGCTGGCGTGATCGGTACGGCGTTGGGGGCCATCGGGCTGTCGGTCCTGCTGGCCCTGGCGCCGGCAGACCTGCCGCGCCTCGACGAGGTTCGCCTCGATGGCACGGCGCTGGTGTCCGCATTCGTCCTCTCGGCGCTGTCGAGCCTGCTGTTCGGCCTGGCGCCGGCACTGCAGACGTCGCGCGCCGGGCTCGCGGACGGCCTGCGATCGGGAGGGAAGGGTTCCACGCTGGCGGCCCATGGCACGCGCCCGCTCCGCATATTCGTCGTCGCGGAGGTGGCCCTGGCCGTCGTGCTGGTCTTCGGCGCGAGCCTGCTCGGCCGGAGCTTCGCCGCGCTGGCGTCGGTGGACATGGGCTTCGAGGCCGATCGGCTGCTCGTCATGAGGACGACGGTACCGGTGGCCGGCCGAGAGGATGCTCCGCGCGCCACCGCGTTCTATCGAGACGTGCTGCCGGAGCTTCGCAAGACTCAGGGCGTGGTGTCCGTTGCGGGCGTCACGAGCCTGCCGACTGCGGTGCGCTCGAACGGCGGGTACTGGATTGAAGGCGGGCCGGGTCCCGACGAGCTCGGCATCCAGTCGCCGCAAGCCATCTTCACGGTGGTCACGCCGGACTACTTCAGGACACTCGGCATCCCGCTTCGCACGGGCCGCGATTTCTCCGACGCCGATCGACGCGATGCGCCGCTCGTGGCGATCGTCAACGAGTCGCTGGTGCGCCAGTCGTTCCCCGGCGGCGATCCGATCGGCCGGCGCATCCGTACCGGTCTCGACATCCCGGACTTCATGACCATTGTCGGCGTGGTTCGCGACGTGCGCACCTGGGGCCCGGCGCGGCCGGCCCAGGCCGAGATCTACATGCCGTACGAACAGCATCCGGGGCCCGCCACTTCGCTCGTGCTCGTGGCACGCACCAGCGCCGGCGACCCCATCCGGGTGGCCGATGCCATGCGGCAGACGATCCGCCAGCGCAATGCCGACGTGCCCGTTCGTGCGGAGACGATGGAGACGACCCTGGAACTGGCGTCGGCGACGCCCAGGTTCCGCGCGTTTCTCGTCGGCCTCTTCGCGAGCGTGGCCCTGCTGCTCGCGCTCGTCGGCGTCTACGGCGTCATGGCGTGCATCGTCAGCTACCGCGTGCCCGAGATCGGCTTGCGCGTGGCGCTCGGGGCGCGGCCGGAGGACGTGCTACGGATGATCATCGTGCAGGGTGTGCGGCTCGGGGCGATGGGCCTTGCCATCGGACTCGTGCTGGCGCTGGCGGCGTCACGTGCGCTGAGCGGGCTGCTCTACGGCGTGACGGCCTCCGATCCGGTGGTCATTGGCGCCGTCGTGCTCGGCGTGTCGCTCGCGCTCCTCGGCGCGTGCTACCCGCCGGGCCGGCGGGCAATGGGAGTGGATCCCATGACGGCACTCAGGCAGGAGTAGGAGCCTGCGGGTGGGACCCGCAAGGGCAGGACCGCTGCGCGGCAGGACCCTGCGGGTGGGACCGCTGTGGGGTGGGACCCGCCCGGGTAGGACCGCGGGCACTTGGGCACTTGAGCACCCGGGCACCGGTGTGCGGTGGGATTTCCACGGGAGACTGCTCTGCGGTTGGACCCTTCGGGCAGGACTGCGCGCATCCGACCGAGGAAGGTCGGTCCCATGTTCCCACCGGCCGGGATGTGAAGCGGGCCGGTCCTAGCCGCGCGAAGCGCCGGTCCTGGAGGAAGGCACCGGATCTTCAGTTCCCAACGGCGTCCACGGCCCGCACCGCAGGATGCGCCTGAAGGCCATCCACCCCCCGCGGACCGCGCCGTATTCGCGCACCACCACCTCGCCGTAGTGGCTGCAGGAGGGCCTGAAGCGGCACTGTGCGCCGATGCGCGCGTAGAGCGGTGACAGCGTGGCCTGGTAGAGGTGAATGCCGCCGAGCGCGGCGCGAGTCGTCCACTGCGCCGCCGGCGGGCGGGAGAGATCGGCCGCGAGCAGCACGCCCGCGGCCGACAACACGAGAATCAGTCTGCGCGTCAGAACTTGTCGGCGTACTGGCTGAGGCCAGGAATGATGAGCCGCTGTCCGTTGACGCCCTTCACGATGCAGAGGACGTGCACGATGATGATGGCCAGCCACGCGAAGAGGCCGAAGATGCCCGCAATGCATCCGATGAAGATGGTCATCGTCTGGATGATGGTGAGCAGCACCCAGAAGACGATCTCGGCCGCCATCAGCACGATGCCGTGCCTGGCGTGCCACTGCACCTCCTTGTCCTCCTTCTCGGTGAGCAGCGGGATGAGCGCCAGCAGCCACAGGTAGGAGAGGACAATCATCACGGTGCGGTTGCTCGAGGGAGCGGCACTGCCGGGTGTGGCGTCGGCCATCGGTAACTCCTTGAGAAGGGGAAGCTTGCGGGCAGTCTACACGACTGTCTGGGTGGACACCAGCGAAGTGATAAGCTCGATCGAACATGACTCCCGACGCTGTCCTCGTCGCGCTCGAGGGTGTCGTTGATCCGGATCTCCACCGCGACATCGTCTCCCTGGGCTTCGTCAAGAACCTGGCTGTCGACGGCGGCCGCGTGTCGTTCGCCATCGAGCTGACAACGCCCGCCTGCCCGGTCAAGGACCGGATGAAGGCCCAGGCCGAGGAGCTGGTGCGGGCTCTTCCCGGCGTGACCGACGTCGCCGTCACGATGACGGCGAGGGTCAGGTCGGTGAGCGTCCCGTCGAAGGGGACCACGGCACTTCCCGGCGTGAAGAACGTGATCGCCGTTGGCGCCGGCAAGGGCGGTGTCGGCAAGACCACGGTGGCGGTGAACCTGGCGGTGGCCCTCTCGAAGGCCGGCAGCCGCGTCGGGATCCTCGACGGGGACATCTACGGCCCCAACGTGCCCATCATGTTCGGCCTCCACGCCGAGTTGCAATCCGACGGCAAGCGGATCCGGCCGGCCGAGAAGTTCGGGATCCAGGTCGTCTCCATCGGCTTCATGACGAAGGACGATGCCCCGGTCATCTGGCGCGGGCCGATGCTGCACAGCGCCGTGCGGCAGTTCGTCCACGATGTCGCGTGGACGGACCTGGACTACCTGATCATCGACATGCCGCCGGGGACGGGTGACGTGGCGCTGTCGCTCTCGCAGACCGTGCCGGTGGCCGGCGCCGTCGTCGTCACGACGCCGCAGCAGGTCTCGCTCGCCGACAGCCGGCGCGCCATCCGGATGTACGAGAAGCTCAACATCCCGGCCCTCGGCCTGGTGGAGAACATGAGCTACTACGAGTGCCCCTCGTGCCATCACCAGTCGCAGATCTTCGGACACGGCGGCGGCGAGCAGCTGGCCGGCGACATGGACGTGCCGTTCCTCGGCCGGCTGCCCGTCTACGAGCCGATCCGCGTCGGCAGCGACGTGGGCATTCCGCTCGTGATTGCCGAGCCCGAGTCCGTCGCGACGCGCGCCTTCGAGCACGTGGCCGAGCGGGTCGCGGCCCAGGTGTCAATCAAGGCGATCCAGGCCGAGATGGAGCACAAGGGAAAGATCCCGCTCATCCCCGTCCAATGAGCGCGCCGATCCCTGGCGGCATGTCGGGGTTCGGACGTCCGGTCCCGCAACCGTGACTCTGCTGCCCGTTCTCGCCATCGCCTTCCTCGCGGCGCTCCTGACGAGCATGGGCGCGCCGCTCGCCGAGCGGATCGACGTGCCCCGCCGCGTCATCGGCGGAGCGCTGCAGCTCGTGGCCGGCGTCATCACCGCGCTCGTCGCGTTCAGCCTGATGCCGATCGCCGTCCAGCAGGCGCCGCCGGCCTGGATCCTTCTGGCGTTCTTCGTGGGAGGCGCCCTCTTCGTGTCGTTCGAGTACGCCTCGGCCGTGCGCCTGGCCGCACAGTCGGGTTCCGGCGCCGCCGTGACCTCACCGGGACTCTACGTCGGCGTGGTACTCGACGTCGTCATCGACAGCGTGCTCATCGGCATCGCGGCCACGCTGTCGCTCGGGTCGGGACTGCTGATGGCTCTCGCCATGGGCATCAAGAACATCCCGTTGACGTTCGTGACGATTGCGACGGCGAAGCGGAAAGGCATGTCGCGCGAACACCGGCGCGTCCTGGCCTTCGTGTTCTCGGTTGCCGTCATGGCCGGCGCCGTACTGGGCTACGTCGTGCTGCGCGACCAGTCGATGGAGCTGCGGGCGACCCTGATGGCGCTGGCATCGGGATTCCTCATTTCAATGGTGACCCAGAGCCTGATTCCCGAGGCCAACCGCGACGGCGAGCCGGGCTTCGCCGGCATGCTCTACGTCGCAGGTATCTCGCTGTACGGGCTGCTCACGCTGGCGCTGACCTGACGCCTGGCGGTCACGCCGTCAATGGCCGACCTGGCCGTCGGCCGACATGAGGATGGCAATCGGCCGCGTGCTCTCGAAGTGCGAGCAGACAATCATCACCACGACCATCAGCGGCACGGCCAGGAACATGCCGGGAATGCCCCAGATGGTGCCCCACACCGACAGCGACAGCAGCATCACGACCGGGCTGATGTTCAGCCCCGTTCCCATCACCTTGGGCTCGATGATGCTGCCACCGGTGAACTGCACGACGGCCAGCGCACCGATCGTCAGCAGGATGGGCGCCAGCGCTTCGAACTGCACGATGGCGGTCAGGGCAGGGAGAATCACTCCCGCCCACGCGCCGATGTACGGGATGAAGTTCAGGAAGAAGATCAGCATGGCCCAGAACTCGGCGAGGTCGAGCCCGGCGAACTTCATGACGGCGTAGCTGGCGAGCGTGGTCGCGGCGCTGAACATGGTCTTGTACCAGATGTACGACTGCACCTCGGTTCCGATGCGCCCCATGATGCGGTGGACCAGCGCCTGCCGCTCCGGATTCGGAAAGAGCGCCTCGATCTTCCTGTCGTAGCTGTGACCCTCCAGGAGGAGGAAGATCGTGTAGATCGCAATCGCGCCGAAGCTGCCGATGAGCGCCGTCAGGCTGAGCACGACGCTGCGGAGGTACGCGGTCAGCCTGCCGCGCTCGAACAGCGCATCGACCGGGAGCGGTTCGTCGAGGCCCAGCCACCCGCCGATCTGCTCCGCCCGCATCCGGAGATTCCCCTCGTAGAGCGGCGCCTGGGTGAGGAGCTGGTTGCTGTTGCTGATCACGATGTTCGCGAGGAGCCAGAAGAGCACGCCGACGATCAGCAACGCGCCGATCGTTCGGACGCTCCATGGCAGCGGCCGCCCGGCAATCGTGATCCGTCGGGTCGCCGTCGCGAGGCCGTTGATCAGATACGAGACGAAGATCGCGATCACGAGGGGCAGGAGGATCGACCCGCCCACGATCAGCAGGTAAAGCGTGAGGGCCGTGAGACCGGCCGCGGCAGCAAAACCGAGCAACCTCATCGTCGAACTGTCTCCGCACTGGGGTGTGTCGTGGCGTCGTGGCCGAGTCGAATCCGGCCCGGGATGCCCGCGGCATCCTCCGGATCGGCCACCACGTGCCGCTCCGGCTGCTGCAGGGCAATCCGCCCGTCCGCATCCCTGGCTATCGTGTGGACGTAGAAGGACGACGGCGCGGGATCCATGACCGGCGAGGGGCCGGACACGATCGTCAGCTTCTCGCACTGGCCGAGCCAGTCCACGTGCCGGTGGCCGTGCATGATGATCGCCCGATCGGA
>CAZJBN010000168.1:0-1236 GCA_964543955.1 uncultured Bifidobacteriaceae bacterium
GCCGAAGACGATGCGCAGGCGGCGCTGGAGGTCAACGCCCTCACGGTAGGCACCATGGCGCGCGCCGCACGTGATGCCGGCGCCACCTTCGTCCACTTCAGTACCGATTTCGTGTTCGATGGCAGGCAGACGGCGCTCTACACGGAGGCGGACCTGCCGGAGCCGTCGAGCGTGTACGGCCAGTCGAAGCTCCTTGGCGAGTGGCTGGCGGCCGACGCGCCGCGCCACTACGTGCTCCGCGTCGAGAGCCTCTTTGGCGGCCCCGAGGCGAAGAGCAGCATCGATCGCATCATCTCCGCGCTCGGCCAGGACCGCGAAGCACCCGTCTTCCACGATCGCCTCGTCACGCCGAGCTATGTGGACGACGTCGTCGACGCGACGCGCACGCTCCTCGCACGTCGTGCCCCGAGCGGCGTCTATCACTGTGTCAACACGGGCGAGGCCAGCTGGCTGGACGTGGCACGCGAGATCGCGCGACGCCTGAACAAGCGGGAATCACTGCTGAAGCCCGTGGCAGTGGCCGACGTCGAGCTTCGTGCGGCGCGGCCGCAGTATGCGGGCCTGAGCAACGCAAGGCTGGCCGCGGCCGGTGTGGAGATGCCCACGTGGCAGGACGCAGTCGCCAGGTATCTGCGCAGAACCGGTGCGTGTCGAGCGCAGTAGCGGGCATTGGTGAACACAGCACGGACTGCTGTACCCTTGGCCCATGCACCCTTCGGCTCCGGTCGTGCTGGCCATGATGGTATCGGTGGCGTGCGCCTCCAGTGCACGGCCCGTGGTCGCACAGACCATGTCTCCAAGTGAGATCACTCTGGCGCCCGGCGAGTCCCGGCGCGTGCCGGAGTCCGAGGTCGTGATCACGTTCGAGACCGTTGCCGAGGACTCCCGCTGTCCTACCGGCGTCCAGTGCGTCTGGGAAGGGGATGCGGCGGTCCGGCTGCGCGTCGAAGGTGGGGAGACCCCTGCCGCGACCTACACTCTGCACACGAACCATCGCTTCGAGGGCGAAGCGGCCCACGGTACGATTCGCATCCGGCTGGTCGCGGTGACCCCCCATCCGGCAGTCGATGCTCCGGTGAAGGCGGAGGACTACCGCGTCACCCTTGGAGTCGATCGCCAGTAACTCGACCCGGGCACTCCCGCACTTGTGCACCTGAGCACCTCAGCACTTGGGCACTTGTGCACCTGGGCACCTGGGCACCTGGGAACCAAGGCATTTACTACAATTGAGCGGTG
>CAZJBN010000168.1:1336-7026 GCA_964543955.1 uncultured Bifidobacteriaceae bacterium
CGCCGTATTCGATTCGCGTCGGCTGGCCCGCCCTGGCCCTCGACGCGCTGATGGCGGCCGTTGCCATGGCGGTGGCTTACGCGCTGCGGTTTGCCGGCCTCGATGCCCTCAACTATCTGGCCGCCGCGTTGCCCGTGCTTGCGGTGGCGGTGGTCGCCCAGGTTGTGCTCGCGTCGGTCTTCGGGCTGTACGGTGCCGAGGGGCAGGCCATGTGGCCCATCCGTCTGCTGGCGGCCGCTCTCATCGGCGCCATGGCCGTGGCGCTCGTGGCGCCGTGGTCGGGGTACGGCGAAGGCGTCTCACGCCAGGCGCTCGGCGGGCAGGCGGCGCTCTTCGCACTCCTCGGCGTGGTCTGGCGGGCGGCCGACGGCCTGCGCTACCGCCGCGCGCGGAGGCGCGCGCTCCAGGCCGAGTTCGGCGGCGCGGCGCTCGTGGAACAGGGGCAGGACCTCGCGTCGATGACCGGCGGCGTCGCGCGTGCGTGGGAATATCGCCACCTGCTCCGTAACCTGGTGGCCAAGGACCTCACGCTCAAGTACCGCGGGTCCATCCTCGGCTTCGCGTGGTCGATTCTCATCCCGCTGCTGATGATCGGCGTCTACACGGTGGCCTTCAAGTTCGTGATGAGGGTTGAGACGCCGAACTTCATCCTGTTCATCCTCATCGGCCTCCTGGCCTGGAACTTCTTCGCCGGGGCCGTCGGCGGCGCGACGGGTGCCATCGCCGATGGGGGCTCGCTCCTCAAGAGCGTGGTCTTCCCGCGGGTGGTCCTGCCGTTCTCGGTTGTGCTGTTCCACCTGTCGCAGTACGTGCTCACGCTCGCCGTCTTCCTGCCGATCATCCTGATCGTCTACGGCGTGCCGCTCGCACCGCGCATGCTGCTCTTCCCCGTGTTCCTCGCGCTGCAGGTGGTGTTCATCACGGGCCTCGCGCTGGCCATCTCCACCGCCACCGCCTTCTTCCGCGACGTCCGGCACCTGGTGGAAGTCGGCATCGGCATGCTCTTCTGGGCCACGCCGATCGTCTACGAAATCTCGATGGTGCCCGAAGAGTTCCAGTTCGTGGCGCTGCTCTCGCCCGCGGCGTCCTACATCCGCGCCTACCAGGACATCTTCTTCTACGGGGTCGTCCCTGACCTGACGATCTGGGTCGTGGCCATTGCCTACGCGGTCGGCGCCTTCATTTGCGGGCTGAGCGTCTTCCTGGCCTGCGAGGGCCGCTTCTCGGAGCTCGTATGAGTGCCCACGATCCGGAGCGTCGGGACCTCGGCTCGGAGCGCGGGAAACAGGATCAGGAGAGCCGCGGCTCCCCGGGCGACATCGACACGCTGATCCTCGCCGAAGGCGTCTCGAAGCGCTTCGACATCCACCACAACTACGCGCCGTCCATCAAGGCGCGCGTGCTCGGCATCGTCCACCGCCGGCAGCGCATGACGACGGAGGAGTTCTGGGCGCTGAGCGGCGTGGACCTCCGCGTCCAACGGGGGGAATCGGTCGGGCTGGTCGGCCGGAACGGCTCAGGCAAGAGCACGCTGCTGAAGCTCATGGCGGGCATCTACCGGCCGACGTCGGGACGGCTGCTCGTCAAGCGCGGCGCGCGCATCGGCACGATGATCGAGCTTGGCGTCGGCTTCCACCCGGAGCTGAGCGGCCGCGAGAACGTCTACCTGAACGCATCGGTGTACGGCCTCACGCGCGAGGAGGTGGACGTCATCTACGACGCGGTCGTGGACTACGCCGAGCTGGAGAAGTTCATCGACGAGCCGATCAAGAACTACTCGTCCGGCATGATCGTCCGCCTGGCGTTTGCCACCGCCGTCCACCTCGATCCCGAGGTGCTGCTCCTCGACGAGATCTTCGCTGTTGGCGATGCGCCCTTCCAGGACAAGTGCAAGCAGACGATGCGAGGGTTCCTGGAGCGGGGGAAGACGATCCTCTTCGTCTCGCACGCGGCCACGTCGGTGGCCGAGATGTGCGAGCGCGTGTGCGTGCTGAGCGCCGGCGTCAAGGTCTTCGACGGACCGACGGACGAAGGTCTGGCGCTCTACGAGTCGCTGGACGGAGCCGGCCACGCCGGGCCGTCGTGACTACCGGCCCGGTCGAGCGCCGTCCCGTATCGCGCTCCAGCTCCCACAGTCTCGGACAAACGGAGGCCCGCGGCCCCTGGCAGCCTGGGCGCCATCCGGAGGCTACTGCGGCAATTGCCCGACCGCCACGCGCCGCTCGCGGTCCGCGCCAGCACCAGCCGGTCCGGCCTCCACCTCGACGATCGCGAGCATCGTCTCGAGCTGCGAGTCGGGATTGAGCGAGAGGCTGTCGATGCCTTCCGCGACGAGAAACTGCGCGAACTCGGGATAGTCGCTCGGCGCCTGGCCGCAGATCCCGATCTTCCGGCCCGCGGCATGAACCGCGCGGATGACCTCCGCGATGGCGCGCTTCACTGCCTCGTTCCGCTCGTCGAACAGGTGGGCCACGAGATCCGAGTCGCGGTCCACGCCCAGCACGAGCTGCGTCAGGTCGTTGCTGCCGATCGAGAACCCGTCGAAGATCTCCGCGAACTCGCGCGCCAGCGTCACGTTGCTCGGGATCTCGCACATCACGTACACCTCGAGGCCGCGCTCGCCCTGCACGAGGCCGTTCCGCCTCAGCTCCGCGATGACTTTCCGGCCCTCCTCCACGGTCCGGCAGAACGGGATCATGAGCTTCACGTTCTCGAGCCCCATCTCCTCGCGCACCTTCCGCATGGCGCGGCACTCCAGCGCGAACCCGTCGCGATAGCGCGCGTCGTAGTAGCGCGAGGCGCCGCGGAACCCGAGCATCGGGTTCGCCTCTTTCGGCTCGAACGCGGCGCCGCCGAGGAGTCCCGCATACTCGTTGGTCTTGAAGTCCGAGAGGCGAACGATGACGTCCTTCGGCCAGAAGGCGGCGGCGATCATGGCGACGCCCTCGGCGAGCCGATCCACGAAGTACTGGCCCTTGTCGGCGTAGCCGAGCGTGAGGCGCTCGATCTCGCGCCTTTCCTTCGGATCGGCGATCCGTTCCGGCTGGAGAAGCGCCATCGGGTGAACGCGCACGTGGGTGCTGATGATGAACTCGAGCCGCGCAAGCCCGACGCCGTCGTTCGGCAGGAACGACAGCGAGAACGCCTCGGCGGGATTCGCCACGTTCATCATCATCTGCGTGCGCGGGCGCGGCAGGCCGGCGAGATCGGTCCGCTCGATCCGCACCGGCAGCAGACCCTTGTAGACGTAGCCGTCCTCACCCTCCGCACACGACACCGTGACCTCCTGCCCGGTGCTCACGGCTGACGTGGCCGTGGTCGTCCCGACGATGGCGGGGATGCCGAGCTCGCGGCTGACGATCGCCGCGTGGCACGTGCGGCCGCCGCGATCCGTGACGACCCCCGCCGCGCGCTTCATGACCGGCTCCCAGTCGGGATCGGTCATCTCGGTGACGAGCACCTCGCCCTGCTGCAGCTGCTCCAGATCCGCTGCCGAACGAATGACGCGAGCGGGTCCCTGGCCGATCTTCTCGCCAACGCTGCGGCCCTTTGCCAGGACCTCGCCGCGCGTCTCGAGCCGGAACCGTTCCAGGACGTGCGGATCGCGTTGCGCGTGGACCGTCTCGGGCCGCGCCTGCACCAGGAACAGCTCGCCGCTCCGGCCGTCCTTGGCCCATTCGATGTCCATCGGCGAGAGTACGCCCCGGCGCGCGCTGTAGTGCTGCTCGACGAGCACCGCCCACCGCGCCAGCGTCAGAATCTCGTCGTCCGACAGCACGAAGCGCTCGCGATCCTCGCGCCGAACGGGCACGGTGCGCGTCTGGCGGCTGCCGCCTTCGTCGTAGACCAGCTTGAGCTCCTTGGTGCCGAGCTTCTTCTGGAGGATCGGACGAAAGCCACGGGCGAGCGTCGGTTTGAATACGTGGAACTCGTCGGGATTGACCGTGCCCTGCACGACGCTTTCGCCGAGCCCGTACGCGCCGTTCACGAGGACGGCGTTCGGAAAGCCGGTTTCCGTGTCGATGGAGAACATCACGCCGGCCGACGCCAGGTCGGATCGCACCATCTTCTGCACGCCGACGGAGAGCGCGACATCGGTGTGATCGAACCCGTGCTGCGCGCGATACACGATCGCACGATCGGTGAACAGCGACGCGTAGCAGCGCTTCACCGCGTCGAGGAGCATTGCCGCGCCGTGGATGTTGAGGAACGTCTCCTGCTGGCCGGCGAAGCTCGCCTCGGGCAGGTCCTCCGCCGTCGCGCTGCTTCTGACGGCCACATCGCAGTGCGGTCCGTACTCGGCCTCGAGCCGCGCGTACGCGCGGCAGAGCTCCTGGCGCAGCGTTTCAGGCAGGTCGGCGGCGAGCACCGCGGCACGAATGCGCGCGCCGGCCCCCTGCAGCGCCTCGATGTCGGCGACGTCGAGCTGGCGCAGCGCGCCTTCGACGATCGGTTCGAGACCGGCGTCGCGGACAAACGCCCGATACGCTCCGGCGGTCGTGGCGAAGCCATCAGGCGTCCGGATGCCGAGCGGTGTCAAGGCCAGGCGCATCTCCCCGAGCGAGGCGTTCTTGCCGCCGACGACGGCCACGTCGTCCATCCCGACCTCATCGAACCACTTGATCCATGCGTCCATCGCGGCCCACCTTTCGTCGGCGTCCGTGCGGCCGGTCGCGGAGACCCGCTGAGGCGGCTGGCGAGAGCCATGCACGTGACGCCGTTGATGTCATCAATGAGCAAGTCCGGTGCCGTCCGGGTGCCGCCCTGTTTGGCGCCCAGCGCGTGCCGGACGGTCCGGGAGTCGCGGAATATTCCGGAACTGAAGGAATAATCCCCTTTGCACGGCTCGTCGGTCAGCGTCGCGAGTGGCGCGCGCCGATCCAGTCATGGAGCGGGCATTCAGCGCAGACGGTCGTAGACCTGGGTAGGGGCCGAGTGAGCGACTGTGCTGGAATCGATGCCAGCACGAATGAGGGCCGCTACGGCACCCGCGCCCACGTGACGACGAAGCTGCCGAAGATGCGGCCCGCGCCGCTGTACTCCCACGCGACGTCGAGCGCGTTGTAGAGGGGCAGGACCGCATTCAGCAGCCGCGGCGCGACCTCGCGGTACGGGATGTTGGACTGGCATCGCTGCTCGACTTCTACCAGCCCGGCCTTCTCGAAGTGAGAACGGAGCACGCCCGGCATGAGCGGCTGCTCGTGTGGGCTCACACCTTCGGAACTGTAGAGCGGACTGCGCGGGTGGCGGAAGAGCAGCATGGCGGGGTGGAGGAGGTTCGGGTCGAACGCGAAGACGAGGCCGCCCGGCGACGCCACCCGTCGCGCTTCCGTCAACACCACGTGCATGTCCGGGACGTGATGGAGGACGCTGCTGAGCGCCACGACGTCGAATGCGCGGTCGGCGAAGGGCAGCCGTCCTGCATCCCCCTGCAGCCAGGCCGACGTGTCATACCGGCCCGACGCCAGTCGAACGGCCTCGAGCGACAGGTCGAGGCCGACGTATCGGCGCGCCTGCCTTTCGTAGATCTGGCGCGAGCGGCCCGTGCCGCACCCGATATCCAGTAGAGAGAGACCGATCCGGCCGCCGCTGGCATGCGCGAAGCGCCGCTCCAGCGTGCGCCAGCCGCGGTCGGTAAAGGGGTTGAAGTCTCCCGCATCCTCGACGAGGCGGTCGAAGTAGTCGCCTTC
>CAZJBN010000169.1:0-6931 GCA_964543955.1 uncultured Bifidobacteriaceae bacterium
GGTCCACGTCGTCCAATCCGTTCTCGGTGTCTCCCCGCCTCGGTGGTTCCGCTTCACCGAGTTCCCGGTGGTCCGCGTCGTCCCAGTCCGTTCTCGATGTCTCCGCGCCTCGGTGGTTCCGCTCCACCGGGTTTCTCGGTGGTTCGCGTCGTCCGAATCCGTTCCCGGTGTTCTCCGCGCATCTCCGTGGTCATTTCGTGTCCGGCCTCGGTGGTCACCCCGGCCGTCCGGAACCGATTCCCGGCGTCCGTGACACAATTCCCCCGATGGCGCGCCGCGTCGCCCCCCCCAACTGGAC
This sequence comes from uncultured Bifidobacteriaceae bacterium, assembly GCA_964543955.1. Classification (GTDB taxonomy): domain Bacteria; phylum Acidobacteriota; class Vicinamibacteria; order Vicinamibacterales; family UBA2999; genus VFZN01. The sequence goes on from CAZJBN010000169.1 coordinate 299, forward strand.
GGAGCTGCCCGACGAAGAACTGCTCGACCTCCGCCTCTCCGACCTGCCGCTGACCCTGTCGGGCACCGTCATCGAGGCCCGTGTCACCGAGCTGCGCGAGGAGCTGGCCGCCCGGGGGCTCAACTTTCCGCTGCACTTCTACCTGTCCGAAGAATGGTTCACGCCCGACGGCTTCGCGTCGATGGCAGTGCCGTTCTACCTGGCGCACCCCCGGCTCGAGAAGCTCGAGCTCGCGCAGATGCTCGAGGTCGAAGGCGGCGAGCACGCGTGGTGCATGCGGATCCTCCGCCACGAAGCGGGGCACGTCGTCGACAATGCCTACAAGCTGCGGCTGCGCCGCAAGCGCCGCGCGGTGTTCGGGCCCTCATCGGCGCCCTACCCCGAGTTCTATACGCCGAAGCCGTACAGCAAGAGCTTCGTCCTCCATCTCGATCCGTGGTACGCGCAGAGCCATCCGGACGAAGACTTCGCCGAGACCTTTGCCGTGTGGCTGACGCCGGGCGGCAACTGGGACCAGCGCTATGCGGGATGGCCGGCCGTCAAGAAGCTGGAATACATGGACGCGCTGATGCGATCGCTCTCGGGAAAGCCCCCGCTCGTCGACCGGCTGGACGAAGTCGATCCCCTCCGCCGCCAGCACAAGACGCTCAGGCAGCACTATCGGCGAAAGCGCCGCCACTACGGCGTGGACCGCCCGGCGTTCTACGATCGCGATCTGCGCCGCCTCTTCTCCGATCAGCCCGAACACGCCGATCGTCCCACGGCCGCACAGTTCATGGGGCGCGTCAGGAAGCCGATGCGCCGCATCGTCGCGGAGTGGACCGGCATCTACCAATACACTGTCGACAAGGTGCTCGAAGACATGATTGTGCGCTCGCGCGAGCTGAAACTGCGCCTCGCCATTCCCGAAGATCAAGCCAGGCAGGAGTTCGCCGTCCTGCTGACGGTGCAGGTGATGAACTACCTGCACAGCGGACGCCACCGGGTCGCGCTGTGACGATCAAGCGCGTCCTCATCCTCGTCCACAAGGACCTCGTGCCGCCCGAGCGGCCGGCCGCCTCCGACATTCCCAACGCGCCGTGGCGGATGGAGTGGGACGTCGTCTCCACGCTCCGCGGACGCTACGATCTGCGCGTCATCGGCGTCCACGACGACCTGACGCCCATCCGGCACAACGTCGAGGAGTTCAAGCCCGACATCGTCTTCAACCTGATGGAGGCGTTCGCCGACATCGGCGTCTTCGACCAGAACGTGGTGAGCTACCTCGAGCTGCTGCGGCTGCCCTACACGGGCTGCAATCCGCGCGGGCTGACGCTCGCGCGCGACAAGTCGCTCGCCAAGAAGCTCTTCGCCTATCACCGCGTTCCCGTGCCGGACTTCACCGTCGTCCCGCACAACCGCAAGCCGTCGCTGCCGAAGAAGCTGAAGTTTCCGCTCATCGTGAAGTCGCCGACCTACGAGTCGTCCATCGGCATCTCGCAGGCCTCGGTCGTGGCCAACGAGGAGCAGCTGGCACGGCGCGTGCAGTTCATCCACCAGTCCATCGGCACGGCGGCGATTGTCGAGCAGTTCATCGACGGGCGCGAGCTGTACGTGGGCGTCATGGGGAACGCACGGCTGCAGGTCTTCCCGGTGTGGGAGATGTCGTTCGCGAAGATGGGGGAACAGAGCTGGCACATTGCCACCGAGCGCGTGAAGTGGAGCGCGGCGTACCAGCAGAAGCACGGCATCGAAACGGGGGAGGCCAGCCTGCCGCCGGAGGTCGCCCTGCAGGTCCAGCACCTGGCCAAGCGCGCCTACCGTGCGCTGGATCTGTCCGGCTACGCGCGCCTCGACCTGCGCATGCGCGAGGACGGCAAGCTCTTCGTGATCGAAGCCAACCCGAACCCGCAGCTCGCGCAGGGCGAGGACTTCGCGGAGTCGGCCGTCCACGCGGGCCTGTCGTACGCGCAGCTGCTGGACCGGATCATGAGCCTCGGATTGCAGTGGCAGCCGGAACGGATGAATGTGGGGTAGAGATACCGAATCTGGAGATCTGGTGATCTGGAGATCTATCGGCCGATCTGAAGATCTGCCCATCGAGAGATCTGATCGTCAGATCTCTCGATGGATCTCCAGATCTCCAGATCTCCAGATCGATCGCCAGATCACATATCGCCACATCACGAGATGAGCCATCTGATGATCTACCTTCACTACGACGTCTTCACCGATCGCAGGCTCGAGGGCAACCAGCTGGCCGTGTTTCCCGACGCCGCCGGCGTACCGGACGCGTTGATGCAGGCCATCACGCGCGAGATGAATTTCTCGGAGTGCACGTTCGTGCTGCCGGCCGAGGCGCCAGACACCAGCGTGCGCATGCGGATCTTCACGCCGGGGTCTGAACTGCCGATGGCCGGGCATCCCGTCATCGGCAGCACCTTCGCGCTCGCGGAGCTGGGCGTCATCGCGCCGGGCCTCGAGCGGTTCGTGTTCGGCCTTGGCGTGGGGCCGACGCCCGTCGAGCTGGCCTGGAAGGCCGGCGCGCTCGAGTTCGCCTGGATGGACCAGCGGCGTCCGGAGTTCCGCGAGCCCGTGGCATTGCCGGCAGCCATCCTCGCAGCGGTCGGTCTGGATCCAGGCGTCGTCGCCGGCGGGCTCTCGCCGCAGGAAGTCTCGTGCGGCGTGCCGTACTTCATCGTCCCGCTGCCGACGCGAGACGACGTGGACAGGGCCGAGCCCGACATCGCGGCGCTCCGCCGGCTCGCGAGCGCGTTCGGCGAGGACAGTGTCGGCGTGTTCCTCTACGCGCTCGAACCTGGCGGAAGCGACGTGACGGCCTACTCGCGGATGTTCGCGCCCGGCCACGGCGTCGTGGAGGATCCGGCCACGGGCAGCGCCAGCGGACCGCTCGGTTGTTACCTCGTACGACACGGGCTCGTGGCGCCCGAACGCTGGACGGACATGGTGAGCCTGCAGGGCGTGCGAATGCAACGCCCGAGCCGCATTCACATGCGGATCACCGCGACTGCCGATGGTGAGATCGATCGCGTGCAGGTGGGCGGACGGGCGGTCAAGGTTGGTGAAGGCAGGCTGGAGCTGTGAGAATTGAAGACGCCCCCGATCTACGGCGCCAGTCTTTCGATGCGCCATTGCCCATCCGCGCGTCTCGTGTACAAGAGCCTGTCGTGCAGGCGACTGGCGCGTCCCTGCCAGAACTCCATGCGCTCGGGCGCGACACGATATCCGCCCCAGTGCGGCGGAAGAGGCACGGGCACACCGGGGTCGACGTACTGCGTTTCGACCCTGCGGTAGGCGTCGTCCAGGGTCTCGCGGTTCGCGATCGTGGAGCTTTGCGGCGACGCCCACGCGCCCAGCTGGCTCTCCCGCGGGCGCGAATGGAAGTACGCCTCCGATTCCTCCGTCGAGACCCGGGTGACCGGGCCGGCAATGCGAACCTGCCGCTCCAGTTGCGCCCAGAAGAAGAGCAGCGCCGCACGCGGCCGTGACGCGAGGTCGCGGCCCTTCGCGCTGTCGTGATTCGTGTAGAAGACGAAGCCGCCGGCGTCGAAGCCCTTCAGGAGGACCGTACGCGCCGAGGGATCGCCCTCCGCCCCGACCGTTGCCAGGGTCATCGCGTTCGGCTCGGTCAACTCCGCCCGGACCGCCTCCTCGAACCATTGCCTGAACTGGACGATCGGATCGCGGTGGGCATCGGATTCGATCAGTGTGCGGCTGCCGTATTCACGGCGAAGATCACCAAAGCTCATGGTTGGTCTTTCAGGCGACCCTGAAGGGTCGCCTCTACACTCATTTCTCTTTCGAGGACAGCTCCACTCTCTATCGAGAACAGCTCCACCCACGCGCCGAGCTGGCGCCGGTCGTGCACCGTTGGGTCGCGTTCGGCCGGCACGAAGCCCTCCGATGCTTCGATGACGATGGCGATCACGCCGTGCCCCGGCGCCGGGAGCGCAATCTCCCGCGGCTCGTCGGCGGCGAGCTCCACTTCGTGGACCCAGCTGCGCGTCTGGAGGCGCACGCGGTTGCCAGGCACGCCGCTCCTCATCCGGATGCCCACCCCATTGATGCCAGGCGCCGGCGCAATCGTCACCTGATGGGCCCGCCCGGCCATCACCCAGAAGCCCGTGGGCTCCGGACTCGTCGCATCGTCGTGGAAGAACACCGTGGCCACATCGTAGCGCCCGGCCGCGAGCACTTCGGGTACGCGCGGGCGATCGCCGGCATCGACGACGGCGACAGGCGTCAGCGTGAGGGAACGGATCGCACGCTCCATCTCGGCCGGCCCGCGGAAGCCCACGAAGCCCGCGTCGACCGCCAGCACGATGTCCGCCGACCACGTGCCGACGGCGGGATCGATGGACCAGGTGTCGAGAGGTGGTCCCGTTCGTCCGACCTGCAGGCCGATCGGCAGCGGCGCGCCGCCGGGGCCATCGAACACGACGTCCACGCGGTAGGTCCCCGCCGGAATCGAGAAGCGGCCGTTGTGCAGCACGCGCAGCGGCTGAGGACTGGTCCTGACGCCCGGGCCGACGCCGAGACTCAGCAGGGGGAGGGTTTCGGCGGCAGACGTCTTGCGCAAGGGATCGAACACGAGGCCTGCCGGCAGCGCGCGGCTGTCGAAGCGATCGAGCGCGGCGAGGCGTCCACGCGCGGCAAGGTTGATGCGCGGCTGCGGCGGTTCGGCAGGCAGCATCGGCACGATGAGTGTGCCGGCGAGCCATGCCGACGCCGCCACGCCAAGGGCCGCGAGCGCGGCCGCGCCCGGCCGGGAGAACGAGACCCGCGAGACCAGCCAGAAGGCGAGCGCGGCGATTGCGAGCCACGCCAGGACGTGTGCGCCGGCCGTCAGCGGCTCATGATGGATGAAACTTGGCGCCGCGGACCAGAGTTCCCACCGCGGAGAGAGCCACTCGAGCAGGCTGGACGTGCCGTCGCGGCCGTTGGCAATCAGAAAGCCGTTCTGCGCGGTCGACATGATCGCCGCGATGCCGACGCCGGTCCAGAGCAGGAGATGCTGCGCGGCACGGCGTGCCGAGCCGTGCGGCGCCGCAGCAAACGCGGCCGCGATGGGCATCGAGAGCAGGAGCAGGCCCGAGGCGAGCGGCCGCCCCGGCGAGGCCGATCCGCCCCACCAGATGCGGAACGCACCAACCGTGCCGAGCAGCGCGCCAAAGGCCAGGACGACGAGGATTGCGGCGCGGCGTCTCTCCCCGCCGGCGCGCCACAGGGCCCAGAGCCCGGTTGCAGCCAGCAGGTAGACGGGCGCGTACGGCACCAGGCCATACTCCTGGTCGAAGAGCAGGCCCGGCGCGCCGAAGACAAGGTTCCACGGCGACGTCTGGACGAGCCCGCCGTACGGGGCCTGCGGCCTGGGCGATCCCCAGATCCAGTAGAAGAATACAAACCAGAGCAGCAGCAACACCCCGTAGGGGATCGCGCGCTTGACGAAGGCAGAAACTGCAGCGCCGATGGGTGTCACCGGGACAGTCCCCGTGACCAGCAGCAGAATCAGCGACATCGGTGCGTATTTGGTGCTGAGCCAGGGCAGCAGGCCGCACGCGAGTCCGATGACGAGGGGGTGGCGCGAGGTTATGGCCACCATGACCGCAAGGGCAGCGGCAATTTCCGGGTACACCGTGAAGCTGTTGAACAGAAACGGGGCGGACAGCGCAACCGCCGCCCAGCCGAACGTGGCGGCGCCGGGCGAGCGGAGCGTGGCGTTCACCCATTGCCACGCCAGGGCTGCGGCAAGCGACGCCATCAGGATCATCGCCCACACGACGGCGTCATACCCGCCCGCCCGGTAGACCGGCGCAAGCAGGATGGGCAGCCCGACCGGATGGATCGAATAGATCTCGGCGTCCTTGCCGCGCGTCAGGTAGTGCGGCTCCAGGTCCTGCGGGAAGTACTCGCGGTAGTCGCCGCGCTGGTGGTTGTTCTCGATCTTCAGGTCTCCGTCGCTGATCAGGCTCTGGGCCATCACCAGGTAGTGCGGCTCGTCGCCCGCCGGGAACAGGACCGTGCGCGTCAGCTTCGACGCGGCCGCGCCGCTGACGAGCGCCGTCGCGATCGCAATCACCACGGCCGCTCGCCCGGGCGTCAGCTCGGAGGCCCACTTCGTCGAGACCAGCGTGTGCTGCCAGAGCACCCACACGACCAGAGCCGAGACGACGAGCCAGACGATGGCGCGGGCCGGCCCGGCGAGCATCTGGAGCATCGGCAGCTCGTCGGGCAGGATGGGCGTGAAGGGCAGGAGGAGAACGGCAAGGCCGAGGGCCGGCATGGCCAGCGCACCCAACGGCGGGCGATTGGGTGCCGCCGCACGTCGATTGAGTTGATGGAGCAGCAGCACGCCCACGCCGGCCAGTGCGGCGAAACCGGCCAGCGACTCCCATGGCGGCAGGAGGGCCACGCGGACGCCGCGCGTGCCGTCGAGCACTTCGTCGAGGACCCCGCGCGTGACATACAGTGCGGCGGCAGTGATGAGAACAGCCAGGAGCGCCCGGGCGCGCGACATCGGAGCACGATTGTACAATCACGGAGGTTCAAAGCACGGAAGTTCGAAGCACGAAGGTTCAAAGCACGCAGGTTCAAAGCACGCAGGTTCAAAGCACGCAGGTTCGAAGCACGCAG
>CAZJBN010000170.1:0-1237 GCA_964543955.1 uncultured Bifidobacteriaceae bacterium
GTCACGACCGTCGCCGGCGCACGGTGACGCACGCCCTCGACGGTCACCTCCATCTGCACGCGCGACCCCACTGCGAAGTGGGGCCGATCGATCGTCGCCAGCGCAATCATCTTCTTCAGCGTTGTCGACCATGTCGTCGACGTCGCCCGCCCGACCTGCGAGCCGCCCTTGTAGACGGGCACCGCGAGCCGCGACGTCGCCGCAGCGACTGCGGGCGGCAGGCCCGCGGCCTCGTAGAGCGCCTCGACGGAGGGCCAGTCGAGCTCGAGTCCAACGATCTGCCGGCGGTGCCCGCGTCGATGCTCCTCGACGAGGGCGCGCCGGCCGATGAAGGCGGCTTTCGTCAGATCGACCAGCCGCCCAAGCCCGAGCTCGAACGGCGAGTATTTCTGCGCGCCGATCAACGCCTTGCGGCTGCTGTGAAAGTCGACGTCGATGAGGAGCAGCCCGGCCTCGACGCGCGCCACGTCGAGTGCGAGCAGCCCGGCCGGGTGCAGGTCGAACGCGGCACCCGCCTCCACGAGCGCATCCCACACATCAATCGCGCGGCCCCACGGCATCCAGATCTCGTAGCCGAGATCCCCGGTATATCCCGTGCGCGAGATGTCGACCTGCACTCCGCCAATTTCCGCCTGCATGGCGCGGAAGTAGCGCAGCGTCTCGACGCCAGGACCCGCGACCGCCGAGAGCAGCCGCCGCGATGTGGGTCCCTGCAGCGCGAGCGCCGCGACCTGCTCGGAGACGTCCTCGATCGCCACGTCCAGTCCTGCGGCGCTCGTCGTGAGCCATCGCAGGTTCGGGTGCGCCGCGGTCCAGCGATACGTCTGGTCCTCCACCCTCGTCACGGTCCCATCGTCGATGACCTTGCCCTCCTCGTCGCACCATGGCGTATACCAGACCTGGCCGACGGCGAGACGTGTGGCGTCGCGCGTCATCACGCGGTTGACCAGCCTGAGCGCGTCGGGGCCGCTGACGCGGTACTTGAAGAGCGGCGAGATATCGATGATGGCCGCCTGGTTGCGAATGGCGTTGTACTCGTGGTCGTGGCAGGTCTCGAAGGCGCTGACCGCGTAGTAGCCTGACCAATCCCGGAAGTCCAGCGTTCCCGCCAGCGCGGCCGTGCGTTCGTGGAAGGCGGAGGCAATCGGCACCGGGGAATACTAGCAAAGGGTGCACGGGTGCACGGGTGCACAGGTGCTCAGGTGCACAGGTGCTCAAGGTGCTCAGAGTGCTCAGG
>CAZJBN010000170.1:1337-6675 GCA_964543955.1 uncultured Bifidobacteriaceae bacterium
GTGCTCAGGTGCACAGGTGCTCAAGGTGCTCAGAGTGCTCAGGGTGCTCGGGTGCTCAGGGTGCTCGAGTGCTCGAGTGCTCAGGTGCTCGTAGGGCGCCGAAGCTCGGAGCGCAACGCCAGGCGAGCGAAGGCGGGTGCTCAGGACGGCGCTTGCCTCAAGACCTCTTCGTACGCCTGCTCGTAGAGCGGGACGATGCGATCGGTGCAGTAGTCCCTCCGGACGATCTCCGTCGCCGCTCTCGACATCTCCGCGTGTCGTTCGTGGTCGCGGATGAGCATCAGGGCGTGCTCCGCCATCGTCTCGACGGGGTTGGCCGCGGGGCACAGGAATCCCGTCACGCCATCTTCGATGATCTCGGGCAGACCGCCGGCGTCTGACGCGACGACCGGGGTCCCGCAGGCCATGGCTTCGAGCGCGGCCAGGCCGAAGCTCTCCTGCTCGGACGGCAGCAGGAACACGTCGGCGGCGGACAGCCAGGGCACCGGGTCCGGCTGCTCGCCGGCGAACACCATGTCTCCACTCAGCCCGCGCTCGGACGCCATGCGTTCGATGTCAGGTCGCACCGGACCGTCGCCGATGAGCACCAGTCGCGCCGGTGCGGCCTGTCGAATCCGGGCGAACGCTTCCAGGACCAGCTCGACGCGCTTGACCGGACGGAAGTTGGACATGTGCACGACCACCGCATCACCCGCCCGGGCGCCGGTGAGCCGTTGGCGCGCGCCCGGTGCGGACTGCCGGCTGTAGACGGCGCAGTCGAGGAAGTTGGGAATGACCCGGATGTCGTGTGTGATGCCGAGCCTGGCGATCGTGTCGGCCTCGAGACTGCGCGAGACGGTCGTGACACAGTCCGACTGCTCGATCGAGAACGCCACGACGCGGGCGTACGACGGGTCGCTCCCGACCAGCGTGATGTCCGTGCCGTGCAGCGTCGTGACGGTCCGTGGCGGCATCTCGGACGCCGCGGACGCGAGGATGCGATCCGCCAGGTACCCGGCCGTCGCGTGCGGCACGGCGTAGTGCGCGTGGATGATGTCGAGGCGATGGGTCTCCGCAACCCTCACGATGGTGTTGGCCATGGCCAGCAGGTACTGCGGCTCGCGGAACAGCGGATACGAGGGCACGCTGACGCGCTCGAACGCGGGACCGCGCGGCCCGGGGCGCCACCGGAACGGCGGCTCGCTGCTGATCAGGTGTACGTGATGCCCGCGATCCACGAGCGCGTGCGCCAGTTCGGTCGCGACGACACCGCTGCCGCCGACCGAGGCGTAACACACCATGCCAATCCTCATGGCATGTGCTTCAGGAGTCCCGCGCGCGTCATGGGTTCGCGTATGACGAGGCCTTCGGCGTAGAGGACGCCGGCCAACGCGCCGAACTGCACGTCGCGGCTTTCGACAAGTCGCCGGAACGTCGGCGCGGTCAACCGGCTCGGTCGCGCGTCAGCGTCCGCAGGCGCGAACTGGCTGCGATAGCAGTCGAGCGCCTGCTGCTTGCGTGTGTACACGGCGGACACGTCCACGACGAACGACGGTCGGGCGGCATCGTTGATGAAGTAGAAGCACGTCCATTCCGGGCGCCATGCCTCGTCGGCCGTCTCGTATCGATGCAGTCCGCTCTTGAAGATCGCCGTCTGGAGCACGGCGCTTGCCGCCACGTGATCGGGGTGGCGGTCGTCCCAGTGCGGAACGGCAACGGATCTGGGCCGCCAGCGACGGACGACGCCCACGGCCGATCGGATGATGTCCGGCGTCGGCGCGATCCCGCCGTCCGGCCAGCCGAGGTTCGTCCTCCCCTCGACGCCAAGCACCGCCGCCGCGGCCTCGGCTTCGGCCAGCCGTTCGGCCGGTGTCCCATTGGTCGACATCTCGCCGGCCGTGAGATCGCAGAGCACCACGCGATGCCCCATGTCCACGTGTCTGGCGATCGTCCCGCCAAGCCCGATCTCGATGTCGTCGGGATGCGGGCCGAACACCAGGAGATCGATCGACGATCCGGCCATGAGGCCGAAGCCTAGCACGCGTGCCGCCGTGCCCTGGGCACCCGCGCACCCGCGCACCTGTGCACTCTGGGCACCCTGGGCACCTGGGCACCTGGGCACCTGCGCACCTGCGCACCCGCGCACCTGGGCACCCTGGGCACCCTGGGCACCTGGGCACCCGTGCACCCGTGCACCTGTGCACCTGTGCACCTGTGCACCTGAAGTTTCGGTTATGGTGTGCCGGTGACTCGCTACGACGCGATCGTCATCGGCGGCGGCCACAACGGGCTCACCTGCGCGGCGTACCTGGCCCGGGCCGGCCGCCGTGTGGTCGTGCTCGAGCGCCGGCACATCGTCGGCGGCGCGGCGGTCACCGAGGAGGTGTTCCCCGGCTTCAAGTTCTCCGTCTGCTCGTACGTCGTTTCGCTGCTCCGGCCGGAGATCATCCGCGACCTCGATCTCCCCGCGCATGGCATGGAGCTGCTGCCGCTCGACGGCACGTTCACGCCGATGCACGGCAACTACCTCTGGAGGACCAACGACCACGAGCAGACGCGTCGCGAGATCGCACGCCACTCGCGCCTGGACGCGGAGGCGTACGACGAGTACGGCCGGGCGATGGTGGAGATGGGCCGGTTCGCCAAGCCCATCCTCTCACTGACACCTCCCGATCCCACTTCGCTCGATCCGCGCGGACTCATCGATCTGCTGTCGATCGGCCGGCGCTTTCGCGGCATGCGCGCGCACGATCGCGTCAACCAGATCCAGCTGCTCACCATGAGCGCGGTGGACTTCCTCGACCAGTGGTTCGAGACCGATGTCCTCAAGGCGACGATGGGCGCCTCGGGCATCATCGGGACGTTTCTGGGGGTTCGCTCGCCGGGCACGGCCTACGTCCTGCTCCACCACTACATGGGCGAGATCGACGGATCGTTCCGATCCTGGGGCCTGTCGCGCGGCGGGACGGGCGCCGTCTCCGATGCGATTGCTGCGGCGGCACGCCGCTTCGGCGCCGAAATCCGCACTGAGGCTCCTGTCGCGCGGATCCTCACCAGGAACGGGCGGGCCACCGGTGTCGCGCTCGAGAACGGCGACGAGGTCCACGCACCCGTCGTCGTGTCCAGCGTCGATCCTCACCACACCTTCCTGCGATGGCTCGACGCTCGCGACCTGCCGCCGGAGTTCGTCGAAGGTGTCCGCCGCTACAAGTACCGTGGGTCGTCGGGCAAGGTGAACCTCGCGCTCGATGGCCTCCCGGACTTCACGTGCCTCCCTGGCGCGGGCGCGCACCTGCGTGGTGCGATCTCGATCTCGCCCAGCGTGGACTACATGGAACGGGCCTACGACGATGCGAAGTATGGGTGGTTCTCCCGCCGGCCCTACATGGACATCGTCATCCCGTCATTGACGGATCCATCGGTGGCACCGCCGGGCAAGCACGTGATGTCGTGCTTCGTGCAGTACGCGCCGTACGAGCTGCGTCGGGAGCCGGGCACCGGGCTTGCCCGCCGTAGCCTTGGCGGAGGCGGGAACCGGGAACCGCTGGAGCCGGCGGTTGAGCGCGACGCAGGGCGGGACTTCAGTCCCGCCGAAGTGGAACCCTGGGACGAACAACGCGAAGCCTTTGGCGACGCCGTCATCGACGCCATCGCCGAGTTCGCGCCGAACATCCGGAGCCTCATCCGGCATCGACAGGTGCTGACGCCGCTCGACATCGAGCGCACGTTCGGGCTGACCGAAGGCAACATCTTTCAGGGCGAGTTGACGCTCGAGCAGCTGTTCTTTCTGCGGCCCGTGCCCGGGTGGGCGCAGTACGCGACGCCGGTGGACCGGCTCTACATGTGCGGATCGGCGACTCATCCCGGCGGCGGCATCATGGGCGCGCCCGGACGAAACGCGGCGATGACGATTCTGAAGCGGACATGATGGCCTACGACGCGATCGTGGTCGGCGGCGGCGTCAACGGCCTCACCAGCGCGGCCCTGCTGGGCAGGGCGGGTCTGCGCGTGGCGCTCGTCGAGCAACGGGACGCGCTCGGCGGTTGCGCCGTCGAACGGCCGATTGCCCCCGGATTCCGCGCGCCGACGCTGGCGCACCGCACGGGTCCCCTTCGCCGCGACGTCGTCGAGGAGCTGCGGCTCGCCGAGCACGGCCTCCGTTTCTCGGCACGCGGAGTTCGCGTCACCGGGCTCGATCGGGACGGACGGGCACTGACCATTCACGCCGATGCCGTGAAGACGGCGGCCGGCCTGGCGTCGTGGTCCGCCCGTGATGCCGAAGCCTGGCCCGCCTTCGCGAAGTCGCTCGCCGATCTCGCGAAGGTCGTCGCCACGCTCTTCGAGCGGACGCCGCCTGATGTGGATGCGCCGGGCCGCGACGGCCTCTGGACGCTGATGCGGACCATCGGCGCCTACCGCGGCCTCGACAAGCCGGACGCGTGGCGCCTGTTCAGGTGGGGACCGATGTCGGTCGCGGACCTCGTGAGCGAGCACTTCGAGACCGGGCTCCTGCGGGCGACGGTGGCCGCCGACGGGCTGCTGGGAAGCATGATGGGGCCGCGGTCGGCGGGAAGCGGCCTGCAGCTGCTGCTGCACGCGGCCAACGAGTCGCTGGCGGCCGCCCCTCATGCCGAGGTCATTGGCGGTCCCGCCGCGGCCGCAGACGCGCTTGCCGCGGCCGCGCGCAGTCACGGCGTCGACGTGCGTACGGGGTTCGCGGTTGCGCGGATCGACGTGGCCGACGATCGCGCCATCGGCGTGTCACTGGCCAACGGCGAGGAGCTTCGCGCCCGCGCCGTCGTCTCCGCGCTCGATCCGAAGCGGACGTTCCTCTCGCTCTGCGATGCCGATCACCTGCCGCCCGAATTCATCTGGCGCATCCGCAACCTGCGGGCCCGCGGCACGCTGGCCAAGGTCAACCTCGCCCTGTCGGCGCTGCCCGAGTTCTTCGGCGTCACCCGGCATGCGCTTGGCAGCCCGGTTCGCATCGGCCCGGATCTGGACTACATCGAGCGCGCGTACGATCACGCGAAGTACGGCCGGATGTCTGCGGCGCCGTGGATCGAGTTCACGATTCCCACCGTCTTCGACGCCGCGCTGGCGCCGAATGGCGCGCACGTCCTGTCGGCCTACGTGCAGTACGCACCGTACCGTCTTCGCCTCTCCGGCGAAGGTGCCGCACCAACGGGCTGGGAACACCACCGCGACACGCTTGGCGCAATCGCCATCGACACGCTTGCCGCATACGCTCCGGGTATCGACAAGCTCGTCGTCGCACGCGAGGTGATCACGCCCCTCGATCTCGAACGCGACTGGGGCCTGACCGGCGGACACATCTTTCACGGCGAGCTGACGCTCG
>CAZJBN010000171.1:0-6628 GCA_964543955.1 uncultured Bifidobacteriaceae bacterium
GGTATCGCCTTTCCCGTGGAGGCTGCAGATCGATGACCGCGCGACTCGCCGTCGTAGACGACGACCCAGCGTTCACGGACTTCCTGCAAGCCCTGCTCAACACGCGTGGGTACCTCGTGGACGTGTATCACAGCGGCAGCACGCTGCTCGAGGCCTTGCGGGCCGGGGCCACGCCCAACGTCGTGCTGCTCGACGTGCTCATGCCGGATCTCGATGGCATCGAGACCCTTCGCGCGATCCGTCATGCGCACCCTGCCGCGCAGGTCATCATGCTCTCCGGACGGCAGGCGCCGGCGACCATTGTCGAGGCCGTACGTCTCGGCGCAGCCGATTACGTGCTGAAGCCCGGCGACCCCGAAGGCGTCGGTGAAGCCGCCCTCGAATCCGCCATCCGCAATGCACTCGAACGCGAGTCGCTGAGCGCGGAGGTGGCGCGCCTGGGCGCGCAGATGGCCGACGATCCCGAAGGCGCACAGCCTTGCTGGGGTACCGGCTCGGCCATGCAGGCCGTCATGGCCATGATGGACCGCGTGGCCGACAGCGAGGTCGGCGTGCTGCTGCGCGGCGAGAGCGGCGTCGGCAAGGAAGTGATCGCTCGGGAGCTCCATCGGCGCTCGGGCCGGCGGACGAGGCCGTTCGTCAAGGTGAACTGCGCCGCTCTCCCGGCCGAGCTGCTCGAGAGCGAGCTCTTCGGACACGAGCGCGGCGCGTTCACGGGCGCCGGGGCGATGCGCGTGGGCAAGTTCGAATTCTCGCAGAGCGGGACCATCCTGCTCGACGAGATCGGCGAGGTTCCGCTCGCCCTGCAGGCCAAGCTGCTCCACGTGCTGCAGGACGGCCAGCTCACGCGCCTCGGCAGCAACCGCCTCATCGACGTCGATGTGCGCGTGCTCGCCGCGACGAACCGCAACCTCGAAGCGATGATGCGGGCCGGCACCTTCCGCGAGGACCTCTACTATCGCCTGCAGGTCATCGAGCTCGTCGTCCCACCGCTTCGGGAGCGGCAGGACGAGATTGCCGCGCTCGCGGAATTCTTCCTCGTGAAGTACGCGCGCGTCTATCGGCGACCTGCTCTCAGGCCGAGCCCCGTGCTCATCGATGCCCTCGTCGCCTACGCGTGGCCCGGGAACATCCGCGAGCTCGAGAACATGATGAAGCGCTTCGTCGTCCTGCAGGACGAAAGCCTCATCCTTGGAGAGCTCGCGCGCCTGCGGCAGGCGCCGCCCTCCGCGATCCCCGGCGGCGAAGAAGTCGCTGCGCCTGCCCTCCAGCGAGACGAGTCGCCGGCCGCGCAACCGGTGGCCGTAGCGCCCGCTGCCGCGGCCCCTGCCTCGGCGCCGTCCGGCACGGCGGTCGCGGTCACCGATGTCCCGGCTCAGGACGCCCGCGAGCCTGGGATCGACGAGGGTATCGATCTCCAGACTCTGGCCCGCTCAGCGGCCATGCAGGCGGAACGCCAGGCCATCGACCACGCGCTCGCCCGCTTCAGGTGGAACCGCCGGAAGGCGGCCGAGTACTTGAACGTCAGCTACAAGACGCTGCTGAACAAGATGAAGGAATGCGGAATCAGCGAGTCCGATCCTTCGTGAGCTCGTCGGCGATCGCTTCGGCCGTCTCCTCGGTCTTGCGCTTGGCCGTCCCATACGCCTCCCGCGCTTCGCCGGTCGCCTGGTCGACCAGACCCTCGGCCTCGAGCTCCGGATCACCGGTCCACTCACCAACCTTCTCCTTGACCGCGCCCTTCGCCTGCTCGACCTTGCCCTTGGCTTCGTCCTTGTTGATCATCACGGTTCTCCTCGACGCGCCGACGCGCGTCTCTCTCGTTTGCCAACGCCGGGCGGCATGCCTCCCGCCAGGGCCAGGCCCGCTGGCCGGCATCTTGCTCTCTCCCGTCAGAGGAGATCACGATGCCCACACCGAACAGTCCCGTCGATCCACACCGCCCGCAACCAACGCCGCCGAAATCGCCTGAACAGCCCGTGGTGCCGCCGGACGACCCCAACCGTCCGCACGTGGACCGCGAGCCGAACATCGATCCGCCTCCAACCGATCCGCCGCTCAAAGCGCCGTCCGATCGTCCGGTGATCGATGAGCCGCCGGCGCCGCAGGCGTGACGGCGCCGGCCCCGCACGAGCCGGCTACTTGCGAGCGGCTCGTGCGCCGTTGCCGCGGCTGCTCCGGTCGCGGCCGGAGGCGGCCATGTCGCGCTCCTCCCCGGGGTGCGCCATGGTGGCCGCCTCCTGGTTGATCCCGCCTTCGGCAATGCCGCTCAGCTTCTTGTCCGCCGCCTTCTCCTCCTCGAGCGTTTCCTTCAGCAGCGAGGCAGCTTCGACGTGTCCCATGGTGCCGGCCCATGCCACCAGCGTGCCGTAGGCCGCCATCTCGTAGTGCTCGACGCGCTGCGCCGCGGCGATGAGGCACGCATCCATGGTCGTCTCGTCGAAGTCCTCCTCCATGATGGACTTGCCTTCTTCGATGATGCCGGCCATGCCATCGCAGTGCTTCCCACGCACTTTCTCGTCCAGGCTGGCGAACACCTGTTCCAGGCGTTCGACATGTCCGCGCGTTTCCTCGAGGTGTGTCTCGAAAGCCGAGCTCAGGTCCTCCGAAGACGCGGCCTTGATCATGCGCGGCAGAGCCTTGAGGATCTGCCGTTCGGCATCGTAGGTGTCGCGGAGCTCGTCAACGAAGGCGGTGTGCAGAGTGTTCGTATCAGCCATCGGTCTCTCCATGCAGTAGTCGGAATTGGTCGATGCACGATGCTCGCCAGCTGAGAAGAAGTTGTCGCGAGGCACCGACTGCTGGAAGCGAAATGCCCAGCATGGGCGAATCGTGCTCCACTTCACTGCGCACAAGCGTCGGTTCGATCGAACAGCAGCATCCGTGCCCGTTTTCGCAAGGGCCGCGCTGGATGCGGCACGACGTGCGCCTTCTCATCCTTGGAATCGCGAGCCCTCATTCGACACGCGCGTCATGCGCCGTTTCGCGCCGCCTGAGCCGAGGCGCGTTCCGTACCGTTCTTCTTCTCGTCGGAGAGCGCGAGCATCTCGGAGACGTTTGCCGCATCCGGCAGCAGATCCACGACCGTCTTGATGGCCGTGACGATGGGGACGGCCAGGAAGGTGCCGATGGGTCCCCACAACCAGCTCCAGAACATGATCGACAGGAAGATCGCGACGGGATGGATGCGCGCCGCATGGCCGAAGAGGAGCGGCGCCAGGATCAGTCCCTCGATCGAGGTGATCACCAGTGACGCGCCGCTGACGCCGAGTGCCATGGCCGGCGACTGAAACTGCACGAGGGCCGCCACGAACGAGCCAGCCATGATGAAGGTCGGCCCGAGGTACGGGACCGAGTTGAGCAGGCCTGCGGCGAGACCCCAGAGACTCGCATAGGCCATCCCCATCCACGCAAACGCCGCCCACGTGGCGAGGCCGACCATCAGGCCGCTGCCAAGCAGGTAGACGACGAACTGGCCGATGCGGGCGATCAGCTGGTCGATCGCCTGCAGCGTGATGCGACGGCTGCTCAGCCGCTCGCCGCTCACTCTGACCAGCTTCAGCTTCAGGCTGTCGCCGCTCGCCAGGAGGAAGTAGATCAGGAAGATCAAGGCCACGCCCTGGGTCAGCGCACCGCCAGCCCGCCCCGCCCCTGCGAGGAGCGTTCGCCGAAGGTCCATCGTGCCGCCCTGAGCCTGCGTATCAGGCGTGCCCCACAATCGCTGCACTTCGCCGATCGCGCGATCGATGCTCGTCCACGGGCCGTTTCTCGACGAGCGCTGCAGGGTCTGACGGAGATCGCGCGCCGCCGCTGGCAGTCCCTCGATGGCCTGCGCGGCTTCGTCGCTCAGCGCATACCCGGACGCGCCGAGCGTCCCCACAGCCGTCAGCACCACGAGTGCCGCGGCGAGATGCCGCGGCACGAGCCGCGACATCCGGCTCACGATCGGGTTGAGCGCCAGCGCGACGAAGCCGGCCAGGCAGAGCGGCGCGAGCAGGGGCTTGCCCCACCACAGCACCGCGAGCACGAGGCACAGCGCAATCAGCTTGACGGCAAAGGGCGCGGGGAGGTGCATTCTCGGGGCAGGCATGTCCGTCCCATCCGTGTGCACCGGCCGTGCCACTCCGACACGCCCTGCCGTGCAGCGGCCGCGAGCCGCGGCGTGTCGAAGCTGCCCGCGCCGGAATCGCCGGCCCGGCCAGAACGAGCAGTCCGATGCTCAATCTGGGTAAGCCCAAGTCTCAAACAGCCCTCGGCCCGTGGCATCACCCTTGCTCCACGTCTGGCCAGACGTGGAGGAACCATGAAGTACGGAGTTGCGTGGCTTCTCGGAGTGCCGTTCTCGCTCGTGGTGCTCTGGTTCCTTGCGAATCAGATGGGCTGCGGCCTGTAGAGGAGATGGACAATCGTGATACCTAACACCGACCCCAAGAAGACGGACCACCCCCGTCGCGAGACGGGAGACGATCGGGCGCAGCCTGGTGACGTGCTGGGCATTGAACGAGACGGCGAGACGACCGGGATCGGCGACACCCGCGAAGACGAGGACAAGCGACGCGAGCAGGCCGAAGAGGCCGTCCGTTCGGACCGCACGCGAGGCGATCGGTGAAGGCAGTTGCGGTCGTGCTGATTGTCCTCGGCATCGTCGGGCTGGCCTACGGCGGGCTCTCGTGGACGAGGCGCGACACGATCGTCGACGCTGGTCCGATCGAACTGACGGCGGACAAGACCGAACGGATGCCGATACCGCCGCTCGCCGGAGGGCTGCTGCTCGTCGCGGGTGTCGTGCTGCTGGTGAAGGGCGGCAGGCGCTAGCCAGGCCGCCCCGCCTCAGCTGGAGGAGAACCGTGCTCACCACGCTCATCATCGGGACCGTGCTCACCGTCCTCGGCATCGCCGGAACGGTCTCGGCCTGCAATGCGAGCGCCGAGGACCGCGACCTCGTGGTCGCGGTCCTCTCCGGCCTGTCGTTCGCAATCGGGCTCTGCCTCCTCGCCGTCGGGGCCGCAAGCCGCGGCTACCACCGCCGCGGCCTCGGTGAACCGCCAGGAGACATGGAGCTTCATCCGCAGGACTCGCCGCCGCGCGACCAACCCGGCCTATAATCGTCGGGTGTTCCAGCCGCCCGCCCCGAAGCCTGTCGTCATCACGCCCGTGGTGTCGGCGCTCAACGCCGAGCGCCTCCCGCATGCGGGCCAGCATCCGACCATCTGCGAGCGGTGCGGCGCAGAGATGTACCGCATGCACGCCGTCTGGCGCTGCCCGAAGTGCCGATTCAAGACCGATTGCTGCGGGTGGTAACGCGAGACGATTCAGGTTCCTCACGCCACGTCCCTCTTCCGCATGGATCAGCTCGAATCTCATGTACAGCCGTCCTCTCCAGAGTTCCGTGAGAACCGGGAACGGATGCGCGCGCTGGTTGGCACGTACCGCGAACACCTGGCCCGGATCGCGCAGGGAGGCGGACCGCAGTACGTGGAGCGGCACCGCCAGCAGGGCAAGCTCCCGGTCCGCGAGCGGATCGAGCGGCTGATCGATCCGGAATCGCCGTTTCTCGAGCTCTCGCCGCTCGCCGCCTTCGGCCTCTACGACGACGAGGCGCCGGCGGCCGGCCTCATCACCGGCATCGGGCGCGTGTCGGGCCGGGACGTGATGGTCGTCGCCAACGACGCCACGGTCAAGGGCGGCACCTACTATCCGACGACCGTGAAGAAGCACCTCCGCGCGCAGGAAGTGGCGCTCCAGAATCGTCTGCCGTGCGTGTATCTCGTGGACTCCGGAGGTGCGTTCCTGCCGCTTCAGGCCGAGGTCTTTCCGGACCGCGACCACTTCGGGCGAATCTTCTTCAATCAGGCGCGGATGTCGGCCGAGCGCATTCCGCAGATTGCCGTGGTCATGGGCTCGTGTACTGCCGGCGGCGCCTACGTCCCTGCGATGTCGGATGAGACCATCATCGTCAAGGGCACGGGCACCATCTTCCTCGGCGGTCCGCCGCTCGTGAAAGCCGCGACGGGTGAAGAGGTCACGGCCGAGGAACTCGGCGGCGCCGATGTCCACACGCGCCTGTCCGGCGTCGCCGACTACCTTGCCGAAGACGACGACCACGCCCTGCACCAGGCGCGCGTCATCGTCTCCACGCTCCATACCATCAAGGTCCTGCCGGCCGACATGACCGCGCCCGAAGACCCCGCGTACGATCCCGCGGAGCTCTACGGCATCGTCAGCCTCGACCTTCGCAAGCCCTACGACGTGCGCGAGGTCATCGCGCGCGTGGTCGACGGATCGCGGTTCGACGAGTTCAAGGAGCGCTACGCGACGACGCTCGTCTGCGGCTTCGCCCGCGTTCATGGCTTCCTGACCGGCATCATCGCCAATAACGGCGTGCTCTTCTCCGAGTCTGCGCTGAAGGCCACGCACTTCATCGAGCTCTGCAACCTGCGCGGCATTCCCCTGGTCTTCCTCCAGAACATCACGGGCTTCATGGTCGGCAAGCAGTACGAGCGCGGCGGGATTGCGAAGGACGGCGCTAAGATGGTGCACGCCGTGGCCAACTCGGTCGTGCCCAGGTTCACGGTCATCATCGGCGGATCGTTCGGCGCCGGCAACTACGGCATGTGCGGGCGCGCCT
>CAZJBN010000172.1:0-4721 GCA_964543955.1 uncultured Bifidobacteriaceae bacterium
CGAGCACCTGAGCACCTCGAGCACCCGAGCACCTGAGCACCCGAGCACCCGAGCACCTGTGCACCTGTGCACCTGTGCACCCGTGCACCTGTTGTTATCGAATTCCCCCGGTATTCACCTGATCGCCTTCGAACAGTCCCCGGACCGATTCGAAGGGTCCCGTGATCACGCGGTCACCCTCCTCCAGCCCGGACGTCACCTCCAGGAATCGTTCGCCGGCAATCCCCAGCTTGACCGGCACGAACGTCGCCTTGCCGTCGCGCACGACGAAGACGCCCTCGGTCTCCTCGCGCCGTTGTCCCGGCAGCAGTTCGCGTGCGGCTGCCGAAACGGGCGTGGCCGCCTGCGGACCGAACCGCCAGCCCTGGGCCGGCGGCCGCGTCTCCGGGACGATGTTGCCCTCCGCGTCGTAGATCAGCTCGCGTACCGTCAACGCCTGGATGGGAACGGCTACCGCCTGGTCCCGTGTGGCCGTCGTGATCTCCGCCGTGGTCGTGAATCCCGGGCGGACGTCGGGAATCTGGCCGTCGATGGTCACGGTCACCTTGAAGTTCGTCGCCGTCCGCGCCGCGCTCGTGGATGCCGCGGCCCCGGTCTGCTGGATCGGACTGTTCCCGATTTCCGTCACGGTACCGTGAAACGTCCGATCCGGGATGGCGTCAATCGTGATCCGGGCCTTCTGCCCGAGCTGCACGAACGGCACGTCCGTCTCGTCCACCTCGATCTCGGCTTCGATGACCGACATGTCGGCCACTGTCAGCAGGACCGTGCCCGCGTTGTTCATCGTGCCGACGACGACGTTCTCGCCTTCCTCGATGTTCCGGCGCGTGACGATGCCGTCGAAGGGCGCGTTGAAGCGGACCTGCGTGAGCGAATGCTGGCTGCTCTGAAGACCCGCCTCCTGCTGGCGGAGCTGTGTCTCCCGCGTCTTGATCTCCTGCTCGCGCGCCTTCAGATCGCTCGCGCGGACTTCGACCTCCGCTTCGGCGCGCTCCAGCGTTTCGCGCGTCGTGAGGCCGGACTTCCAGAGATCGCGCTGCCGCTCGAGATCCCTGCGGGCCAGATCCAGGCTGGCGCGGGCGCTCAGGAGCGACGCGCGCGCCTGCTCCAGGCCGGTCCGCGCGCCGGCCACCGCGGCCTCGTCGCGACGGACGGCCGCTTCGGCCATCACCGGGTCGATCTGCAGCAGGAACTGGCCGGCCTTGACCCGATCGCCTTCGTTGACCGACAGGCTCGTCACGCGGCCCATCGACTGGGCGCTGATGTTGACCGTCTTCTGAGGCTCGATCTTGCCGGAGGCCGACACGATGGCCTCGAGATCGCGCCGCTGAATGGCTTCGGAGGTCACCACGGTTCCGGTCGGCTTGCGGCTCCGGAAATAGCCGGCGCCGGCGGCCACCACGAGAAGCGCGATAAGGGCCCACACCCATTTCTTCCGGAACACGTCACGATCCTCCTGCAACGGTCATGACGACCGCCACGATGATGGCCAGCCCGGCATACACGGCCAGGAACCGCCACAGATACCGGTGGGCGGGCCGGGCCGTCATGGCCGCGACGCCAGTGGCAAGCAGCCAGGTCCACCACAAGCCGAACACGTCCACGACCCCGAAGATCCTCGCCGCCAGGCTGCCATCGTCGAAGACCGGCAGGACGGTCGTCAGGCTGGTCGGACTGGCAAGCGATTCGCGTGCATACAGGAGCGGCGTCGACACGAGCTGCTGCAGTGCGAGGACCACGGATGCGTGTACCGTGACGGCAAGCGCAGCCGTGTAGCCCGGCGTCGCCCCGTCCACCCTTGCCATCAGCATCACGCCGAGCGCCACGAGCAGCGTCGCCGGCGGCGAGAGCAGCAGCCGTCCGCCGCTCGTGAAATACATTGCGACCGGCGGCGAGGCCTGGAGCATCTCGTACGCCGCATCGTCCACCTGGCCGCCGAACGCCTCGACCAGCCTCACCCGCTCGTCCACCAGGGCCTGACGGCCGACCTCGGTCGACAGGAACGCGGCTGCCGAGGCCAGCAGTGTCAATAGAATGACGACCCAGCAGACCAGAAAGGCGGGCGACGCCACCAGGGCCGTCATGGTCGAACGAGGGCGCACCAGCACGCCCGTGATGCGCCGCATCGAAGCGATATCCTCTCAGCTAATACGATGGCGCCGGTGTGCAGGTTTCCTTGACAGCCCTTCAAAGTGCTGAATACGATGGACTTCCCGGCTCTTCCCACCCGGCTCGTTGGCGAGCGCGCCTTTTCCGGAACCCCTCATTCTATGCTGTTCACTCCCCCCTGGCGCTGCCTGCTCGAGGCCGTGGAAAAGACGCCTGTCCCCTTTTTCGCTTCCCGCGGGTTCTTGCGGCGCTGGCTGCCCGCGGCGGCCAAAAAGACGCCTGTCCCCTTTTTTGTGCTCCTGCTCATGTCATCTGCGGCAGGCGCTCAGCCCGTTGGCACCCGCGCCCAGGGCATGGCCGGCGCCTTTACCGCCGTGGCAGACGATGCGACGTCGGTGTACTGGAATCCGGCGGGGATGGCGACCGGGGCCTTCGTGAGCTTCGTGCTCGACTACGGCGACGGGCAGGGTCGGCCGGACGAGGACAGATCCCCTGAGGGCGCCTTCGACAGCCACGCCGCGATGCTGGCCTTTACCCTTCCTCCGCTGGGCCTCAGCTACTACCGGTTGGGCTCCATGGTCGCCGAACCCCGTGCCACTGTAGAAACGGCCGGGCCGGTCCGAGAAGACGGACGGCGAAACGTCCACGGGCTGACGACCTCCAACGTCGGGGTGACGCTGGCACAGTCGATTTCCGAGTACCTGGTGGTGGCCGGCACCATTCGTTACGTCAGCGGGGAGGTGACGTCCGGGACGGTGCTGGAGTCGAGTGCTGGAGCCGCGCTGGACCGCGCATCCGGCCTGCCGCAGGCCGATACCTCGCGCGTGGACGTGGACGCCGGGCTGATGCTGGCTGTGGAACGGCTCAGGGTGGGCTTCGTGGCGCGGAACCTCGTGCGGCCGGGATTCGACCTGCCCGGGACCGATGCCGGAGAGGTCCACATGGAGCGCGAAGTCCGGGTCGGCGCCGCGTGGGGCAACGGCTGGCCCGGGCGCGCAAGCCTCGTGGTGTCCGCTGACGCGGACGTCACCAGGCGGGACTCGCCGACGGGCGAACGTCGCGACGTGGCAGTGGGCGTCGAGACATGGTGGCTGGGACAGCGCCTCGGGGTTCGAGGCGGTGTCCGAGGGAGCACGACCGGCGGGACGCGCGGGATTGTGGCGACCGGCCTCTCGGTGGCGGTGAGGAACGGCATTTTCGTCGAGGGGCACGCCGCCGGCGGTGACGCGGGCGAACGGGCATGGGGAATCGGGGTGCGCTTTACCTACTAACGGGGAACACAGGGTGCCCGGGGTGCACGGGTGCACAAGTGCCCACGGTGCGCAGGTGCACAGCTGCACGGCCCGAGGTGCCCAAGGTGCACGCTTCACAGGCTTGCCTCGCTGTAGCTCGCCAAGCGAGCAAGGGCGAGCGGAGGCGGGTGCAACGTAGAGGCGACCCTTCAGGGTCGCCTGGTGTCAGGGTCGCCTGGTGCGCGACCAGAGAAAGGAATCCGGTCTTCGGATCAACGAGCCATGCCGGTCAGGATTGGTGAACTGCTTCTCAAGGAGAAGCGCATTTCGGCCGAACAGCTGCAGGACGCTCTGGGCTATCAGCGCCAGAACGGCGGCAAGCTGGGCGCCAACCTGGTCAAGCTGGGCTTCGTCACAGACGACGAGATCACTTCACTTCTGTCCAAGCAGTACGGCGTGCCGTCGATTGCGCTCAACCAGTTCGAGATCGACCCGGCTGTCGTCAAGCTCGTGCCGGCCGAGACGGCCCGCAAGTACCAGATTGTCCCGCTCAGCCGCGCCGGCGCGACGCTGACCATTGCGATGACGGACCCGACCAACGTCTTCGCCATGGACGACGTCAAGTTCATGACCGGCTACAACGTGGAGCCGGTGGTCGCGTCGGAGACGGGTGTCGCCGAGGCGATCGACAAGTACTACGCCGGTTCGCCCATCACCCCCTCCCGGGGGAGCTCCATCCAGCAGGTGCCTGCCGAGAGCGCGCTGGAAATAGCCGCCAAGGCCCTCCAGGACATGCCCACCGACGTCGGCGACGTCGAGGTCATGGAGGACCTCGAGGAGATCAGCGCCGAGGTCCTGACGCGCCAGGGCGAAGAAGCGCCGGTCATCAAGCTCGTGAACGTCATCCTGATGTCGGCCATCTCCAAGGGCGCGAGCGACATCCACATCGAGCCCTACGAGAAGGAGTACCGCGTCCGGTACCGCATCGACGGCATCCTGTACAACGTGATGGCGCCGTCGCTCAAGATGCGCGATGCGATTACGTCGCGCGTCAAGATCATGGCGAAGCTCGACATCGCCGAGAAGCGCCTCCCGCAGGACGGCCGCATCAAGATCCGCTTCAGCGACCACGGCGTCAGCAAGGACATCGACTTCCGCGTCTCGTGCCTCCCGACCCTGTTCGGCGAGAAGATCGTCATGCGTCTGCTCGACAAGGGCAAGCTGATGCTGGACATGACGAAGCTCGGCTTCGAGTCGGCGTCGCTCCGCAAGCTCGAGACGCAGATCCAGAAGCCGTGGGGCATGGTGCTCGTGACGGGCCCGACCGGCAGCGGCAAGACCAACACGCTCTACTCGTCGATCTCGCGCATCAACACGTCC
>CAZJBN010000172.1:4731-6601 GCA_964543955.1 uncultured Bifidobacteriaceae bacterium
TTCAACCTGCCCGGCGTCCACCAGGTGCAGGTACGCGAGAACATCGGCCTCAACTTCGCGGCGGCACTCAGGAGCTTCCTGCGGCAGGACCCCAACATCATCCTCGTCGGCGAAATCCGCGACTTCGAAACGGCGGAGATTGCCGTCAAGGCGGCGCTCACGGGCCACCTGGTGCTGTCCACGCTCCACACCAACGACGCGCCGAGCACCATCAACCGGTTGATGAACATGGGCATCGAGCCCTTTCTCGTGGCCAGCTCGCTCAACCTCGTGTGCGCGCAGCGGCTCGTCCGCCGGCTGTGCGCCAACTGCCGTGCCGTGGACGAAGTGCCGCAGGCCGCGCTGGAACAGGTGGGCTTCGACTCGGGAGACGCTCGCGAGATCAAGCCGTTCAAGGCCGCCGGGTGCGACCGCTGCAACGGGACCGGCTACAAGGGCCGCGTGGGCCTGTACGAGGTGATGGAGATCACCGACGAGCTGCGCGAGCTCGTGCTCGTCGGCGCCTCGGCGCTCGAGCTCCGGCGCAAGGCCATCGAGGAAGGGATGATCACCCTGCGCGGCAGCGGGCTGCAGAAGATCAAGGACGGGGTGACGTCCATCGAGGAAGTGCTCAGGGAGACGGTGAAATAGTCATGCTGAACCTGCCCGACCTGCTCCGCAAGACGGTGGAGATGGGGGCTTCGGACCTCCACCTGTCCATCGACACGCCGCCTCAGGTGCGCCTGCACGGCGAGTTGCTCAAGCTCGATGGCCCGGCGCTCCTGCCGACCGACACCAAGCAGCTCAGTTACAGCGTGCTCACCGACGCGCAGAAGAAGCGCTTCGAGGAAACCTCCGAGCTCGACTGCTCGTTCGGCATCAAGGGCCTGGCGCGCTTCCGCTGCAACCTCTACAACCAGCGCGGCGCCGTGGCGGCCGCCTTCCGCCAGATCCCCGAACGCATTCGCGGCTTCGACGAGCTGCACCTGCCGCCCATCATCGCGAAGCTGGCCGACCGTCCCCGCGGCCTCGTGCTCGTGACCGGACCGACCGGCAGCGGCAAGTCCACGACGCTTGCCGCGATGATCGACAAGATCAACACGGAGCAGCACGGCCACATCCTCACCATCGAGGATCCGATCGAGTACCTGCACCAGCACAAGGGCTGTCTGGTCAACCAGCGCGAGGTCCACAGCGACACGCAGAACTTCTCCAACGCCCTTCGTGCCGCGCTCCGCGAAGACCCCGACACGGTGCTCATCGGCGAGATGCGCGACCTCGAAACGGTCGAGGCCGCACTCCGCATTGCCGAGACGGGCCACCTGACGTTTGCGACGCTGCATACCAACTCGGCCTCGTCCACCATCACGCGCATCATCGACCAGTTCCCGGCGCACCAGCAGGCGCAGATCAGAACCCAGCTCTCGCTCGTCATCGAGGGCATCGTCTGTCAGACGCTCCTGCCCAAGGCCAGCGGCGACGGCCGCGTGGTGGCTCTCGAGATCCTGGTGGCGACGCCCGGCATCCGCAACCTGATCCGCGAGGACAAGGTGCACCAGATCTACTCGTCGATGCAGACCGGGCAGGACAAGCTCGGCATGCAGACGATGAACCAGTCGCTGGCCACGCTGTACTTCCGGCGGCAGATCACGCTCGACACGGCCATCGGCGCGTCATCTCATCGCGAGGAACTGCAGGAAATGATCGACCGCGGCGTCGGCGTTGTCCCCGGCGCGGGAATGGGACGGCCGGGAATGGCAAGAACGGGGGGACGGTAAAGACAGGTGCACGGGTGCACAGGTGCACAAGGTGCCCAGGTGCACAGGTGCACAAGGTGCCCGGGTGCACAAGGTGCACAAGGTGCCCAGGTGCACAAGGTGCCCGGGTGCAC
>CAZJBN010000173.1:0-6564 GCA_964543955.1 uncultured Bifidobacteriaceae bacterium
TGCACTGCTCGCACGTCACGTAGACGTTGGGCAGGAAGTGCATCTCGATGGCGATGACGCCGTCGCCCTGGCACGCCTCACAGCGGCCGCCCTTGACGTTGAAGGAGAAGCGTCCCGGCTTGAAGCCGCGCGCCTTGGCTTCGGGGACGATGGCGAAGAGCTCGCGGATGAAGGTGAAGAGCCCGGTGTAGGTGGCCGGGTTCGATCGCGGCGTCCGGCCAATCGGCGACTGGTCGATCTCGATGACCTTGTCGATGAAGCCAGTCCCCTCGATTCGGGCGTGCGCACCCGGCTCGTCCGCCGCGCGGTAGAGCTGCCGGGCGAGCGAACGATAGAGGATGTCGTTGACGAGCGTGCTCTTGCCCGAACCGCTCACGCCGGTGACCGCCACGAGGCGGCCGAGCGGAATCCTGACGTCGATGTCCTTCAGGTTGTTGGCGCGCGCCCCGCGGATCACCAGCTCGCCCTTGTCGGACGTCCGGCGGCTGCCCGGCGCCGGAATGGACCTGTGGCCGCTCAGGTAGGCGCCGGTCAGCGATCCGTTGCCGTTCTCGGCCAGCGCGTCGGGCCTGCCCTGGAAGATCACCTCGCCGCCGAGCTCGCCCGCACCG
This sequence comes from uncultured Bifidobacteriaceae bacterium, assembly GCA_964543955.1. Taxonomy (GTDB): domain Bacteria; phylum Acidobacteriota; class Vicinamibacteria; order Vicinamibacterales; family UBA2999; genus VFZN01. The sequence goes on from CAZJBN010000173.1 coordinate 612, forward strand.
GGACCAAGGTCGATGACGTAGTCTGCCGTTCGAATCGTGTCCTCGTCGTGCTCGACGACGACGACGGTGTTGCCGAGGTCGCGCAGTCGCAACAGTGTCGCCAGCAGCTTGCGGTTGTCCCGCTGGTGCAGGCCGATGGACGGCTCGTCGAGCACGTAGAGAACGCCGGTCAGGTTGGAGCCGATCTGCGTGGCCAGCCGGATGCGCTGGCCCTCGCCGCCCGAGAGAGTGGCCGCCGATCGATCGAGCGTCAGGTAGCCCACGCCGACGTCGTTCAGGAACCGGAGGCGATCCTGGATCTCCTTGAGGATGCGCGACGCGATCATGGCTTCGCGATCCCGAAGCGCGAATGCGTCGAAGGCGGCAAGGGCGTCGGCCACCGGGAGCGCCACGTACTCCGCGATCGTCCGGCCCTTCACCGTGACGCCCAGGCTCTCGGGACGCAGCCGGCGCCCGCGGCACGTCGGGCATTCCGTCAGCGCGCGATACGGATCGAGCTCCTCCTGGACCGCCCACGATCCCTCGTCGAACCGGCGGCGCAGGTTGGGAATGGCGCCTTCGAAGTCGCGTCCGAACGGTTCGGGTTCGACCGCCTTCCTCCTCGTGCCCTTCGCCTTCGTCTTCGGCGCGTCCTCGTCGGCCGCCCGCGCGCCGGCACCTGGTCCGTAGAGCAGCAGATCGCGGTGCTTCTTCGGCAGCTTGCCGAACGGGACCGTGGCGTCGATGCCCCAATGAGCGGAGATGGCGCCGACGGCCTCGCTCGCGAGCGCTTCGTCCCCGCGTGACCACGGTACGACGGCGCCCTCGGCCAGCGACAGGCTGTCGTCAGGGACAATGCGGGCGGGGTCGAAGTCCCAGGTCGCGCCCAGCCCCTGGCAGGCCGGGCACGCGCCGTGGGGCGAGTTGAAGGAGAAGGCCCGCGGCGACATCTCCGGCACGCTGATACCGCAGGTGACGCACGCCAGTTTGCGGGAGTACAACCGGTCGCCGTGTTCGAGCGACTGGATCATCACCACGTCGTCGGCGAGCTGGAGAGCGACGTCTACCGAGGCGGCCAGTCGTTTCTCGATGCCGCTCCGCACGATCAGGCGATCGATGACGATGTCGATCGAGTGGTTCCGCCGGCGGTCCAGCACGACGTCCTCGTCGAGCGAGCGCAGCTGGCCGTCGATCCGCGCTTTGGTGAAGCCGCGTGCCGCGAGCGTCTGGATCTCCTTCTTGAACTCGCCTTTGCGCCCCCGGACGATCGGCGCCATCACCGTGATGCGCGTGTCCTGCGGGTAGGTCATCACCAGGTCCACGATCCGCTCGATGGATTGTGATGTGATCTCGCGGCCGCAGTTCGGGCAGTGCGGCACGCCGACGTTGGCGAAGAGGAGCCGGAGGTAGTCGTAGACCTCCGTGACCGTGCCGACCGTCGAGCGCGGGTTGGAGCCGGTGGTCTTCTGCTCGATCGAGATGGCCGGGGACAGGCCCTCGATGAGGTCCACGTCCGGCTTCTCCATCTGTTCGAGGAACTGGCGCGCGTAGGCCGAGAGCGACTCGACATAGCGCCGCTGGCCCTCGGCGTAGAGCGTGTCGAAGGCCAGCGACGACTTGCCCGACCCCGACAGGCCCGTGATCACGACGAGCTTGTCGCGGGGGATGTCGACGTCGATGTCCTTGAGGTTGTGGACGCGGGCGCCGCGGACGGAAATCCAGTCGTGGGGCATGGTACTGCGGGGTTCCCGCGAGGAACCCCAAACCCCAATTGTAGTCCGTCGCCCGCGCCGGGTTCAAAGCGGCCGCTTCGGCCCCCTGAGCGCACTGTGCCGATGGCCGTACGTCGCGTAGATGACGAGGCCGATCACGATCCAGACGGCGAAGCGCTCCCACGCCTGGTACGGGAGGCCGGCCATGACGAACAGGCAGGCCCCGATGCCGAGCGGGGCGACGGTCCAGACAAACGGCACCTTGAACGGGCGGGGTCGGGCGGGCTCCTTGATCCGCAGTACCAGCACGCCCGCGCAGACGATCGCGAAGGCGAAGAGGGTCCCGATGTTCGTCAGGTCGTAGGTCTCCGCCGCGTCGCCCACGAGCGCCGCCAGCGCCACGATGATGCCCGTGACGAGCGTCGTCACGTAGGGGATGCGGGTCCTGGCACTGAGCCGTGCGGCCCACTGCGGCAGCAGCCCGTCGCGCGCCATGGCGAAGAAGATGCGCGGCTGGCCGTACTGGAAGACCAGCAGGACCGTGGACATCGAGAGCGTCGCGCCGAGCGCGACGATCCAGCCGACGCGCGTGTAGCCGATGATCTGCAGGGCTTCGGCGAGCGGGTCGGCTACGGCCAGCTGCTGGTACGGCACGATGCCGGTCAGGACGAAGCCCACGATCACGTAGATGACCGTGCAGATCGCGAGGCCGCCCAGGATGCCGATCGGGAGGTTCCGCTGCGGGTTCTTCGTCTCCTCCGCCGCCGTCGAGATGGCATCGAAGCCGATGTAGGCGAAGAAGACGATGGCCGCGCCCTGGTGGATGCCGGTGAAGCCGTTGGGCGCGAACGGCACGTAGTTCTCCGGGTCGAGGTTCATGAGGCCGACGGCGATGAAGAGCGCGAGCACGGCCAGCTTGATGATCACCATCACCGTGTTGACCGTGGAGCTCTCCCGCGCGCCGCGCAGCAGCAGCCACGTGATGGCCATCACGATGCCGAAGGCCGGCAGGTTGACGAGGAGCGGCATCCCGAGAATGCGGGGCGCCGTCTCGATCAGCCCTTGGACCTCCGCGTTCGAACTGAGCAGCGCCGTACGATACCCGGTCGTGAGATAGGGGGGCAGGGACACGCCCAGGCCCTGGATCAGAGTGGTGAAGTAGTCGCCCCACGAGATCGCGACCGCCACGTTCCCCACCGCGTACTCGAGGATGAGGTCCCAGCCGATGATCCACGCCACCAGCTCCCCGAGCGTGGCATAGGAGTACGCGTAGGCGCTGCCGGCCTGGGGAATCATCGAGGCCAGTTCCGCGTAGCAGAGCGCCGCCAGCGCACACGCCCCGCCGAGCAGCATGAACGAGAAGACCAGGGCAGGTCCGGCGCCGTAGCGGATGACCACGCCGTCGGGTCCCACCTGGCCGGCGGCCGCGGTTCCGATGGCGCCGAAGATGCCGGCACCGATGACTGCCCCGATCGCCAGCATGACGAGGTCCCCCGCCCCAAGGACGCGCTTCAGGGACCGTGCCTCGTCGGTGACGACGAGCTCGGCGATGGGCTTTCTCGCAAACAGCTGCGACATGGAGAGGGAGTCTAGCGGATCTGCCCTCTTCCATGACGTCCGTCATACCGCTCCGGCAGGCCGCCCGGTAGCCTCGACGTCATGCGCGGCGTGTATCTGACATCGGTCTGGCTGCACGTGCTCGCTGCCATGACGTGGATTGGCGGCATGGTGGTCTTCGTTGCCGCCGTGATGCCCTACTTCCGACGGCGGCCCGAGGCGGAGAAAGCCTCGTTCCTCGAATGGTTCGGTCAGCGGTTCCGCGTGATCTCGTGGACGTGCTTCTCCATCCTCGCGGTCACCGGCACCTTCAACCTGTGGGCGCGCGGCGTCAGGCCGGCGGACTTCCTCCGCGCCGACTGGCACCAGACGACGTTCGGGCAGATGGTGACGGTGAAGCTCACCCTCGTCGCCGTCGCGGTGCTGCTCACCATCCTCCATGAACGCAAGGCCGGCTCGATGTGGGCGCGGTGGATGGGCCGCAGCCTCCTGCTGGTCGGGCTCGTCATCGTCGCCGCCGCGGTGATGCTGGTACGGGCGCTATGACACGCATGTTGCGAGGGGCATGGTTGCTGGCGGCAGCGCTCGGGCTGATGGCCGCCGCCGCGTGCAGTGCCGTGCCCCCCAGCGAGGCGAGGCCCATCGTCGCCGCCGCGCACGTGGAGGGGGGCGACTGGTTCGTGCAGACAGGGTGCACCAGGTGCCACTCGGTGTCCGTCTACGGCATTCTGAGCCCAGGGGCGACCGCGCCCGACCTGTCGATTGCGGTCGAGGACGTGCCACGGCGCTTCGGGCGGAGCCTCGATGACTTCTTCCAGTCCCCGACGGGGACCATGGCGATGGTCCTGTCCACGGCCATCCCGATGACGGCCGACGAGAGGCTCGTCGCCATCGGGAAGTTGAAAGACGCCCATCGGCGCCGGCAGGAAGCGGCCGGCGCCGGCCTTCCCGTGGCCAGCCACTGAGGAGCCGTATGACGGCGATCATGGCGGGCGGCGGCGGGGGGGGCTACCGTCGTAGCACCTCGATCTGAGGAAGACAGGAGCAACCCATGCGGTCACGAATCCTCGTCGCATCTCTCGTGCTGTTGGGCATCGGCATCGCGGCGGCGCGGCCTGCCGCCGACCCGGCCCTCAAATGGGCCGCCGTGAATCTGAAGGACACGACCGTCATCGCCGGCGCCTTCGTCTCGGGGCCGGTCGTCTTCGTCCACGACGACGAGAAGATGGCCAGAGGCGGACCATGCACCAGTGTCCACCGTTTCGAGCCGGGCAAGGGGCTGGGTGAAGAGATCGTCGCCTTCCACTGCAAGCCGCGCTGGACCAGCGCCCCTGGTCGGTTCACCACCGCGACGGCATCGCGGCCCGATGGTCCTCCGGTCATGACCGAGTACCAGTTCGCCGGCGACGAAGAGGCGCACGGCATACCGGTCAGGTCGCACTAGCGGAGTGGCCGGGACGACGGTCATGGAGCGCCAGGTCGACATCGGCGCAAGCCTCGAGGTGTTGTGCGATACGGTCGTCGATCGCTACCACGCCTCCCTTCGTGAGCAGCTGCCGCGCATCCGTGACGAACTGACGGCGATGAGCGCAACCGCATCATCACCCGCGCTGGCGATGGTGCAGGTTGCGTTCGTCGACGTCGCCGATCAAATCGCCTCGCACATGGTGAAGGAGGACCACCTGCTGTTCCCGGCGATTGCCGCGCTGACCGACGCCGAACGGGCCGGGGGCCATCGGCCCCCGCTCGTGTTCGCCACGGTCCTCCACCCGATTCGACTGATGGAGGCCGAACACGGCCGCATCGAAATGGCGCTCGACCGTTTGCGCGAGCTGGCGCGGGCGGTCGCCGTGCCGGACGCGATGGTGCCGGTCTGGCAACGATGCATGGCCGACCTCGCCAGGCTCGATACGGAGCTGCGCGCGTATCACCGGACCGAGAACGAGGTGCTGTTCCCCCGCGCCCTCGAGCTCGAGCGGCGGCTGGTGTAGGCCGGGATCAGCCGGCGGCCGCCTCGTCGAGCGCTCCCCGATCGAGCACGACGAAACCATCCTTCTCGGTGTGGAGGACGTCGTCTTTCTGCCATCGGCTCATGATGCGGATGGCGGTCTCGATGGTCGTCCCCGAGAGATCGGCGAGCTCCTGCCGGGAGAGCGGCATGGGGATGAAGACGCCGCCCCGCTCCGGCTTGCCGATCTGATCGCAGAGCTTGAGGAAGAGGCGGGCGAACCGCGCCTCGACGCGCGCACCGGTGAGCTCGGCGAGCCGCCGCGTCAGCTCGGCGAGGCGCAGGGTCAGGCCCGACAGCAACCCGCGCACGAACACCGGCTCGGCTTCGAGCAGCCTGAAGAACGCCGTCTGCTCGATGCTCAGCACCTGTGTCGGCTCCAGACTGAGCGCCGAGGCCATGAACGGCGCGCCTTCGTAGACGGCGACGGCGCCGAGCGGATCGCCGGCGCCGAAGATCTCGAGGATGATCTCCTTGCCGGCCGGGGTCGACTTGAAGACCTTGACGCGGCCGGAGACGATGATGATGAAGACGTCGGACGGGTCGCCTTCGACGAAGATCAGGTCGCCGCGCTCGTACGACTTGAGGCGCGCGACGGCAGCGACGCGCGCCCGCAACTCCGGAGAGACACGTCTGAAGATCGGCAGGCGCCGCAGCAGCTCATCGTCTGGCGAGGACACGCATGACAGTCTAGCCT
>CAZJBN010000174.1:0-6541 GCA_964543955.1 uncultured Bifidobacteriaceae bacterium
GCTCACCACCGACGTCGCGCCCGGCTACGACCACATCACCTCGGCGATCGGCGCCGCGATGATCGGCTGGTACGGCACGGCCATGCTGTGCTACGTCACGCCCAAGGAACACCTCGGTCTCCCGAATCGAGACGACGTGAAGGCAGGCGTGATTGCGTACAAGATCGCGGCGCACGCCGCGGATCTGGCCAAGGGCCACCCCCGCGCCCGCGCCTGGGACGATGCCCTGTCGAAGGCGCGGTTCGAGTTCCGCTGGCAGGATCAGTTCAACCTGGCGATCGACCCGGTGACCGCCCGCGCGTACCACGACGAGACGCTGCCGGCCGACGGCGCCAAGGTCGCACACTTCTGCTCGATGTGCGGGCCGAAGTTCTGCAGCATGGAGCTCACGCAGCAACTGCGCGCCGAGGCCCAGCAGGGAATGGCCGAGAAGGCCGAGGAGTTCCGCAAGGAAGGCGAGCTCTACGTCAAGGAACCGAGCGGGGCGTGAGCCCCCGCTACTGGGGTGCCGCGGGGGCCGGGACGACCTGGATGATGGTGGGGAAGCGTTCCGGTCCGCCCTTGTAGGGGTTGAGATAGCCGGCCGAGCCACCCCACGTGAAGTCCTTGATGGTCACGCTCGGCGGAAACGCCATCGTGTTGTCGTTGAATCGGCCCGTCTCGAACTGGTGGGTGGGCGGCGACTCGAACAGCTGGTCCCCGCGCTGCTTGAGCGTCGTGCGGTAGTACTGCACGGCCTCCGTATACGAGAGACTGACGCCGAAGAGGTAGAAGCGCTGGCCGCGTCCTGCGTCGTAGGACGTGATGAACACGGCGTTCGGATACATCGGCACGCCCAGGTCCGGTGCGCGTTCGGCCGCGGACACCAGCGGCTCCTCCGGGATGGGTGAGACCCGGCCCGGCGCCGACGTCGGGGGCGGCGCGGGCGGCGGCTGCCCGGGCTGGGACGGCGTGCTGCCGCGCGGCACCGGAAACGGCTGCGGCGTCTGCGCCGAGAGCGCCGATCCGACTACGACAATCGCAATCCCGACAAGACCACGCATCCCCGATATTATAGGCCTCCTCCCATGACCAGACGACTGCTCGACTTCTGCGAACGCTCGGCCGACTGGATGCTCGAGCTGGCGGAATCGCTCGTCGCCATCGAATCGCCGACCGACGACAAGGCGGCGGTCGATCGCTGCGGGACGCTGCTTGCACTGCGGCTCGAAGAGCTGGGCGGCGACGTGACCCGGATCGCCTCGGCCGCGGCAGGCGATCACCTGCGGGCGTCGTTCGGGGTCGGCGCGCGGCAGGTGCTGCTGCTCGGCCACTTCGATACGGTCTGGCCGATCGGCCAGACCGACAGGATGCCCCTCCGGCGGGAGAACGGCCGGCTGCACGGGCCCGGGACGCTCGACATGAAGGTGGGCATTGCGCTCGGCATGCTGGCGACCCGCGCCGTGCTCGAGGTCCAGCCACCCGCGGACACGCGGATCGTCATGCTCTGGACCACGGACGAGGAGACGGGCAGCCACACGTCGCGCGCGCTCATCGAGGCCGAGGCACTGAGGTCGGAGGCCGTGCTCGTGCTCGAGCCTGCCCTTGCCGGCGGCGCCCTCAAGACCAGCCGCAAGGGTATCGGTCAGTACGAGGTCACGGTGCACGGTGTCGCGGCGCACGCGGGTGTCGATCCGCGGAAGGGCGTGAACGCCATCCGCGAGCTCGCCCACCAGGTGCTGGCCGTCGACAGGCTTCGCGACCTGGACCGCGGCATCTCGGTCAACGTGGGCCTCGTCTCCGGCGGCTCGCGCCCGAACGTCGTCCCCGATCTCGCGCGCGCCACCGTGGACGTACGCGCGGAGACCCTTGCCGATGCGGATCGGCTGGACGCGGCGCTCCGGTCGCTGCCACCAGTGACGAGCGGATCGCGCATCGAGGTGGCTGGAGGATTCAACCGGCCGCCGATGGAGCGCTCGGCCGGTGTGGCGCGGCTCTTCGGGCTGGCGCGAGACGCCGCATCGGAGATCGGCGTCGACTTGAAGGAAGGGGGGACTGGCGGCGGATCCGACGGGAACTTCACGGCCGCACTGGGGATCCCGACGCTCGACGGACTTGGGGCGGTTGGCGACGGCGCCCATGCCCTGCACGAGCACGTGGAACTTTCGTCGCTGCCGATGCGGGCCGCGATTATCGCGGGACTGCTGGCGCGATTGACGAGCGGCGCCGGCGGCTCGCAAGGCCATAGCGCGCCTTGAGCAGTCCGGCGACGTGCTGTACGCGCTCCACGTACTCCTTGCGCGCGTACTTGCCGGCGTACAGCTCCCCGTAGCGCTCGGAGAGGTGCGGATAGTCGCGCGCGAGGACGCGGAGGAAGTGGTCGCGCGTGCCGCCTTCGAGGTGCATCACCATGACGCCGACCGACCGCGCCCCGGTATCGGCAATGGCCCTGACGGTCCGCTCCAGCTTCCCGGGGTGCGACGTGATGCCTGGGACGATGGGCGCCATGAGGACGCCGGTGTCGATGCCCGCATCGACGAGCTGGCGCACCGCGCGGAGACGCTGCATCGGGTGCGCGACGCCTGGCTCGAGCCGTTCCCACGCGTCCTCGTCCACCGAGGGCACGCTGATGTGCACGTGGCAACTCGCCTGCCGGGAGAGGTCCTGGAGGACGTCGATGTCGCGGACGATCAGTGGCCCCTTGGTGACAATGCCTACGGGATTACTGGCGCGCGCCAGGGCCTGCAGTGCGCCACGCGTGAGGCGGTACGTTCCTTCGATCGGCTGGTACGGGTCGGTCGCGGTGCCGAGGGCGGCCAGCTCCCGGGTCCACGACGGTCTGTCCAGTTCGCGCGTGAGGACCTCGACGAAGTTGGTCTTGATGAAGATGACCGACGCGAACTGGTCGTCGGCGTCGAGCTCGAGCTGACCCTGATATCGGCGCGCGAAGCAGTAATGGCACCCGTGCGTGCAGCCGCGGTAGGGGTTGAGCGTCCACTTGAACGGCATGCCGTTGACCGCGTTCAGCGCGGAGCGGCAGCGGACTACCTGGTAGGTCGCCGCGTCCCCGCGCCGGACGGCGTCGGCGAGTGCGCCCACGCCGCCGGCCTTGACCATTCTGGCGATGTCCCTGGTGGTCGGTTGCAGGGGCTGGATGTCGAAGAGACGCGCCTGTTCCATTGAGATCGCGCTGATTCGGGCCGGTTCCCGCGCGTCTCAATACTTCGCCTTTTGTTCGCCCTTGTCAAGCGGGTTTCACAGGCGATGGTGAACAGCGCATCCCGCATCGGGACGCGGTCCGGAGCGTTGATCGATCGGCGGGTCAGCCGATCGACTCAGTCCGCCACCAGTCGAGCAGCGCGTCGACGGTCTCTTCGAGCGTGACTCGGGGAGTCCAGCCGGTGTCACGCGTCAAGCGGGCATGGCTGCCGTACAGCACCGGGACGTCGCTCGGCCGCATGCGGGCCGGATCCTGCCGGATGGCGATCGGCACGCGCGCGCGGGCGCGGAAGAGCTCCACCAGATCTCCAATGCGGATTGGCCGGCCGCCGCAGACGTTGTAAGGCGTGCCGGGCGTGCCCGACGTCATGAGGGCGGTGTAGGCCCGCACGGTGTCGCGCACGTCCATCACGTCGCGGCGTGGATCCAGGTTGCCCATCATCAGCACCGGCTCCATGCGTCCTGCTTCGATGAGTGCGACCTGACGCGCGATGCTCGGCGCGACGTATGCCGGGGTCTGTCGGGGGCCGACATGATTGAACGCGCGCACCAGCAGGACGGGAATGCCATGCTCCTCCCATGCGCGCCGGGCAATCATTTCCTGCGCGAGCTTGCTCGTCGCGTAGGGACTGGCGGGGCCGAGGGGCGACTCTTCCGTGATCGGATCCGCGGACGGCGAGTAGATCGTCGCCGAACCGGCCACGAGGAGGCGTGGGCGCAGGTCCTCGGCCTGGAGCGCCTGGAGCAGGTGATGCGTGGCGAGGGCGTTGCCCTCGAACGTCTCACGCGGGTGCGACCACGAATCGGCGACGTGCGCAGCGCCCGCGAGGTGGTAGATGGCTGCGGGCCTCAGATCCGCCACCGCGCGTCGCACCGCCTCGCGATCGAGGAGCTCCACGTCCGTCCAGCGAACGGAGATCGCCTGGTTGCCGGTCGTTCCAGGCCGGCGCCAGCCGGCAGTTCTCACGCCGTCCGCCGACAGGCGTTCGAGGAGGTGCGATCCGACGAAGCCGGCGGCACCTGTGACGAGCGTGACCGCCTGATCTGCCTGGGGAGTCACGATGACGGGCGTCAGCTCGCGCCGCGACGGCCGTACTGCTGTTCCATGTAGGCCTTGTAGTGCGGGTCCCGTTCCTTGACGGGCCGCCACCACCAGTCGTTCCTGCGGTACCAGTCCACGGTTTCGGCCAGTCCCTGCTCGAAGGGCACTTCGGGCTGCCAGCCCATGGCGCGGAGCTTGGCCGTGCTCACGCTGTAGCGGCGGTCGTGGCCCTTCCGGTCCTCGACTCTCTTGATGAGGGAGTCGTCCTTGCCCACGAGCTTCAGCAGCGCGTAAGTCAGGTCGACGTTCTTGACCTCGTTGCCGCCGCCGATGTTGTAGACCTCGCCGCTCGCGCCTTCGTGGATCAGCTTGTCGAGCGCCCGGCAGTGGTCCAGCACGTGCAGCCAGTCGCGCACGTTGCCGCCGTCACCGTACAGCGGTACCTGGATGTCGTCGATCAGATTGGTCACGAAGAGCGGAATCACCTTCTCGGGAAACTGATACGGACCGTAGTTGTTCGATGCGCGCGTGATGATCACCGGCACGTCGTGGGTGGCCCAGTAGCTGTACGCCAGCCGATCCGCTCCGGCCTTGCTGGCCGAATAGGGGTTCCGCGGCCTCAGCTCGTCGGTCTCGGCACTCGACCCCTCGGCGACGCTGCCGTAGACCTCGTCGGTGGAGATCTGCACGAATCGTCGGAGCCTCGGGTTGCGCCGCGCCGCCTCGAGGAGGACGAACGAGCCTTCGACGTCCGTACGGATGAAGTCGCCGGCCGCGAGGATCGAGCGGTCGACGTGCGTCTCGGCCGCGAAGTGCACGACGATATCCGCGGCCTCGACGAGCGGCCCCGCGACCGCCGCATCGCAGATGTCCCCATGGACGAAGCGGTGCCGCGGGTCGTCCATCACGTCGTGCAGGTTCTCCCGCCGGCCGGCATAGGTCAGCTTGTCGAGCGTCGTGACGTGCCAGTCGGGATGCGCCTGCAGGGCGTATCGAACGAAGTTGCTGCCGATGAAACCCGCGCCGCCGGTCACCAGTACGTGTGTCATGTCCCTGCTACCAACGAATCCAGACCTCGGAATTGTCGCCGAGCATGAAGCGGTGCGCCGCCGGCTTGAGCGGCAGGCGGTGAATCTTCACGCCGCGGCCGATGAGGCTGTCCGCGACGCGCGTTTCCAGATCGTGGATGTGCGAGCCCTCGAGCACGATCGAATGCTCGATCTCGGAGTTTCGCACCTGGACCTCCCGGCCGATCGACGTGAACGGACCGACGTAGGCGTGCTCGAGCCTGGCGCCGGCGCCGATGATGGCCGGACCGCGCACGACCGAGTGCACGACGCTGGCACCGGCCTCGATCACGACCTTGCCATCGAGCCGCGACGCGGCATCGACCGTCCCCTCGACGCGGGGCTCCAGCGTGTCCAGGATGAGACGGTTGGCTTCGAGCATGTCCTCGAGCTTGCCGGTGTCCTTCCACCAGCCGCTGACGAGGTGCGGCGTCACGCGGAGGTTGCGGTCGATCAGGTCCTGGATGGCGTCGGTGATCTCCAGCTCGTTCCTGAAGCTCGGCGTGATGCGCTTGACCGAGTCGAAGATGTCAGGACCGAACATGTAGACGCCCACGAGCGCCAGGTTGCTCTTCGGCTCCTTCGGCTTCTCGACGAGCCGTTCCACCTTGTCGCCGTTGAGCTCGGCGACGCCGAACATCTGCGGGTCGGGTACCGGCGTCAGGAGGATCTGCGCCGAGGGCCGCTCGCGCGTGAACTGCTCGACGAACTCCACGATGCCGCGATTGAGCAGGTTGTCGCCGAGGTACATCACGAACGGTTCGCCGTCGATGAACGCCTCGCTGATGAGCACCGCGTGGGCCAGGCCGCGCGGGGCGTCCTGCGGGAGATAGGTGATGCGCGCGTTCCAGCGGGACCCGTCGCCCACGGCCGCCCGAATCTCCGCCTCCGTCTCGCCGACGACGATGCCGATGTCCGTGATGCCGGCTTCGACGAGCGCCTCGATGCCGTAGAAGAGGACCGGCTTGTTGGCGACGGGCACCAGCTGCTTGGCGCTGGTGTAGGTGAGCGGGCGGAGCCGGGTGCCCTTGCCCCCGCTCAGGATGAGTCCCTTCATGTCAGCGGACGATCATATTTGATCTGACGCGCTTCCGTCACCCGGCTCCCCGTCGGCGCCCGTCGATCCGCGCGGAACGGTGAGGCCGCGCCCGGGAATTGTGTGAGCCACCACGGTTCCAGGGGACTAGCGAAGCTCCGCCTCAAACCGTCCAGTGGGCTCCGCTTCGCTGGTCCC
>CAZJBN010000175.1:0-6380 GCA_964543955.1 uncultured Bifidobacteriaceae bacterium
CGAGGCGATGACGCTGTTTGCCGTGGCCTGCGCGCTGATCTTCCCGATCTTCCACACCGGCCGTCCGTGGCTCGCGGCCTACTGGCTGTTCCCCTATCCCAACACGATGGGCCTCTGGCCGCAGTTCAGAAGCCCGCTCATCTGGGACGTGTTCGCGGTGTCGACTTACGCGACCGTGTCGATCGTGTTCTGGTATGTGGGCCTGGTACCCGACCTGGCCACGATGCGGGACCGCGCCGTCTCGAGATTCAAGAAGATCACCTTCGGCATTCTCTGCCTCGGCTGGCGGGGATCGGCCCGGCACTGGCATCGCTACGAGGTGGCCTCGCTGCTCCTGGCGGGTCTCTCCACGCCTCTCGTGCTCTCCGTCCACACCGTGGTGAGCTTCGACTTCGCGGTCTCGGTGATGCCGGGCTGGCACGCCACGATCTTTCCGCCCTACTTCGTCGCCGGCGCCATCTACTCCGGTTTTGCGATGGTGCTGACGCTCGCCATCCCCATCCGCGCGGCCTACCGCCTCGAGGACCTCATCACGATGCGGCACATCGACAACATGGCCAAGGTCATGCTGGCGACGGGCCTGATGGTCGGCTACGGGTATACGGTCGAGGCGTTCTTCGCCTGGTACAGCGGGAGTTTCTTCGAGCGGCAGATGATGTGGAACCGCATGTTCGGCCCGTACGCCTGGTCGTACTGGCTGCTCATCAGCATCAACATCGGCATGGTGCAGCTCCTGTGGTTCAAGGCCGTGCGGCAGAACACGAAGCTCCTCTTCGTGCTCTCGCTCGTCATCAACCTCGGCATGTGGCTCGAGCGCTTCGTGATTGTCGTCACGACGCTGGCGCGCGACTTCCTGCCCTCCTCGTGGGGCATGTATTACCCGACGTTCTGGGACTTCGCCACCTACTTCGGGACAATCGGATTGTTCCTCACCCTGTTCTTCCTGTTCATCCGCTTCGTCCCGATGATTGCGATGTTCGAGGTCCGCACGCTGCTGCCGCAGTCGAAGGTCGAGTCGGAGCACGGATCGGGGCATTGAGGAAGGACTGGGCGATGCCGGGGACCAACGGAATGACGGCACTTGCTGGTGGAACGTATGGCACACGCGGTTGAACACGAAAACCCGCTGCACGGTGTGATGGCCGAGTTCGCGTCGGTCCAGGCGCTCGTGGATGCGTCGAAGGCCGCGGTGGCCGAGGGCTACACGGTCCTGGAGGCCTACTCGCCGATCCCGGTCGAGGAGCTGAACGACATCATCCACAAGAAGCGGACCAAGCTCTCGCGGTTCGTCCTCGCCGGCGGGCTCGCGGGCATGGCGACCGGGTTCGCGATGCAGTACTGGATGTCGGCCATCGACTACCCGATGAATGTCGGCGGCCGCCCCTACGCGACGTGGACCGCGTTCATCGTGCCGTCCTACGAGCTGACGATTCTCTTCTCGTCGCTCGCGGCCGCGATTGGCATGTTCGCGTTGAACGGCCTGCCGCGGCCCTATCACCCGGTCTTCAACGTGCCGCGGTTCTCGATGGCGAGCTCCGATGCGTTCTTCCTCGTCATCGAGTCGAGCGATCCCCGGTTCGACCACCAGGTGGTGACACGGTTCTTCGAGGAGCGGGGCGCGAAGGGAGTGCACGACGTTGCGGCGTAACCAGCCACGGGCCCTGCCCTTGATGTCGGGCCGCATGGCGGTCCAATCGATCGTGGTGCTGCTCGCGCTTGGCGCGGCCGGCTGCCGGCAGGACATGCACGACACACCGCGCTACGAGCCCTTCGAGGCGAGCACCTTCTTCGCCGACGGACGGGCGTCGCGGACCCTGCCTGTCGGCACCGTCGCACGCGGATGGCTGCGCGCGGACGAGGCCTTCTACACCGGGCGGAGCAACGGCGAGTTCGTCGCCGAGTTCCCGTTCGCCATCGGCCACGAGGAGATGCAGCGCGGCCGGGAGCGCTTCGGCGTCTACTGCACGCCGTGCCACGGCGTGCTCGGCGACGGCGAGGGCATGGTCGTGCAGCGCGGTCTGAGGCGGGCCGCCTCGTACCACCAGGACCGGCTCCGCGACGAGCGGGTCGGCTATTTCTTTGATGTCATCACCAACGGCTTCGGCGCCATGCAGGGGTATGCCGAACAGGTGCCCGCGCGCGACCGCTGGCTGATCGTCGCCTACGTCCGCGCGCTGCAGCTCAGCCAGCACGCCACGATGGCCGAGGTGCCGGCCGATCGGCAGGGCGAGGTCACCAACCCGCAACCGGCGACGAAGGCCGCCGAGCCGGCGCCGCACTGATCCGGACCGAAGGACGACCGGAGCGAGACGAGATCGACGGAAGGCAGACGACATCACGATGACGACGGAAACCTATCGGGCGCCGCAGAGCGTCGCAGGACTGCAGAGGCTGGGGATGATCGCCGCGGTCGTCGGGCTGGTCCTGACGGGCGTCGGCTTCGCGATGGCGGGGCTCGAGCGTTTCTACCAGGCGTACCTCGTGGCCTACACGTTCTGGCACGGCATCGCTCTCGGCAGCATGGCGCTCCTCATGGTGCAGCACCTGTCCGGCGGCGCCTGGGGTGTCGTGATCCGCCGCCCGCTCGAGGCCGCCGCGAGCACGATGCCCGCCATGGCCGTGCTCTTCCTGCCCATCGTCGCGGGCATGCACGACCTCTATCACTGGACGCATGCCGACGCCCTGTCCGACCCGATGATCGCGTCGAAGGCGGCCTACCTGAACGCGCCGTTCTTCCTGGTCCGGGCGGCCCTGTACTTCGCTATCTGGATCGCGATGGGTCACTTCCTGCTCAAGTGGTCGCGCCTCCAGGACGAGACCGGCGATCCGGTCTACACGAAGAAGCTGAGCGTGCTCTCGGGCGGCGGGCTGGTCGTCTACGCGCTCACGATCACGTTTGCCATGGTCGACTGGCTGATGTCGGTCAACCCCCACTGGTTCTCCACGATGTGGGGACCGCTCTTCATGGTGGGCGGCGGCCTGGCCGCGCTCGCGCTGATGATTGCGGTTCTCGTGCTGTTCTCCGGCAGCGAGCCGATGGACCGCGTGCTGAACGCGGGCCACTTTCACGACCTCGGGAAGCTCCTCTTCGCGTTCCTGATGCTGTGGGCGTACCTGGCCTTCTCCCAGTTCCTCATCATCTACTCCGCGAACCTGATGGAGGAAGTGCCGCACTACATCGTGCGGTCGCAGGGCGGCTATCAATACGTCACGATCGCCCTGATCGTGCTGCACTTCATCGTGCCCTACGCCATCCTGCTGTCGCGCGACATCAAGCGCGACCAGACGAAGCTGCGCGTCGTCGCGCTCTGGCTCATCCTGATGCGCGTGGTCGACTACTACTGGACGATCGCCCCCGAGTTCAACCCGACGCTGAGCGTGACGCTGCTCGACGTGGCGCTCCCGATTGCCCTTGGCGGCGTCTTCCTGGCGCTCTTCGCCAGGCGGCTGCTCAGCCAGCCGCTGCTGCCGCTCCACGATGAAGGACTCGCGAAGGCATTGACGCACCATGTCCACTGAACACGATCTCGAGTACGGACCGACTCCTCCGGGGGCCGGCTACGAGCACACCGACATCGATCCGTCGATCGGGTACCGGTTCGGCGTCTGGCTGACGGTCTCCATGGTCATCTCGGTGTTCATCGTGTACGGCGTGTTCTGGCTGTTCGACGGCCGTCGCGTCGCCCACGACGCCGCCGTCCAGCAGTTTCCGCTGGCCGTGGGCCAGGCCAAGGAAGCACCCGCGCCCAGGCTGCAGACCCAGCCGTTCAAGGACGTCTACATGCTCAACCAGGATGCCGGCGCGCGCCTCCACAGTTATGGCTGGGCCGACGAGGCGAACGGGATCGTGCACATTCCCATCGAGCGCGCGATGGAGCTGACGCTCCAGCGCGGACTGCCGGCCAGTGCCGACGACACCCCGCGCGGCCAGGTCGTGCAGGACAGCTCGGCGGGCCGGACCGTGTCAGGTCGATGAATCGGCGATTGGGCGATTGAGAGATTGAGCGAGTGCCGGGTGATTGGTGATTGGGTGAACGGGTGATTCGATTGGTGATCAGGGGATTGGCGGCCGTCGGGCGATTCGCGGCGATCGGGCAACTGGCGGCGGTGGCGGCAATGCTGGCCGTCCTGTCGGCCGATATGTCCGCGCAGCCGGACGGACCGCTGCGGCCCAGCCAGGGCGTGCCCGCCGAGCAGATGCCTGGCGTGCTCAGTCAGGTGCGCTTCGATCAGCGGCTCGGGGAGCCGTTGCCGCTCGACCTCGAGTTCGTGGACGAGACCGGCAGGACGGTGAAGCTGGGCGAGTACTTCGACGAGCGGCCGGTGCTGCTCGCGTTCGTGTACTACGAATGCCCGATGCTCTGCACGCAGGTACTGAACGGAATCGCGAGCGTGCTGGCCCCGCTCGACGAGCGTGTCGGCCGCGAGTTCGACGTCGTGGCGGTCAGCTTCGATCCGCGTGAGACGCCCGTCCTCGCGGCAGGCAAGAAGGCGGCCTACGTGGACCGCTACAAGCGGCCAGGGTCCGAGGCCGGCTGGCATTTCCTCACGGGTTCGCAGGAGTCGATTGCCGCGCTCACCGAGGCCGCCGGTTTCCACTATGCGTGGGACGAGGGCACCGGACAGTTCGCGCACGCGAGCGGGTTCGTCATCGCGACACCGGAGGGACGGCTGTCGCGGTACTTCTTCGGAATCGAGTACGCGCCGCGCGACGTGAAGTTCGCGCTGATGGAATCCTCGTCGGGCCGCATCGGATCGCTCGCGGACAAGTTGATGCTGTACTGCTACCACTACGATCCGGGCACCGGGTCCTACGGCTTCGTGGCGATGAAGGCGATACAATTGGGAGGCGTCGCGACGGTGGTGGCGCTCCTCGGTTTCGTGGCCGTGTCGCTCCGGCGCGAACGACGCGCCACCAACTGATTATGGGTTCATACGGCTTTTCGTGGCTTCCCGCACAGGCCTCGACGTTCGCCAGGGACGTCGACAACCTGTACCTGTTCCTCATCGCGGTGTCGGCGATCTTCGCGCTCGGCGTCACCGTGGCCGTCGTCATCTTCGGCGCGGTGTATCGCCGCCGGCACAGTGGAGAAGTCGGCGCGCGCATCGAAGGCAACCTCCCGCTCGAACTGCTGTGGAGCGCGATCCCGGCGATGATCGCGATGGTGATGTTCGGATGGGGCGCGTCGCTCTTCTTCCACGTGCGGACGCCGCCCGAGGAAGCGCTCAGCATCTACGCGGTCGGCAAGCAGTGGATGTGGAAGTTCCAGCACCTCGAGGGGCAGCGGGAGATCAACGAGCTCCACGTGCCGGTGGGGCGGCCCATCAAGGTCACCGTCACCTCCGAGGACGTGGTGCACAGCCTGTACTTCCCGTCGTTCCGGACGAAGATCGACGCCATCCCCGGGCGCTATACGCAGCTGTGGTTCGAGCCGACCCAGACCGGCACCTACCACATCTTCTGCGCGGAGTTCTGCGGGACCAACCACTCCGGCATGATCGGTTCGGTCATCGTCATGACGCCCAGCGACTACCAGGCCTGGCTCTCGAGCGGCGGCGTCGAAGGCACGCTGGTGGAGCGGGGCGAGCGGCTGTTCCAGGACCTGGCCTGCAATACGTGCCACCTCGATACCAACCAGGGTCGCGGCCCGTCCCTCAAGGACATCGTCGGCAAGACCATCGCGCTCGCGGACGGCTCGACGGTCGTGGCCGACGAGGGCTACCTGCGCGAATCGATCCTGAACTCGCAGGCAAAGGTCGTGCAGGGGTATCAGCCGCTGATGCCCGTCTTCCAGGGTCTGGTGAGCGAGGACAACCTCGTATCGCTCGTCGAGTACGTCAAGTCGCTGTCCCCGACGGCCACCACGCCGGCGGCAGCGCCCGTGCCGACGGCCCCGTCCTCGAATGCACCCGCGCCGGGTGAGAAGAAGTAGGCCATGCTGGACACGCTGAAGATGCCGGAACGGCACTACCTGAACGAGTCGCACGGGCTCGCCTCGTGGCTCCTGACGAAGGACCACAAACGGATCGCGATCATGTATCTGATCACGATCTCCGTGATGTTCTTCCTCGGCGGCATTTTCGCCGCCGGCGTCCGGCTGGAGCTGGCGACGCCCGAAGGCGACCTCTTCGCGGCCGACACCTACAACAAGTTCTTCACGATGCACGGCATCGTGATGGTCTTCTTCTTCCTGCTCCCGTCGATCCCGGCGGTCCTCGGCAACTTCCTGATCCCCCCGATGATCGGCGCCAGGGACCTGGCGTTCCCCCGGATCAACCTGCTCAGCCTCTACATCCTCTGGCTCGGCGCGATCTTCTTCTTCTACGCGATGTTCAACGGCGGCGTGGACACGGGCTGGACGTTCTACACGCCCTACAGC
>CAZJBN010000176.1:0-3364 GCA_964543955.1 uncultured Bifidobacteriaceae bacterium
TACAGGTGTATGTGCCGATGACCCAGTTGCCAGACAGCCTGGCCCCGCTCGCCGCGACAGCGTTCAGCGTCGTCGTACGGACATCGACGACATCGGCCGAGATGCTCGGAACCCAGCGCGAGGCGCTACGCGAGATGGGCAGCGGTCACGCCATGATCAACGGGGCTGGGCTGGAGACCGGCGTCGCACGCTCGCTCGCCGACCGCCAGTTCGCTCTGGTACTCCTCGGGGCCTTCGCCCTCCTTGGACTCTCACTCGCCGTCGTCGGCGTCTACGGTCTGGCATCTTACCTGGGCACGGGACGGACACGGGAGTTCGGCGTGCGCATTGCCCTCGGCGCCCAGCAGAGGGACATTGCGTTAGCGCTCCTCGTGCCTGTCGGGAGGGTCGTCCTTGCGGGCATCGTGCTCGGACTGCTGGCCACAGTCGGCGTCACTCGCCTCATATCCGGCATGCTGTTTGGTGTCAGTCCGACCGATCCAGGGACGCTTGGATTTGTCGCTGGACTTCTTGTGCTCGTGGCACTGGTCGCCTCGTCGGTGCCAGTGCGCCGTGCCTGGCGGGTGGATCCCGTGGTAGCCCTCCGGCACGAGTAGTCCCGGGCTCACGGCCGCGTTAGCCGCCTGTCCTGAAGCCCGACACGAAGAAGGCTGGAGCCTCCCCATGCGCGTTCCGCGACTCCACGGCGGAATCCCGGATGGGGGACCGAAGGCCTTCGCCAATCGCACATAGCCGCCGACCGCGATTCGCCGCAGCGGTGGCGCGTCGTGCGCATCATTGTTGCGTGCGGAAGTCGACCGCAAGGTCGGTGCGCGTCGCTTGGCTGTTGAGCCCGGTACCGTGTGCAATGGCCCGGTCGATTCCTGAAGGATCGCGTGGATGATCAGACATGAACCCACGTGACTCACGCGGCTTGCGATGCCTGGTTGGTTATCAGGTCTGTGCCTCTATCTTTGCCCGTGCATCTTTGCCTGTCTGTTATCTGTGTTGTCTGCGCATCTGTGTCAGCCTAGCCGGCGACGTCCGCCGCCAGTTGCCAGCCGCCATCGTGCGTGCGCGTCCAGATCCGCAGGTAGTAGCCCGTTCTTGATTGGCCGCCGGCGCCGATGACCGTCGCCTTGCCCCAGGTGTAGCCCAGGTCTCCTGCAGCGCTCGCCTCGCTCTTCTCGGGCGCGCTCGACATGGATTTCACGGATGCGGCCAACCACTGCGTCGCTTCAGTCCGGCTCGTCATCGGCAGGACGCCGTTGCGGTGCATGCGCGCGCCTTCGTGCATCACGGCGCCGAACGCCGCGGCGGCCCCCGAGGAGGCAATGGCCTTGCCGAGCGCCCTGTCGGCGGCCATCAAGGTGTTTGCGGGCGTTTCGTTGACCGTCGGCGTGAACGGCTGCGCGGTGGCCGGCGATCGCACGAACCCCGGGGCAAACGGCGCGGTGCCCGGCGGGTCCGCGCCTTCGTCCAGGATGACCTTGAACGTCCCGTCGGGCTGCTTCTTCCACACGGAAAAGTAGCAGCCAGGCCGCTCGGGCTTGCCGGGCGCCTTGATCACGGCCGGCCCGGTGAGCCAGCCCAGATCGCCGCTCGATGCGATGTCGCCGACGCGCGGCTCCCACCACAGCCCGCCGCCCGGCGCCGGCACCGGCAGCGCGCGCAGGCGCTCCCTGGCCGAGCCCGGAACGTTGTCCCGGAAGCTCACGGCGTCATCAGCGAAGTACTCGAGGAAGGCATCCCGCCAGTTCGTTTCGGCGGCACGTCTGGCAAAGGCGCGCTCGGTGTCGGCCATCGCCTTCAATGACGTCGGAATCGCGTCCTCGGGGATGACGGCCGCAGGGACCGAGGCGACGAGCGCACAGGCAAGGGCCGGCACGGCCAGGATCGATCGGGAGTTGAACGGCATGATGGGGTATTTGCCGGGACGCGGCGTTCGGTATCAAAGGCTCTCTGGTTCGCACGCCTGTGCTGCGACGCTGATACGATCCGGCCCATCGCGGCAAAGGCATGGCAGACGGGATGACGACGCGGATGCCGGAGTCCGTGCGCCTGCGCGCACTGATGGTCAGCTACCAGGCGGGCCAGGTCGAGGCGTTCGACGAGCTGTACGCGCTGCTGGCGCCGGCCATTCGTCGATACCTGCTCAGCCTGGCTCGCGACGTCCCGCGCGTGGACGACCTCATGCAGGAGACGTTTCTGCAGATTCATCGTGCGCGGCACACCTACGCTCCCTCGTACCCGCTGATGCCGTGGGCGCTTGCGATCGCCCGCCACTGCTGGCTGATGGACCTCAGGACCGCGCGGCGTCGTCCGACCGTGGAGCTCGACGAGAACGTGCAGGTCCCGGCTGTGCGCGGGGAAGACGCCAGGTGGAACGCCCGGATCGAAGTGCGGGAAGCCGTGAGCGCGCTACCCGCGGCGCAGCGCCAGGCCGTGGCGGCCCATCACGTGATGGGCTTCAGCTTCAAGGAAGTGGCGGCCAGGCTTGGCGTGCCCGAGGCTGCGGCCAGGCTCCGGTCGAGTCGCGGCATGCGGCGGCTGCGAACCCTGCTTCAGCGAAGTCCCCGATCATGACGAGCTTCCAGACATCGACGATTCCGCCGGCCCTTCGCGCGCGTGTGGCGGCCGACTGTGTTCCGGTCCGGCCCCTTCGACCGCCGCACGTTCGCGTCCTGGCCGCGGTGCCCTTCGCGGCGCTGGCTCTCGTGGCAGCGCCCCTCTGGTTTTCGGTCAGGGAGGACAGCGCGTCGATTGGATGGATGGGAGCCTGGGGTATCTCCCTGGTGCAACTCGGGCTGGCGATGGCTCTGATGGCGGCCGCGCTCCGCGATGCCGTGCCCGGCCGCGGGTGGTCCGCAAGTGGTCTTGTGTGCTGGCTTGCGCTTCCTGTCGCGGTGGTGGCGGCAGCAACCTGGATGACCTGGCTGTCGAGCGACATCATGGTGGCGGGGCAGTGGTGGGTGGTTGCCGCCATGTGCCTTGGTGGATCGCTTGCCTCGGCGCTTCCCCTCGTGGCTGCATCGTCGGTGCTGTCAGCCCGCGCCTTTCCCACCCGCCCCGCTGTGACGGGCCTCCTCGGCGGCCTGGCGGCGGGGCTCATGGCGGATGCCGGATGGCGGATGTTCTGTCACTTCTCCGAGCCGGCACACGTGCTCACCGCGCACCTCGGCGGCGTCGTGGCCGCCGGCTGCCTGGGTGCGATGCTGACGCGCGTGCTGGTCCAACGGCGACGGCTCGCACCTGCAGGCAACCTGGGCACTTGAGCAGGCGCGTCTGAAGACCCGCCCTTGCTACGAGCACCTCAGCACGCGAGCACCAGGGCACCTGAGCACCTCGGGCACCTGAGCACCTCGGGCACCTGAGCACCTCGGGC
>CAZJBN010000176.1:3464-6340 GCA_964543955.1 uncultured Bifidobacteriaceae bacterium
CCTGAGCACCTCGGGCACCTGAGCACCTCGGGCACCTGAGCACCTCGGGCACCTGAGCACCTCGGGCACCTGTGCACCCCGGGCACCTGTGCACCCCGGGCACCTGTGCACCCCGGGCACCTGGGCACCCGAGCACCTCGAGCGTCTGTTACTTGCCGGTTTCCTTGAAGATGACGTCGACGTTCGCCTTGGCGCGCTGCATGTTGTACTTCGAGAATTTCTCGGGCACCTTGAATGCGGCGAGCGCCTGATCGGGCGTCTGGCCGGCCCTGGCGGCTGACTCGATGGCGCTGACGAAGACCTTCATGAACTCCCCGTAGTCCACGAACGCCTGCCACGTGGTCACGGCACTGTGTCCCGGGATGACGGTCTCCACATCCTTGATGCCCGCCGCCGCCCGCGCCAACGTGGCCGGATAGCCGATTCCTGTGCCGCCGTTGTTCGTGTCCACGATCGGGTTGTTCGGACCCGAGAAGGCGTCGCCGGCGTGCATGACGCGGAGGTTCCTGAACACGACGAACGCGTCGCCGTTGGTGTGTGCGGGGCCGAAGTAGTAGAGATCGATGGCGTCGTTGCCGCCGAGGACGGTGTGCTTCTCCGTAAAGGTGGCGTCGGGGAGGCCGTGTGCCCTGGCTGGGTCGGCAAAGGCCGGCATCCGCTTCATGTTGGCGGCCGTGTTCTCCTGGACCACGATCTCGACCTTCGGATCGAAGAAGTCATTGCTGCCCACGTGATCGCCGTGGGTGTGGGTGTTGATGATGTGCGTGATCGGCTTGTCGCTGACCGTGCGGACCTTGTCGAGAATCGCCTGGCCCCAGTTGGCCAGCTTGGTATCGACCAGCACGACGCCGTTGGCGGTGATGAAGGCGGCCGTGTTCCCTCCGCCGCCGGTAATCATGTAGAGGTTGTCCTTGACCTTTTCGATACCGGCCACGTTCGGGCCCGACGCCGCGGGCTGCTGTGCGCCGGGCACGGCCGCCGTGACCAGCAGGCCGCTCACCAGGATCGCCGCCAGTGTGAAGAGCCGCTTCATCTCTACCCTCCCGTCAGGAACACGCGTTCGACGAACCAGTATGCGCCCGCAAGGATAACCCCAATCGACCCGACGACCGCCAGCGGATAGCTCACTGCGGGCCTGGCCCGTCCAACCAGCATCAAGAGGCCCGCGGCGACCGCGACAATTGCGAGCTGGCCGACCTCGACACCGGCGTTGAAGGACACGAGCGACCAGGACAATGCCTCGCGCGGGAGGCCGAACTCCTTGAGAACCGACGCGAAGCCGAAACCGTGAATCAGGCCGAAGACGCCGGCAAAGATCGGGCGCGCATCGCGGGTCGCGCTCGGGACCCCTTCCTTAGCCGCCTTTCGCCGTTCGGCGAGCACCAGCAGGTTGTCCACGCCCACGATGACAATGGTGAGCGCGATGAGCGGCTCGATGTAGCGCGCCGGCGGCGACACGATGTCGAGCGTCGCAAGGGTCAGCGTGATGCTGTGTCCGATGGTGAACGCCGTGACGATGAGGGCGAGGCGGCCGATCGAGCCGCCGAGGAGCAGCAGGCCAATGAGAAAGAGCACGTGATCGGGGCCGATGAGGATGTGCTCGACACCCGACCTGACGAAGGTCCGGACGACGGCGAGCCGTCCCTGCGGCCGGCCCGAGAAGAACTGCAGCGTCGGCGCGTCGGCCGTCAGGATCGCCTGGTGCCGGAGCGTCCCATCCTCCTGGATGTTGACGAATGTCTGGTGGACCGGGTCGTACGGAAACATGACCGCGTGGACGTCGATCTGTCCAGGCCGTGGGCCGGCGCGAAAGCTCAGGCGGAGCCCGAAGCGCTCCAGGACGACTTCGAGGCCCGTCCATTCGAGCGTCCGCGGTTCGCCGTCGGCGACAATCCGCAGCCGCTCGGAGACGAGGGCTTCGAGGGCACTGCGATAGGTGGCGGCAACAGCCGGATCGAGCAGCCCGTCGGGCGGGTCCACGCCGAGGTCGTACGCCGCGTCCAGGTCGTGGACGATGATCGATCCGTGCAGACCCTGCTCGTCGAGCGAGAGGTCGAGGAACGAGAACGGCGCAGGGTGCGCCTCCACCCGGCTCGACGTGACGAGCAGCAGAGCGACGAGGGCCAGCAGACGGGCGCTGTGCGCGCGGGGGAGCACAGACCCAGGTCCGGCCTCGGGCCGCTCGGTGCCGGCGATCATTCGCCTCTGGGCAGCACGACGCGCATTGTTGCCCAGAGCCACGTCATGCAGATGACGGTCGCGAGCACGACATCGCTCGGCCAGTGAGCGCCGACGGCCACGCGCGCCGCCCAGCCGATCCCGATCATCACCGCTGACAGGACCGCAACCGTCGTCGCGAGCGGCGAGGGTCGGGCACGCCGTGCCAGGAGCAGCAACGATCCGAAGATGACCGCGTAGAACGTGGTGAATGTCGAGGGGAAGCTGTAGCCCGCCGGGCTGCCGACGACCCTTACCAGGTCCGGAGACGGCCGTGGCCGCTGGGCGATCTGCTTGCTCGCTTCGCCGAAGGTCTGCTCGACGACAATCGCTCCGAGGACGATGGCCGCGCCCTTCCAGCCGGCGAGCGCCCAGGCAAGGCCGATGGCCAGCGCCATGAGCGCGTATTTCGTGGGTGCCGAGGCGGTTCGCGTGACCGCGGTGGCCCACGCCGTATCCGGGGACACCGACTGCAGGGCCCTGGCCATCGGCACGTCGCCCGCGAAGTACGGCTCCATCCGGGCGGCGCCAAAGAGGAGGGCGCTGACGACAAGGGCGAGCAGGAAGGGCGCCACTGGGGATCGCATGGCGACACTTTAGTTCAGGTGCACGGGTGCCCGGGGTGCACGGGTGCCCGGGGTGCACGGGTGCCCGGGGTG
>CAZJBN010000177.1:0-6106 GCA_964543955.1 uncultured Bifidobacteriaceae bacterium
GCCATGCGCCAGGCGGCGTTCCTGCACAAGCTGGTGTCCCGCGATCCCGAGGCGCTCTCCGCTGCCACGGCGCTCCGTCTCGCCACCATCGGCGGCGCCGCCGCACTGGGCATGGCCGACCGCATCGGCTCGCTCGAGCCCGGCAAGCGCGCCGACATCATTGCCGTCCGCACGGATCAGCCGCGGCAGGTGCCGATGTACGATCCGGTATCGCACCTCGTCTATGTCATGCGCGGCGACGATGTGCGCCTGACGATGGTGAACGGGCGTGTGCTGATGCGCGGGGGGCGAGTGCAGACGCTCGACGAGACCGAGGTCATCCGCGGCGCGCGCGCCGCCGCGGACCTCGTGCGAAAGGCCGTGCCGTGACCTCAGGGACACTCGAGATTCTGATCCGCGAGGACCAGATTGCCGCCCGCATCGGCGAGATGGCCCGCGAGATTCGCGCGGCCATTCCCGATGGCGACATCCACTTCGTGGGCGTGCTCAAGGGCGCGTTCATGTTCCTCAGCGACCTCGTCCGCGCGATGGACGGCGTCGTGACGCTCGACTTCATTGCCGTGTCCAGCTACGGATCCGGCAAGGCCTCATCGGGCGAGGTCCGCATGAACAAGGACGTGGACAGCAGCCTCGAGGGCCGCCACGTCGTCGTCATCGAGGACATCGTCGACACGGGGCTGACCCTGCACTACCTGCAGGACATCCTGCGCCGGCGCGGACCGCTGTCGGTCAGGACGGCGTGCCTGCTGAGCAAGCCCTCGCGGCGCAAGGTGGACGTGGCGGTGGAGTTCATCGGGTTTACGATTGAGGATCGCTTCGTCGTCGGGTACGGGCTGGACCATGCCGAGCAGTACCGGAACCTGCCCTACATCGCCGTGATGCCGTGACCGCCGCATGAAGACCTTTTCGATCATCACCGAGGCCGACGCGCGCACGCTGGAGCGCGGCGACACGGTCACGCTCGCGGCGGGCGGGCACATCACGCCCCTTGCTCAGGACACGCTTCGTGAACGGCGCGTCACCGTCATTGGCGGGGGAGGGCCGGGCGATGGTGCCGACCTGGCGCCCGTGGCCGATGTCAGGCGCGTGGGCATTGGAGGCGACCATACCTCCGTCGCGCTCAAGAACGCGATTCGCGATCGGTTGCGGCAGCGCGGGCTGGCCGTCAGCGACGTCGGCACCAATGGTCCGGATCCGGTGGACTATCCCGATATTGCCGCTGCCGTTGCCCGACTGGTGAGCCGTGGCGAGGCGGATGCCGGCATCGTGATCGACGGCGCCGGCATCGGATCGGCAATCGCCGCCAACAAGATCGACGGCATCCGCGCGGCCATGTGCACGACGCCTACGCTGGCTCGGTATGCGCGGCAGCACAACGGCGCGCACGTCCTGACCCTTGGCGCGACGCTCCTGAGTGCCGAAGAAGCCCAGGCCATCGTGGACGTCTTCGTGTCCACGCCGACGACCGAGCCGCGATACCTGCGCCGGCTTGCGAAGATCAGACAACTGGAGCGCCTGTCGTGACGGACATCAGGCGCGTGGTCGAACTGATCCTCGAGGAACTGGTCGCCGCAGGGGCCGTGGCGCCCGTGCGCTGCGCGTGTCACGGCTTCACCTACGAGTGCTGTCCCGACCGTGTGCGCGGCGTGATGGATGCCGGGGCCACGCGACTGGGGCTGCACGCGCAGGATGGCGGAGCCGGGGGCGTGGCGGGCGCCATCGACCACACGCTGCTCAAGGCCGATGCGAGCGCCGGCGACATCGACAAGCTCTGCCAGGAAGCGGCGGAGTGGAAGTTCGCCACGGTTTGTGTCAATCCCACCTGGGTGGCGCGTGCCGCGTCGCGGCTGCGGGGCACCGGCGTCGGCATCTGCTCGGTCGTGGGGTTCCCGCTTGGAGCGACGACGCCGGACGTCAAGCAGTACGAGGCCCGGCGCGCCATCTTCGATGGCGCGACCGAGGTAGACATGGTCATCAACGTCGGCGCGCTCAAGTCCGGCGACGTGCGGACGGTGACCGAAGACATCCGCGCGGTCGTCTCGGCCTGCCGGGAATGCTCGGTGACGAGCAAGGTCATTATCGAGACGGCCTTGCTGACCGACGAGGAGAAGGTCACGGCCTGCACGCTCGCCAAGGCCGCGGGCGCGGATTACGTGAAGACATCCACCGGGTTTGGCCCGGGAGGGGCCACGGCCGCGGATGTCGCGCTGATGCGCCGCGTGGTGGGCGCCGAGATGGGCGTCAAGGCGTCGGGAGGAGTTCGCGACCTGGAGCAGGTCCGGGCCATGGTCGCCGCCGGCGCCACACGCATCGGCGCGAGCGCCGGCGTGCGCATCGTCAGGGAGTCGCGCGGCGATGCGCCAGCCCTCGGAAAGGGCAGCGGCTACTGATGCGTCCACCCGTTCTCCTCTGTATCGCGCTCGTCGTGTGCGCGGCTCCTGCCGCGGCGCAGTCGCGCGAACCAATCGGGCCGTTCGTCATCGACCTGCGCGGCGTGTCGGGCGGCCTCCCGTCGGCCGAAGGCTGGACGCCCATCGTCCCGGACGGGACCGTTGTCCCATCGCGCGGCCTCGGCTTCGAGGGCGGGGCACACATCTACCTGGGCATGGGCCGCGCCGTGACGTTCGGCTTCGGCGCAAGCTACTCGCTGACGAAGGGGAAGAGCTCGCCGGCTTCGGAGGAGGCCCCGGTCGTGACGACCACGGCAAGCACGCTGGCGCCGCAGGTGTCGTTCAACTTCGGCCACCGGCTCGGCTACAGCTATCTGAGCGTCGGGTACGGCGGCGCCTCGATCACCAGTGAATCGGCGGCCCTCGATGCGCTGCCGGCGGCCCGGGAGGAGTCCGGGTGGACCGGGGCGCTCAACTTCGGCGGCGGCGCGCGCTGGTTCCTGACCGATCACGTCGGCATCGGCTTCGACGCCCGCTGGCACCGCCTGAGCGCCAGGGACGCCACCGCGACCACGCTGCCCGCGCCCGGGTCGACGTTCGTCAACCTCGCCGTGGGCATCTCGATCCGCTGACCGGCGTGTAGGGAGCGCCTGGGCTTCAGCCCCCCGTCCCACACTCTCACTGCATCGCGTTGAACAGCTCGATGTGTCCCTCGACAATCCGCTTCCGCTCCGCCTCGTTGATCTCCATCGTCCAGACGTCGCGCTCGGACGTACCGCCAAGGACGATGCCGTCGCTGCGCGGCATCATGTGGATGCCCAGCCCCGGCTCGGCGGTCCGCACCGCCACGCCGCCGCTCGTCGAATACTGCACCTCCGGCTGCGGCACGAGCACCGTGAGCTGCCCCTTGAGGGGGATGAGGTCGGCATCCGAGAAGAGCGCTTTGGCGCCGAGACCGGTGCAGTTGACGATGAGCGGCTCGGGCACGGAGGCGACCTCCGCCGTGGTCTCGAAGCGGCGGACCACAATGCGGCCCCGGAACTGGCGGAAGTCTTCGAGCAGCGCCTCGAGATAGATCGACGGCTCGATACGGATTTCGGGGCGCTGGACCGCATAGCGAGTGGGGAACGGATGCTCACCCGGACCGAGCACCACCGACGGCAGCTGCACGCTCGCCGGCAGCAGCATGTTCGATCCCGTGCCGAGCCGCTCGTCGTCTGTCGGCGAGTAGTTCGTGATCCAGGTGATGCCGTAGCGCGGCCCGACGAGCAGCTGCAGGCGCCGGTAGGCGATCTCGACGGCTGTCTGGAACTGCGCGGTCCACTCGGGCGTGCGCCCGGCGGCCGTCGACAGGCCTGAGGTCGGGGTGAAGCCGGCAAGCGACATGTTCGACGTGGTATCGGGCGGGAGCGCGGCCGCGTAAATGGTCACGTCGAACCCGCGGCGCTGCAGCTCGCGCGCGGTCGTCAGCCCGACGACGCCCGCGCCGAGGACGGCGGCCTGGCGGTTCGGATGGGCGAGAGCCAGGTCGGCAGCCATGGACGCCGTGCCCCAGGAGAGCGACATGCCGGCGCCGCCGTGCCCGTAGTTGTGGATGAGGGTCTTGGCGTCCAGCTTGTCGGCACGCAGGACGAACCCGCCGGGCCGATGAGGGCGGAGGCCTATGGTGGTCCGGATGACACGGTCCCACGAGGCCTTGACGTGGGGAAGGACAACAGGCGGCCGGCGGACAGGCGTGGGCGCCACGGCTGCAGACTTGGGCGCACAGGCGCCGAGACCCAGGGCTGCGAGTGCCATGCCGCCCTGCGAGAAGAGCTCACGACGATTCATGCACGAGATGATAGCGGATACGTCGTCATCGGGCACGAAATGGGCACGTAGGGCGGATCGTCACGGCGGATATGTAGGGCGGATCTTTAGATCCGCCGATCTTCGGAGATCCGCCGATCTTCACACCCGCCGCTCCGCCCCCTCGCGCACTACATCACATGTCGCGCCGGCCGGAGGTTGACGAACAACCCAATGCCCGGCGCGACACGTCCACCGTAGCGAGGCGCGAGAGCTGCCGGCACAACGCTCGCTGCGACCGTCGCACCGATGCCCGGCACGAGTCCTCTCATCGACCGGAAGTGCCACAGATAGCCCGCCTGGAGCTTGCCTACGGTGAGGATCGCGGTGTCGAGATCGACCGCGTGGAGGTGATGGGCAGGCATGCCGAGCACTTCGGCCCGGCCGAACAGCGTGTGCCGGGCCGACACGGTCAGGCTGCTCTCCGCCATGAACGCCGACGTGTGCTGCTCCACGGGCACGCCACTCACGGTTTCGCTCGCGCGAGTGAAGCCGATCGCCACGGTCGTAGCCCAGATGCCTGTGTCTCCAAGGGGTCGATGGTAGACCGCCGATGCCGTCGCCCGCGTCACGGGCCGCGGCGCCGGCTCCAGAAACTCGATCCGTGCCTCGTGCAGCCGCCCTGCTGACACTTGCAGCGCAACCCGGTCGGTGGGGAGGAACGTCACGCGCGCCGCGAAGGAATCGAAGGTCCCGAGATCGACGCCGGCGCGGCTCTCGTCGGGCTCCCGGCCGTTGAAGGCCGACGTTTCGGCCTTCCACCGCTGATTGTGAATCCCGAGCGTGACGAGTCCGAACGTGATGTGCGACGAATCCAGCCAGTGATGCGTTGCCGGCGCCGTCGGGTTTCCCATCGCGGACGCGCGATGCGCGTACCCCGGCGGGCCGAGCGCCGGTTCACCCGCCAGTCCGGCGTACACCTGCCAGCGCCACGTCCGCCGCAGCGGGTGCTCGTAGTCGACCGCGAGTTCCATGACCGCATCGTGAGGCTGCTGGCGGTCGTGGATGGTGTCGTTGTCGCACACTTCGCCCGTCGCCAGGAAGTTCAACGACCCGCACCCGGGGACGGTCCACGGTTCCGCGCTCACCATCGCGCGAACGCCGAAGCGCCCGCCTGCAATCGCCCGGCGCGCCAGGATCATGCCCCAGTTGACGCCGCCGACCTGGCGGGTGGCCGAGCCCCCGGTCCGATGACGATCGCCGGGCTCGTAGAGGTACTGTGCGAACAGGGCGCCGTCGATCCGCAGATCCCAGCCTCGCCAGGGGCGATGCAGGCCGTACATCGGCGTCGCCGCCGGCAGCCAGGCGGTGCCCGAGGCCTCCCGCGTCGGCGTGAGGGCAGGCGCCGTCACCGCCACGTGCTCGCGAACCTCCGGCGGCTGCTGTGGTTCTTGTGCGAACGCGGTGATCGGGAAGCCCAGGGCCTGCGACAGCCCCAAGCCCAGCACCCAGAGCCTCACTCGATCCTCACCTCCACCCTGCCCGTCACCGTCGTCGGGTTCAGATGGTCGTGGAAACCGCAGTCCCGGACGCTTTCGAAGATGGCCGAATCGCCCTGCTGGCCTGGCGCGAGCAGGCCCACGCGGTTGATCGACGGGCAGTCCTCGTGGCGCAGGTACGGATCGGACACGATCTCGTGCGCCACCGTGTCGTTGTTGACGAACGTGACGCGGCCGCCGACGTTGATGGTCACGGCCCCGGGTTGCACGCCGTCCGGCGTCAGCATGATCGTCGCTTGGAGCGGCCATCGATGGGCCGGCGGGGACGGTGCCGTTGGCAGCGGCGGGGAAGCGGGCGGTGTGTCCGGCGTGCTCCCGCTGCAGGCGGCTGTCACGACGACGACGGCGGCAAGCCATGCGATCGCGCGG